>JBBRRK010000030.1:0-25292 GCA_038200765.1 Nitrospirales bacterium
GGAGAATCGATGCGGAAGCGGCTGGCGAAGAAACCGGAAGTCGGCCACGACTGAGTAACATTGGAGAGCGTGCGTCGCTCCGCTCCGAGGGGTGGCCGCATTCGCTCGGAATCAGTGGCCGACTTCGTCGGAATACGCAGATTGCTGTGACGAGGTAGAAGCTTGCTGTACCGCAAGAAGTAATTGCTGGTCCATCGCAATCTCTGTTCTTAGTAAATACGGTAACAGATGACAGTTTAGTTCATTGTTTCGTACGGCTCAAGCAGAAATCATCAAGGCTAACAATTATGCGAGGTTGCAGGCAAATGGGTGGGTCTGCAACTCAGTATTGGGATAGAAAAGGTGTCAGCAATGGGTCCAGGTAGGCGGGTTGGCAATCCAGCCTTGCGGAACTTGTGCTTGTGCGGCCTTGAGGGGAGAGCCATGAAGCGATTTCATCTCGCCTTGGGCGTCTCGGATGGATGGGGAGGCATCTCCGCCGAGCGTGATGTGAAGGGGATGCTCCGGGAGCGATATTTCACCGACCGGCAGGTGGCTGAGAGTCGGTAGACCTGGCCCTCGACGAGCTATCGACCGAACTAATCCAGCCCCACCTCGTCCGCGCGCGGCGGTTGTCTCGTTTGCCTTGTTGTGTGCGGGCGACACCGAACGGCGGCGGGGATGCGCTGTCCGTGGCTAGACCGCTTGCTCACAGGGAAGGACGAATACGTGAACATTGTCACGCTGACCCATCCCCTGCTCCGCTTTAAAGCGCGTGAACCCATCGATGAGGCGGTAGGCAACCCGTTCCGATACCGCGGTGAGGATCATACAGTTGGCGCCGAGTGACAGGAGGAACTGAACGGTGGGTCCGGTCTCTCCCCTGCCGGCTACATTGTGCAGTTCAGTAAACGCGTTGACTTCGTATTCTCTCAGCAGGGCATGGATGTGTTCTGCAATCGACTGACGAAAGACGATCAGCAGCATTTTCATAAAAGGCACTCCTGTGCAACTGCAGAGAGGTTGTCACGGAAGCTGACGATTGTTCAGCTTGCGACGCTGCCCATTCTATAGGGTAGCGTCGAAAAAAAGACAAGGGCGAGCAACCGGGGCCATTCTACTTGTCTGGTGCTTCCTCCGTGCGCGGCCTTGAAGGGAGAGCTATGAAGCGATTTCATCTCGCATTGGGCGTCTCGGATGGATGGGGAGGCTTCTTTGGCGAGCGTGAGGTGAATGGGATGCTCCGGGAGCGCGTGACGGCCGACCAGCAGGCGGCAAAGATTCGGCAGATCTAGTCCTCGTCGCGTCTGCCTGCGTGGAGGATGCGCTCTTCCAGCTTCTGATCAGATAGTCTGCGGGATAACGGTCGTCTTCATTATCAGCTCCCTGCCGCGCCTTGCCAAAGCATGTCGTATCCCAGTTCTTTGGTGTCGGAACACAAAGGATGCGGATAGGGGGGCGGGTCTTGCAATTCAACATTGCGGAGACTGTCCGTGCGTGGCTGGTCTTTTATCCAGTTGAGTAAAGAGAGAAGTGGTCTGAGCTTGTTCGATTTGTCTCCATGAGAGAAAGCCGAGGCGCACATGGCTGAAGTTTTGCGTATCGGTACCACCGCACGAAAACAGGTCGTGGATCTGACGGATCAGGTTGAGGCGGTGATCCGGAAGGCGAAGATGCAGGACGGGCTTTGCGCTCTCTTCATCACCCACACGACTGCCGCATTGACGACGGGGGAGGTGGGGGAGGGGACGGAGCAGGATTTTCTTCAAGTGGTGGAGCAGATGATTCCGAACATTCACTTCCGGCACGCCCATGATCCCTCTCATGCCTGGTCCCACATGGCTTCGTCGATTCTGGGCCCATCTCTCACAATTCCAGTGTCAGCCGGTAAACTTGTGCTCGGCACCTGGCAATCCGTGATGCTGGTCGAATTGGATGGCCCACGCGAACGAACCGTGTACGTGACAGTATTTCCGTCCTGACTTCAGCCTCTGCCGCGCGTGGCGAAGTGTTGCACTTGGTTGTTCCCCGATGAGTCGCAGGAGAGGAAGGTGTGTCGATTCTCTGGTGAGGTTCGGTGAGGCCACCCGAGACCGAGCTGCGCGGGCTGCTGCCGGCTCGATCTCGTTCGGGTTGGCTTACCCCGCCTTTTTATAGCGTGGAAGCTTGACGGTTGCTCGGTTGATGGCCTCTTTCGGCTCAAAGGCCTTCATCGTCCAATAGGAGACCAGAAAGGCTGTGAACAACCAGCCCATCGCGAACGATCCTTCAATCAGGCTATTCATAATTCATCACCTCTTTTCTGACCATAGTTGTGGCACGGTCCTATTGTATTGAGAGACACAGCAAGACCAAAGGATTCGGGGCGCGTGGTGGTGTCCTTCAGAAAGGCAGTGGATAGCGAAGAAATGGAGTGCGGGAGTCTTGCTCTACCGCATGTGTGGCGGGGAGGTTGAGGTTTTTCTCGTCCACCCGCAAGATTGAGGGTTAGGCTTGAGTATGGACTTATTGAGGAGAAGTTCTCCCGATCTCGGCCTTGATGGGAGAACCATGAAGAGGTTGTATCTCTCCCTGGGTGTTTCGAATGTGGAGGCGCATCCGCTGACTGTGATGTGAAGGGGTCGATGAAAAGGGGTCGGGAGTCTTTGTTGATCGTCTCGTTCGCCTCGGGCGCACATCACCCTCACCGAAGCGCCGCTGGTAGCATGCTGCCACGACTAATAAAGATTCATGGCAATACGAACGCAGTGGTGTCTCTGTGGCTAATGCCATTCATGTCACCGTGCCATATCGGCACGCTTCAACCTGGGTCTTTGACGATCCACGAGTGGGACTCTCTCAAGAACCGTTCGTGTCCGGCATTCCCGAGATGATTGACGCCATGATCGCAAATATACCCAACGCAGAAAAGGGGTTTTGGCTTTTGTTTGCCTCAGAGCCGTTCCCTGGCTATCAGGTCAAGCTGGAGAAGATTCGGGAAGAATACGAAGGCGTGTGGTATCGGTGGGCCGACAACGGGGAGGGCTGGCTCTGCCCGGCACTCTTTCTGTATTTTCCAGAAGCGCCTACTCGTCTCTACGCCAAAGCGGAGGCCATGTAGTATACATACCGCTGGCCCATCTTTGAGATAGACCGCCGGAAGCTGCGACTCTGTACCTGGAAGTGGACTTTACCGGTTGAATTCTGCCCAGTTGGGCGCCTAGGCTATACCAAGTCAACTTCCGTCTCATCATTGCGCAAGGGGTAAGTCCTCGTAATGATCATTCCACTACACATTGTTTTCGCGCGAATTATTTCCTGTTGGATGATACCCGCTATTTGGGCGGGGAGAGGAGGGTATGATGCCTGATGTGATTCGAACCGCTCAGTATTTCAAGGTGCAGATTGCGGATAAACCCGGGACATTAGCCGGCATCCTTGCTCCACTGCGTGAGGCAGGAGGGAATTTGATGGCCGTGCATGCGTTTCCTCGGAGTCGCCGCACACAGGTGGATGTGGTGCCGGAGGATCCCACCGCGTTCAAGGACATCGCGAAGATGCATAAGTTGAAAATTCAGGGACCGAAAATGTGCTTGCTGGTGGATGGCGATGATCGCCCGGGAGCGCTGGCCGATCTGACCGATCGACTCCGCTTAGCCAAGATCAATATGACTGCAGTGACCGGCCTCTGTGCCGGCCAGGGACGCTTCGGCGCCATCCTGTGGGTTAAGCCCGGAGATGTGAAAAAAGCCGCCAAAGTCTTCGGGATCGGACTCAGTTAGCCACGCAAGTCCGCTACTCCGGTAAGCGCGGCCTGCACAGATGCGACCTCAATCCCTCCTGCTGCTCCTCGCTGAGCGCGCGCGACAAGCGCGAGGAGCGAGACTCGCGTGACGTGTGAGCCCCGTCTCTGCCAGTCGCGCTTTTCCCGCCCGTCTCGCTCGAGTCAGGGATCGGGGATTGCAGCAGAAGTGCTCATGAATCATGCGAGCTAGACCGCTTGCTCACAGGGGAGGACGAACACGTGCAAAGGGAGCATGTTGTCACCCTGACGCATCTTCGGATCCGCTTTCAATCGCGTGAATCCATCGATGAGGCGGTAGGCGAGCTGCTCCGATACCGCGGTAAGGATCATACAGTTGGCGCCGGGTGACAGGAGGAATTGAACATGAGGCCCGGTCTCTCCCCTGCCGGCTACATTGTGCAGTTCAGTAAAGGCGGTGACGTCGTATTCTCTCAGCAGGGCGTGGATGTGCTCTAGCATCGATTGACGAAACACGATCAGCAGCATTTTCATAGTCGGCGCTCCGGTGCAATTGAGGAAGGGGACGTCACGGACGCTGACGATTGTTCAGCTTGCGACTCTGCCCATTCGCCCATTCTATAGGGTAGAGACGGAAAAAAGACAAGGGCTACTCCACGAGCAGGACGAGGTGGATACGCAGGGGGCTTTCCAGTAGACTTGCCTCTCAACGAATGGCCGACGGTGGTGTGCCATGGTGCAAAGGCCGGAGGCAGCAGACGTGCCAGGCGTAATGTCGTTCGCGACTTCTTCAAGGCGGGATAGTTTTGCTAACAGGAGGCATGAGATGAACGATCAAGACACGAAACGAGCGGTTGGGATACTCAATAAAATTATGGAGCATGAGTTGGCGGGAGTCGTCCGTTATACCCATTACTCCCTCATGGTCTATGGCTATAACCGTATCCCAATCGTGTCCTGGCTGAAGAGTAATGCTGACGAGAGCCTTGCCCATGCGCATAAAGCCGGTGAACTGGTTACGTTGCTCGGCGGCCACCCATCGCTGAAAATCGGAACACTCTTGGAAACCGAGAAGCATGATGTGGGAGATATTCTGCAGGAAAGCATGGAGCACGAGAAGGCCGCTGTCGCGTCCTATTACGAACTCCTGAAGGTCTCCGAGGGAAATTCCGTTTTGTTGGAAGAATATGCACGAGAGATGATCGTCGGCGAAGAGCTGCACCTCGACGAAGTGAACAAGATGTTGCGCAAGTCAGGCGATGTTAAACCGTTTCGCTCAGAGCCCGCATGATTCATAACGGTTCGTCGGGAAATGGTGGAGTCGCGCTTGAGTCATTCATCTTGCTCTCTGTGACAGGATCCGTGATTCATTAATAACTCGATGGAGGAGAATGTGACATGTTGAAGGAAGTTTCAGGGGATATTTTGTTAACCAAGGCGGAGGCCCTGGCGCATGGGGTTGCACCTAACGACAATTTTGCAAATGGGTTAGCCCTGGCACTCAGGGAGCAGTGGCCGGCGATAAGGATTTCCGGCATTACTCTCAGACGTATACCCCCAAGAGCGGCGAGTTATGGACGTGGTCCGGCGTTGGAGCTGTTCGAATTGTGAATCTGTTTACTCAGGAGGCTGCGGCAAGTCACGGGGCCAAGCCTGGCCGGGCCACAATCGAGAACGTGAATCACTGTCTCAAAGCACTGGGCAAGGTGATCGAAGCTGAGAAGTTCAAGAGTATCGCGCTTCCACGCTTGGCCACTGGTGTCGGTGGGCTCGACTGGAAGGACGTGAAGCCGCTGATAGAAAAACATCTCGGACATCTGTCCATCCCCATCTATGTGTACGGCACCTATCATCCAGGGGTTCAGGCAGAGGAATAGGGTCAAGCAGGGGCGAATCAGGAATGTAAGGGCGGCCGAGCCAATCCTTTATGCTCGCGCAACGCGCGGTCTGGGAAGACCATCGTTGGATGCGCGCAGCTGAGGATCAGCTCGGCCGCCCTCACTATATATAGAGGTGATCTCGCCTCTGCTACGTGGGGGAAGGTTCAAGAATCAATTAGATGGATGACGGTCGTTCGACGCGCGTAGTTAGGGATTCACCCAGGCCGCCCTCTCTGTGTCACGTTCGGGTGCAGCGGTGGGGAGAGGAAACGAGCGAGCCTGGAGAGACCATTCATAGTGGTCGTTTGACGCACGCATTTGAGAACTCACGAGCACGCCCCTTATTGAATCGCTTCACGATGAACTTGCGGCTTTCCTCTGCGATGAACAGCGCAAGGGCGCCCAGCGCGAGTGGTCCAAAAATCCAGACAGGCAAGGGGCTGGTTGCAAAGATCGCGTTGCCCCAGGGCGTATAGATGATGAACGCCAGGACGACGAGTTCTGTCGCGATTCCCAAGAGGAGCAATGGATTGCTGAACCAGCCAAGTTGAGAGAGCGACATTCGGTCTGAGCGGCAGGCGAACACGTTTGCCACCTGGGCGATGACGATGGCGGCGAAGGTGGCGGCGGTCGCCTGTTTGTAGAGCGGATCGGACCAGGCGAGCGGCATGCCCCAGGTCCATCCCTGTGTCAGGAGCAACAAAAAGAATGCGCCCATGGCGATTCCAGCTTCGATTAGGCCCAAGAAGACATAGGCGCGCAGGAGGAGCGGAAGGTTCACCAACCGTTCCGTGCGCGGGCGCGGCGGGATCGACATCATGCCGGCTTCGGGTTTTTCGGCACCCAGGGCCAAGGCCGGAACCATGTCGGTCCCCAGATCTACGGCGAGGATTAGCGGGACCGTGAGCGCCAGAGGAATTCCGAACAAGCCATACGCCAGATAGGGGACGACCTCGGGCACGTTGCTCGCCAGCACGTATGTGGAGAATTTTCTAATATTAGCGTAGACGGCCCGACCCTCTTCGATGGCGTTGACGATGGTCGCAAAGTTGTCGTCGAGCAAAATCATGTCCGCCGTTTCTTTCGCCACGTCGGTTCCGGTGATGCCCATCGCAATGCCGATATCGGCTTTCTTGAGCGCCGGCGCGTCGTTCACCCCGTCGCCCGTGACGGCCACCACTTCGCCCATGTCTTTCAGCACCGACACCACGCGCATCTTGTGCCGGGGGGCCATGCGCGCAAAGATCGGCTCGGCCTTATCAGGGAGGGTGGGTGTCAGGAGCTGACGCAACGCCTCATCAGTCATCGTTTCAACCTGGTGTCCTTCGATCGCGGGATTACCTACGTCCGGCTCGGTGAGGGACTCTTTCGGGGCCAATCCGATCTGGCGGGCGATGGCCAGGGCCGTGAGCGGGTGGTCGCCGGTAATCATGATGGTGCGCACGCCGGCTTGGCGGCAGCGCGTGATGGCCTCCGGCACTTCCTGGCGCGGGGGATCGATCATTGCGACGAGGCCGAGGAAGATAAGCTTCTGTTCCACACGGTCGATATCCAGCTTCTCGACACCCGTTTCAATTTCTCGCATGGCCACAGCCAAGACCCGATAGGCCTGTTGCGCGAAGGTTCGGCTTTGTTCCATGATGCGCTGGCGGTCTTCCTGACTCATCGGCGAGCGTGCAGCTTGCTGGAGCATCTGATTACAGAGGGGGACGAGCGATTCCGGCGCCCCCTTCACGAAGGCCACGAGCCGGCCCTCACGCCAATGGAGGGTGGACATGCGCTTCCGATCCGCGTCGAACGGCAGCTCGCCCATTCGGGGCAACGGTTCCTGGTGGAGGAGTCCGTGATCCTGCGCGAACTCGACCAGGGCCACTTCGGTTGGATCGCCGGTGACGGTGGGGCGGCCGCCGGTCTGCCTCACGCGCTTGGCATTGTGGCAGTGGATGATCGCATCGAAGAGCGGCGCATACTCCTCGGCCTCGATCACGTTGGTCACACGTCCGGCGATCACCAGACAGCGTTCCTGTACCTCGATTTCGAGATGGTCCATATAAAAACGAACCACGCGCATCCGGTTCTCGGTCAGCGTCCCCGTTTTATCCGTGCAGATGACAGTGGTGCAACCCAAGGTTTCAACGGATGTCAGTTGCTTGATGAGCGCGTGGCGTCTGGCCATGCGCTGGCTGCCCAATGCCAAGGCCAGCGTCACAGTGGGGAGCAGTCCTTCCGGCACGTTTGCCACGATGATGCCGATCCCAAAGATTGCGCTGATCCAGAAGCCCAAGCCCATGGAGATGCCGATGACGAAAAAGACCCCGCCCATGGCGACCGAGAGCATGGCGACCACATGGGTGACCTTCATGATCTCTTTCTGCAACGGGCTGAGGCCTGTCTCCACCTCCGTGGAGAGGCGGGCGATCTTGCCGAATTCCGTCTGCATGCCGGTGGCGGAGACTACCGCCCGGCCTCTGCCGGAGAGCACGGGGGTGCCGGCAAATACGAGATTGGGAATGTCCAGGAGATGCCCCTCGGTGACCGGCTCCGCGGTGCGCCGCTTCGGTTGGGATTCGCCTGTGAGAGAGGAGAGGTCGACCAGCATGTCGGCTGTTTCGATGAGCCGGGCGTCGGCAGGGATTTGTTCACCCTCTTCGATCACGAGCACGTCACCCGGCACGATCTCGCTCCGCGGTACGTCATGCGGTTGGTTGTTGCGCAGCACCCAGGCCCTGGCAGGGAGGAGGCGATGGAGGGCATGCACCGCGCGCTCCGCTTTATATTCCTGAAAGAAGGCAAAGACGGCGTTGATGACGATCACACCGAGGATCGCCCAGCCGAGCGTGGCCATTCCTTCGCCTGGCTTCATGAATTCTGCCGTGAATGCCAGAGCGACGGCGATCCAGAGCAGAATTGCCAGGAAGTGAGTGAACTGGTTGAGGAACCCTCGAATCAATGAATAGTGCCCCGGCTCCTCCAGAACATTGGGGCCATATCGACTGAGCCGCTGTTGTGCCTCTTCGGGCGACAAGCCGCCTTCCCTGGTTTCCAGGTGTGTGAAGGTTTCATCAACCGTAAGTTGGTGGAGCGGTCGCTCGCCGAGGTCAGGCACGCCGGTCTCGCACGATCAGGACGGAACAGGGAGCGTGTCTCAGGAGACTCTCCGAGACGCTGCCGAGATAGCGCCGCTCGCTCTTGGTCAAGTCGCGAGACCCGATCACCAGGAGATCGGCATGCGTGGCCTCCACCTGTGTGACGATGGTGTCGATGACGTGGTCCATCTGCACGTCTGTGACGACGGCGAAGCCTTCTTTTAGGAAGTCCTCACGAAATGTCCCGACCAGTTTCGTGGCGCGTTCGACGACCGGTCGTTCCAGTTCGGCGACTTGGGCTTTGGATAAATATCGAACGGCCAAATCGGTCACCGGTCTCTCGGCCGAGGAGAGGATGGTGGTTGTGGCAGATTCCGGAAGAATGCGGGATCGAAGAAATCGAGCAGCGACGCGGGAGTGTTTTGAATCATCGACCGCGAGGGTCACTCGTCTCAACTGCGGGATCGGCTGTTTCACGACGAAAACCGAACAGCGGGTGATCGACGCGACTTGCCGGGAGATGCTCCCGAGTAAGAATCCTCGAATATCGCTCAACCCGCGGGATCCGATGAGGATGAGATCGGCCTTTGCACGCCGCGCCTGTCGCACGATCGTCTGGGCGAGGGGCCCATGGGCTAAGGTGCGGTGGAATTTGGTGCGAGGGCCGGTCACAGCCTGTCCGAGGGCGACTCGAGCTGAGCGCTCTGCTTCGCGGAGGAGAATGCCACCGGCCTTTTCCATGGCGGCCAAGGCGCGCTTCTCCGCCACGGGATTCCTGCCTCTGCCCCCTCGGAGGGCCGACGGATCGACCACGTGGAGCAGTGTGACAACCTCCGGCTCCCGGCTGGCGAGCGCTTCGAGCGCTTGTACCCCCCACTGCGAGCATTCAGACCCATCCACGGCACAAAGAATTCGCATGACAGACTCCCTTCCTTAATGACGCCAATAACACACCGCCCATTCTAGGTATCAGTTCTGCATTGGATGTGCCTGTGAGAAGTGATGGCGAATATGTGAAACGCGCTAGGATTCTCATGGTTTCTGGAGAGAGACCAGTGTCTCTGAGTCGGGTTCTGCGGCGTTTTGCAGCAGCTTCAAGCGGGTCACTGTGGTGTTTGGCCCCAGTTCTGAAGGACGGGAGAAAGATCAGTGGGGGGAAAGAAAGATGGTTCCGTGCGCGAGAATCCGGGGCCTTGTCTGATTTGGGGCTGTGGCACTTGCATTGCGTAGTCCATTCGATAGAGTGCTAGGAGGGGTCTATGAGACAGATACTGATTCCGGTGCTTGCGTTGTGGAGTAGTCTCTGTGGGGGAATGAGCTTGGCTGAGGGGGGATCGGTCGCCCGAATCGGGGAGTCCGGCGATTTTCTCGAAATGGAATACCAGGTGAACGGTCAGCTGTCCAAAGATTCGCTCCCGCTCTATCGGGCAGAGGGTGTTCGGTATTTCAGTGCCGGGGTCGGGATCGATGAACGTAGCGCCGAGTATCCCCATTTCTCGCTGAAGCTCGTATTCACCGCGGGAGGGAAGCCTTTTTTAGCTGGAGTGGCAGTGACCATTCAGTCAGCAAAAGGGGGGCCTTCGATCAACATTCCCAGTGACCATGTCAACGGACCTTGGTTGTTTGTCGAACTTCCGTCCGGCACCTATCACCTCACGGCGGTCCACGCGGGCCAGACACAGGGTCTCAAGGAGGTAACGGTGGAAACGGGAAAGATGAAGACTGTGCATCTCCGCTGGCCGGAGGAGTAGGGGGAGCGCGGCATCGTCCGAAGAAGCGGTCAGTCAATGAGGTATTAGCAGGCTGTTGAAAAAGTCAGCCAGAGCCACAGACCGTTGTGCGTGACGCGCGAGACCCGGATGGTTTCTCTTGTTTATTTGGTCTGTTTGGTTGAACGAGATGAACCAGTCCCGCCAGTCTCGTTTGGCTATCCTACTTGATCACCAGTGAGGAGGGATACATGCCGACAAAGAAGAAGGCTGGGACAGAGACAAAGAAAGAGTTTGGCCTGATGATGGTCAAACAGGTTATGCAGAAACAGGTGCAGTCTGCTCATCTCAAGACCAAAGGCGACGTCATCGCGTCGCTCATGATCGAGGGATTTGGGGCTGTGCCGGTGGTGGATGCCAAGGATAAGCTCCTGGGCATCGTCAGCGAACATGATCTGATGGCCGCGATGGATGACGGGCACAAACTTGGCACCGTCACCGCGAGTGAGATCATGACGTGTAACCCCTATTCGATCCACCCGGAAGCACTGCTCCCGACGCTGATTCATGTGTTCAGAGCCAGTGATTTGATTCGCGTGCCGGTGGTCGACGCCAAAGATAAACTTGTCGGCATCATCGCCAGGCGGGATGTGCTGCGTGCATACCTGGCGGCCGGGCGGGCGGGAGGCTGAAAATGACCCCCAGTGTCGTTCTCAGTCGCGTGCCTCCCTGCGACGTACCGCAAGGGTACGCCTCAGTCGTCCCGCTCCCTGCGGCCTTGCTGGGATGTCATTTTGAGCCTCCCGCTGGAATTATTCTGTTGAGCTGCGGGATAAATGAGAAAGAATAAAGAGGAGGGGTTATGAGACGAACGGAGTTTCTTGCGACGGCCTGCGACCCGAAGACCTTGACGGTGGGGCAATTGATGCAGGATGCGGTCTTTACCTGTGGCACCAGGACCGATGCCTTGACCATCAGCCGGCTGATGACCCAGCGAAACTTCGGCAGTCTGCCTGTGGTGGAAGAGGATCGGACCCTGGTCGGTCTAATAAGCGAGTATGATCTGCTTCAGGCGATGATCGAGGGCCGGGATTTGCGGAAGGTCATGGCGGTCGAAATGATGAGCACTCACCCGGTGACGGCCACGGAGGATATGAAGCTGGAGGAGGTCGCGAATCTGTTCCAGGATCGCTACATCACGCGGGTGCCTGTCGTTCGGAACGGCAAGCTCGTCGGTATCCTGGCGCGGCGCGATCTGCTGTTTGGGTATACCAAGGCATCGCAGTATTGGTCGTAGCAGGCTGTTGAAAAAAACCGTCAGCAGGAAGGGGATGGCCCGGTGAGTCCCCTATGCTCGCGCAACGCGCGGTCTCAGAATGATGCGAAGGAGTAGGCAGACCGTTCCTCTTGCTCGCAGAGCCCCCACGATAAAGCGGTGGTCGCTCGATGCGCGCACTGAAGAACAATCTGCCTACTCCTTCTGAGGAAGTAGAGGAATCAGAAGACCCTCGCCTGGGCGTATGGCACGTCTCGGCGTGCCAGTGGGGGGCGGGTGAAAAAGTTGCGCGCAGTGGAGGACTCATCCGGGCCATCCTAGAGTAACGTTAGCGAGCAAGCTTGGAAGGACCATTTAAAATTGCTCGCTGCGGCTCTGCTCGCGGAACGGCGCGTCCTTGGGCAACAAGCCTGTCTTGGCAGGCTCAGGGCGGGAGGGTGAACTAGCCGTCGGGGTTGGGCGGGTGAGAAGGTTGGTCTTTTTGAGCATCCTGCGGGAACCGGAACTGAACGATGCACAGAGACCGTTTGAGTGGGTGTTAGGAAGTGGGTCGGACGAAGAGCGTGTGATTCCACTTCTTCCTCGCGGTCAACGGGTCCCCACATCATCGGTCAGGCACCGGGACATCAACTGCCCTAAATGACTGTGCTGCCAAAGGCGGGATTTTATTTGGGGCCCCCTCGGCATCTTCTAGATATGCATAACCGCAGATTCACACTCCTCGCTCTGTCGCAATTCATCCACCATCATTTGCTCTGGTTCCTGATCAGCGCCTATGCCATCTCCGCCGTCTTTCCGGCGGCCGGTTTATGGATCAGGAACGTGAACTTGGGCGACGTTCAAATTTTCCAGACAACAATCCATGTCTCGTTGCTCCTGCTCCTCCTCGCCACGCTCATGTTTAACGCTGGATTGGGCGTGAAGACGTCGCACTTAATATCTCTCATGCAAAAAAGCCGGGTGATGTTGGCCGGACTCGCGGCCAATCTGGTCATCCCATGGTCTATATTTTTGGCGTCACCCTGGTCATGCGGCTGTGGTATGAGCCTGACGAAGCCCAGCATATCCTCGTCGGCCTCGCGTTGGTCGCCGCCATGCCGATTGCCGGCGCGTCTACGGCCTGGGCGCAGAACTCCAATGGAAATTTGGCGCTGAGCTTAGGACTGGTTCTCGCCTCCACCGTCCTCAGCCCTATCATCACGCCGGTGGCACTGCAGGTATTTGGGGAGATGGCGTCGGAGGAGTATGAGGCGGTGCTGCAGAACCTGGCCGCCTACGGATCGGGAACCTTCTTGAGCCTCTGGATCGTCTTGCCGTCCATGCTGGGTCTTGCTGTGCGATTCGCCGTGCCTGAAGCCCGGCTCACGGCCGTCATGCCGTTTATCAAACTCATCAATGCCGTCGTGTTATTGCTCTTGAACTACTCGAATGGATCGGTCTCCCTTCCCCAGGCGGTCGCGGACCGCGATTTCGACTTTTTGGCGGTGACGTTGGGAATTACCACAGGTCTTTGTATCACGGCCTTTGCCTCCGGATATGGGCTGAGCCGCCTGTTCAAGGTAGACCAGGCTGACCGGGTCTCGCTCATGTACGGACTGGGGATGAATAACAACGGGACTGGGCTGGTCCTGGCCTCTCTTGCGCTTGGCTCGTACCCACGAGTCATGGTCCCCATCATCCTGTACAACGTGGTCCAGCATCTGGTGGCTGGAGGCGTGCATGAAGTGACAGGCCGAACTGTGGCCGATCAAAAGGTGGGAGGAACATAACCCGCATTATTCATGATGGTTCGTGACGAGGTCGAGCGCCCTTTGTATGATCCTGGCGCGAAGAAAGAATACCGCAATGAGTTCTGATTTTCGTATCGGCGGTTGCAGGAGAAGCCTTCGTGAACAATGCGGGCTAAGACATCAGCCGCCCTAAATTACTGTGGTGCCGAAGGCGAGATTTGCTTTAAGGCCATTTCAGCACCCTCAATACTGACGCAAGCTCACAGTCTTTCTGCCTGAAAATCAAAGACTTACGCCACAAGAATGAGTGAGATGGAATGAGTGGGGAATCGCTCTGCTACGCGACCGGTTTACGCTCGTATCTTTCCAAGCGCACTGATCCACCCCCCAATGCAACTGGTTGTATCGCAATTTTGCAGCGTGGCGGCGGCTCTAAGATCAACGATGAGGATAGCGAAGATTGCGACGCCTGACGCGCGAAATCTAGCACTCGTCTGCGTTGTCCTGGACTGACGGTACATGAATTGGGAGTATCAGGATTCAGTTTGTTGTAAGGTTTCTGCATAGAGCGCCTCAATTTGCAGAACTTCCTCATTGGTGAGTGACGCAAATTCCTTTGACCTGGCCCGCGCCGAAAGATGCCCCTTCCCTTGACGCAAGAAGGTATGAAGTAAGTCAATTTTTTGATTCGGCACGTCGAGAATAGTCTGAACGCTTTGAGAAAATTCATCATATGATTGCAGATAGGCTATCTCTTCAGGCACGTCTCGTTCGATTGTTTGTTCGACGCAGCGATAGAGAAATTCCGCATGAGTAGTCGCGTCAAAATACCGATAGTAGTCGGCAGTTTCATTTTTGACCAGAATGTTGCCAGTGGGTGTGGCCTCCCAGTCTATACAGTCTAGTAACAGGCGCGAATACGACTCCAGGACTTCACGATATTGCTCCGTCTCACGGTGGATCGCCGCACTCACCGGGAACACCACTTTAGGTGGATTGTACCCAGCCCTCGCAAGCACATGGTGTATGAGCCACCGATGTAGTCTCCCATTCCCATCTTCGAACGGATGAACGTATACAAAGCCAAATGCGCTCGAGGCCGCAGCAACGACCGGATCAATCCCGCTCTTCATGGAACGTTCATCATAGGCGATGATGCCCTCAACAAGGCTTTGTAGGTCTTCGGGGCGCGCGCTAATATGATCGGGGATGGGTTCTTGTGTCCTGCGATCATGCATTCCAATAAAGCCGCCCTCATTTCGTAACCCAAGATGCACCAATCGGGCATCGCCAATGACTATCCTCTGCAATCGTTCCAATTCAGCGATGCTGAGAGAATGGGATCCGGCTTGACCAATCACGTTCCCCCAGCGTTCCATCCTTTGGGTTGACGGTTGTTCTCCTTCAATCTGAAAGGAGGCGTTGCTGTCACTGAGGAGAAGGAACGCAGCAGCTCGTCTTATGACATCTGTTGGTGTGTGACCAACTATTTCACGTGCGCGTTCATGGAGTTTTTTCGCAATAAATTGGTCTAAGAGGCGAGTTCTGCGGACCATCGGGCAAAAAGCCCGAGTGCCTGGCAGGTTGTCTACAACCTTGTGGCGCGGCGATGGAATGCCCTCTTGCATCGTAAATTGTCTTTTGGCGTCTACGATTGGCACCGCTCGAACCTTCCCTGGGTTTGGAAGATCCAAGTGTCGGCCTGTGAGCCATTCATACAGATACCAAATCCGTCGGGTATACGCGCCTGTCGGCTCAGACCGAATAATCTTGGCGATGTCCTGATCGCTGACGATTTTAAATAGTGCTGCCATCACGCCTAAATCGACGCCTTCCCATTTGATGGCAAATTCAAGATGCCCGAAGAGGGTATCTTCTGGCTCATGCCTTGGGCTGAGAAGCTGCCACTCGTTCGTAGAAGTCGGCTGGTGTCTTTTGGCGATGGCAGTGAGTTGTTGAGGCAGTGGTACCTGTAACGCGTAACGATTGATTAGGGCGGCGTAGCCAACCGGCTTAATTGGTTCTGGAATAGCTCTCCCGTGAAAGTCAGCTACAGGGGGAAATTGATCACTCATTCTATAACCCTTGATGTTTCATTCACCATTCATGAAAATAATTCACTTTAGTCATGATATTATGAATTTGATTCACTAACAGAAATTCAATTATGTCATGATACATGAATTTCATTCACCGTTCGTGAAATGTAATCACTACCATAAACTTTCATGAATTATATTCACCGTAGGCGTGATTGTCAAATAACAAATGAATTACGGTTAGTTTTCCATGACGTCTACGGTTCTCTCTATGGATCACTGTGGTGATTGGTGCCAGTTCTGAAGGACGGGAACAGGATCAGCGGGAAAAGAGATGGTCCACTGCACGAGAATCGGGGGCCATGTCTGATGTAGGGGTCTGGCACTTACATTGTGTGGTCTGCCCATGAGCAGGCTGCTGAAAAAGTCCGCCAGCCGGGCAGGGAGTAGCCAGGTGCCCTTCTTGCTCGCAGAACGAAGAGGGGATGGAGCCTGATGATCTTCTGTGCTCGCGCAACGCGCGGTCTTAGAAGACCCTCGTTGGACGCGCGCAGTGGAAGATCAATCAGCCCCCATCCCTAGAGAGAGAACGAGCAAGCTTGGAGGGAGCATGTCTATCGTTCGATGCGCGCAGTCAAGGGCAGTCTCGGCCACTCCCCTAAAGAGAAATAGAGAGAATTTGAAAGGCCAGCCTCAACATGCGCAGTTGGGGACCAAGCCAGGCCACCGGTAACGAGTGAGCGTGGAAGGATCATCGTTGGTCGGTCGCTGCGGCCTTGATGGACGGTCTTTTTGAACAGCCTGCGTTGCGTCAGAGAGAAGTACGTGGTGCCAAAGGTGGGATTTGATTGGGGGCCAATTCAGTACCGTCAACACTGACGTGGGTTTCACAGGCTTTGCGCTAGAAAGTCAAAGACTTGTGACCTGAGAAGCAGTGAGATTGAGTGAGAGGGAATGAGCGGAAAGTAGCTCTGCTACACGACCATTTTACGACCGCATCTTGAGTCTCGTTTGAGTCCTGCTCGGCTCACCACTTCGTACTGTAGACAGAACATTCAAAACGACTTTCAGGCATCTTCCGCTTGCCTGGACGAGCTGCGCACAGGGTTCTAAAACCTCCCTCGACCTCAAGACCCAGAAGTCGATCTTTCTAGGGCTTTGACGTATCCTCCCACCTGTTCCAAAATCGAATGATTCTGATGGCATCGCCAATGCAACAGGGACAGCATCTGAGGGCTTCAACAAAAGGAACAGTTCAGGGGAGCCAAAGTAGTTGATATTGATTTTGTACTCTCCTAATGTATCTCTCACTAAATTAAGGAGAGTCGGCGCGTCGCGGATATCAAGTATTGAGGTCGCGTGAGAAGCCCAAGGTGGGGAGTCGATCGGTCATGGACATGAAGATGGAGGATCAGCGCGCTACGCCTCGCTTCCGGGTGCAATTTCGCACCACGGTATCAGGTCCCACCCAGCCCGAGGGAACAGGCCTCATACTCGATCTCTCAAGTGGCGGGTGCCGACTGGAAAGCCCGCTCCTCATTTTGCCAGGCCTCTCGTTAGAACTGCGCATCTATGTGCCAGGCTTGGAGTGGCCGCTGATGATTGATGGGGCTGATGTGCAGTGGGTGAGTGAGGAAACCGCCGGGCTGGCTTTTGTTCGAATCAGAGAGACTGAGCAGCAGCGACTCGACGAAGTGCTTGCCACTCGGCTCGCCAAGAAGTCCGAGGACGGTGACGAAGAGCAGTTCGAAGCGGTGCCGTTTGAGTTCCAAGAACTTGAAAAGGCACTCTCGAAAGACCCGCAACTCGCCATCAGCAAGGGACTGTTGTGGTTCGCTCAAAACCGGGAGCAATTCCGGTTTCAAGGGGGGAGCCTGCTCAGTAGAGCGATTCCCAATTGCACCCCGGAATTCGCTGC
Source organism: Nitrospirales bacterium (assembly GCA_038200765.1). GTDB lineage: Bacteria > Nitrospirota > Nitrospiria > Nitrospirales > Nitrospiraceae > Palsa-1315. The sequence continues at coordinate 17,360 of JBBRRK010000030.1, forward strand.
CGCGCTCGCCGAGTTAGTCAAAGCTGGCGGCGATACGGAGGCAGATTTCTCCCTGGCGGTTCTCCAAAACTATCCTGGTGAGACATCCACCTACGGGGTCTTGAAAGAGATTGTGTCGCGATTTCCACTTGACGATCGCAAAATGAGTGGAGTCCAGATCAGCATCGACAGCACCGGCGTGGTCTCTGCTGACTTCGGCCTTGCGGACGCATGGCGGGTCAAGAAGGAATCGCTGAGGCACTGGCTGACAGACGAACGGCAGGCGGTCAAAGCGTTCGCCGAGAAGCATATTGCAGAACTCGACCGAATGATCGCGGCAGAGTGGCGCCGTGTGGAGGCCGAACGGGAAATGCGAAACAGGAGCAATGACGAGAACGAGCCAGGTGGTTACAGGGCGAAACCCTTCTGATCGAGGAGCGGATTCAGGACCTAGCAGGCTGCGGAAAAACTCGGTGTATACACAAGACGCTGATGGAATCTTCCCTATGGCGCCAATGTCACAATAGTCTCAGGATGCTCAAAAAGGCTGTCCCGCAAGGCCGCAGCGAGCGAAGAGGCGAGGAGGTACGGACCGCACTTCGTGGGGCCGTTCGCCCGTGCAATAGATCTTGGCGAACGGAAAAGCCCCTCCAGTGCTTCAGATTTCCGAAAAATCCGCTCTTTCACGATTGGTTCATGTGCAACAACTTGTGGCACAACAAGCCGCTTGGCTCGCTACTGGCTTGGAAGCTCGAACGAATCCACTCACGAACTTACCATCGACAAGGGGGGCGATCGCCTCAACGTCAACTCCCGTCCCATTGAAGAGGTCGCGAGCATCTTGGGCCGTATAGACGCGGGTTGCTTCTATGGACACTTGCTCGAAACCAGCCTGTCTGAGTTTCCGCTTGTAGTCGGCCTCCTCCAATGCTCCAGCGATGCATCCAGCCCACAATTCGATGCTCTGTCGAATTTCCTTCGGCATGTCGCCTCGGATCACGATGTCCGACACCGCAAACCGCCCACCCGGTTTCAGCACCCGGAAAGCTTCAGCTAATACCCGATCCTTATCCGGCGACAGATTGATGACGCAGTTGGAGATGATCAGGTCAATCGAATTATCCGGCAATGGAATGTGTTCGATATCGCCCTTGAGAAACTCGATATTTGTGACACCGGCCTTGGCTTGGTTGGCTCTGGCCAGTTCCAACATTTCGTCGGTCATGTCCAGCCCATACACCTTGCCGGTGGGCCCAACGCGTCTTGCCGAAAGCAACACATCGATTCCACCGCCCGACCCCATATCCAAGACTGTTTCGCCCATCGAAATTTGTGCTAATGCGGTCGGATTGCCACAGCCGAGCGATGCCCGAACCGCCTCTTCTGGCAGGACTGCCGTCTGGCCATCTCCGTACAAATTGCCGGTGATAGGGTCTAGCTGCCCGTTCGTCAGGACAGACCCGGCTCCACAACACGAACGCTGTTCCTTTTGCTGGGATTGTAACGCGGCTTTCCCATACCGAGCCTTGATCTCTTCCTTTAACTCGTGTTGATCAGTCATACGCCCATCCCATCAAGAAATATTGATTCATTAGAGTCAAAAAAATCAGCAGCACCGATTGGCTGAAACTGCTGACTTCGCCACCTGCTTCAACGTATCTACCACCGTTTCGAGTTCCTCAATCGCATCTGGATCGATCGAGTAGTACATCCAACGTCCCTCCCGGCGATCCCGAATGAGCCCGGCCTCCTTAAGCACCTTGAGATGAAATGACAACCGAGACTGTGTGGCCTTCATTGCATCTGTCAGCTCACAGACGCATTGTTCCCCCTCTTTTAACCGTTCAAGCAATGCTAACCGCGTCTCGTCGGATAAGGCATGAAACAATGTGACAGATTTTTTGAGTGAGACAGATAATGCAACCATGATCACGTATATATCAACCAAACTTGATTAGTCAAGGGCCATCACAAGGTTACTGTGCTCATTTCGTGCTCAACTCCACCTCACTCAGGCCTATTCCAGACAAAGTTCGGATTTTGAGCAAACCTTGGCTGGAGTAAGCCTGAGTGAGCTGGAATAGGCTGGGGTAGGGTCGTGAGAACGGTTTCCTAAACCGCTGGTTTTGCGACTAGACCTGTCCTTTAGTTTTTGATTTAGGGACATCACCGGGCTAGTTTTGTCAGGCTGGAATTTTGAGGACTTGATGACCGGAACTCTTGCAGGTTTTGTGGACAGTAGACTTCATCGCCCACTTCGTGGGTTGGGCTAGTCCTCATTATTCACGAGTTGTCATGAACGCGAGGCGTTCACCCATGCATGATGAAAATGCGCTATCCTACGCGTGCCGTGGCCCGGTCAACGTCGGGAAACGTTGGTACCATGAGTCCGCCACGAGTTTGACGTGGGCGCTTCCGCTACCTCGCATTGTGGCTGCGAGCACGCAAAGCAGAGTCGTGATGAGGAGGCGCCTCCGGGCCACGGCCATTCACAGCCCGGAGGAGGACGCCATGGAGCCACTCATCGAACGTTGTGCAGGACTGGATGACCACCATACCTTCGGATTAGAAGTATTGGGTGATCCCGAACTGAATCAGGGAATTCGGGCTCGGCGAGAACAGATGGGCCACATCAATTCGCAGGAGCGTGTTCGAAAGGAACGTCGGCACGATCCGTATCCCGGTCCCTATGTTCACGGCCCCTCGCCAGTCCCGAAGGTTTCCATTTTCGGTGAACGATTGAAACGTGCCGAAATCAGAAAACAGGACCCCTTGCACTGCCCAGCGTGGCGCCACTTGAATCGCGTGCCGGAGTTCCAGGTTGGTATAGGCCAGCGCGCGGTTGCGATAGAGGTTATCGGAAAGCCCTCGTATGCCCGAGATACTCCCGAGTAAGAGACTGTGATTAGGATTCCCGGAATTATTCACTGCCTCTGCTACGCTGTTGATCATCAGCACGGTGGTTGAGGCCAGTGGGATACCTTGGAGATAGCTCAACTCGGCTTCATGGCGCTGCTGATTTGGGCCGAAAAAGAAGCCGGGACGAAACGCGAGCGAAATACGGTATCCACTCGGCACCAGATCGTCCCAGTGATACTTGTCCCATATCACCTCAGGAATCACACCGACGTAATACCCGTCAGGCGGGCGTTGAGCACCGGCCTCTTCGCTGATCAACTCGCGGTAGAATTTCACGACCACCTCATACCGCAACGGCGAGCCATACTGATAGGGTCCTTTGAGTTCCAACTCGGACCCAATACGGTTGCGCGTCCAGGTTGAGGTCGAATCGGCAAACCGGATCCCGTTCACGTTGTAGGACCCCTTGATCTCTTTGGCCCAACGTCCTGGCTCGTAGGCATGTTGCGAGAGCCAGAGGTCCACGTTCGGTCCGCGCTGACTGTAATTAAACTGTCCGCCGAGTTGCGTACCCGTGCCAAACAGATTGTATTCCACGAGGCCGACGGTGGCGTTCAGATCCTTCACGCTGGTGCCGCTCGTAAAGTTCAGGATCGGGGCGAGTGTAATCTTTTCCTGAACGTCAATCGTCATATTCTGCCCTGCCCGCGTGACCTGTACGTGATCGAAGAGGCTCAGGTTACGCACCCGCCGCTCAAACTCTTCGACTTCCGCTCTGGTGAACTCGGCAGGCACGGATCGAGGCAGCAACCGGAGGATGGTCTCCTGCTCGGTATGGATGAGTCCCTTGATATTGACCGTATCTACTCGGACCGTCTCGCCATCCGCAATGCCGTTTGCAGCGGAGGCGGACCCGACGCCTGCCTGGTGTCCCAGTGCAAGGACGAGGCAGGCAGCCAGAAACAACCGAGCGAGCATATGTGGACCATTTGAAATGATGTAGCTGTATCGCATCACAGACCTCCATAGAAAAATAGCGCATCGTCGATCACTAGGACGAGCGCATGGCGTGGAGATGCTGGATGGCTCTAGATGCGAAGAGGGACTGAAAAGGAAAGGGGTCTGATTGGAGGGGGCTGATAATTTGAAGAAGCGGTTCGTAAAGCCGCGTTGTTCGTTAACGTTAAGGCTGTGGAGATGGCATCGAGGTCGGCCGGCGGAGTGGCCGCAGCGACGTCCGTTGTTGAACTGTCCACTCGTTGGGAAGGCATGAGCAGATGCTCGGCAGCATTATCAGGTTCTCCGGCAGTTGCCTGGTCATCGGTCGACTCGTTCGGCTCTTCAAACGCCAGGTCGTGCACCAGGTCTCCCGTGGTTCCCAGACAAATCAGGAGCGTGAGCCACCCGAAGACTCGCATGTGAGGCACCATTCGAAATAACATCCTGAGGAGTATAGCAGAAGAAGAAATGCTGTCACTAGGTCGCACGTAGCTTGTGCTAATCAGGAGTGGGTTAGGCGTACCCGTTGCTTGCTTGGTTCCTCGGACCTAACGAACTTGGGCACTGGATAGGCCTCGTTCGGATTCCATGCGCGAAAGTAACCGGTTGATTACGGACCACTACCTCGATGGCTCTGCTGTCTTTTGGCTAACGAGCAAGGTACCCCGGCGGCGGCCAAGAGACTTCGATTTCCGAACACGCCCGATCCGCAGCTCGGGTTAACCGCGTGTTCGCCGGCGCTACCCTTTTGCAACTGCCGACTGTCCTGTTGCCGCTATGGCCTCGGTTTGCTTCACCTTCAAAATGCCGAGCAAGTTCCGTTCGATGGTTGCCGAGATGTCATCGAGGGGCAAGTGACTCAGGTTGCTTGTCGAGAAGGGGTTCTCCAGTTCGATTCCGATTTGGTCGAGAGACAGGAGAGGGTAGGCAACCAGCATCGTAATGACTGGAACAAGCCAATCACCATCTAACCGATGAAGGAGAGCGAACGGCAGCATCACTAGGAACATCACGATGAATCGCCGAATGTTGATAGAATAAGCTCGTGGCAACGGAGTTTGCGCAATTCGCTCACACGCCCCGATATGGTCGATCAACAAGGCTCGCTCTCGGTCTATTTGGATGAAGGCAAACCGGTCCATTTCCAATCGCTCACAGGCTTCATGAAGCAGATTACCGAGTTTTAAGGCAACGAAACTCGGCATGTGATCCGCAGTCGCTATCTGTTCCGCATTCTCTGGGCCTACCAAGTTGGCAACCTCAGCCGAGGGCCGTTCATCCCGTAGACTGAGACGTGCCACATGTGGCAAAACCGCAGCCCACCCAACAATCCTTTCACGCCATTCCGAGTTCGCCGGGCCGTAGGACAGCGCACTGATGACGAGATTGCGTGATTGGTTGACGATGCCTCCCCAAAGTTTGCGCGCCTCCCACCATCGGTCATATCCCGCATTCGTTCGCAGAACAAGCAGAAGCCCTAAGGCCGCGCCAGCGAATTCAAAGGGGGTGACCTCCAGACCGACCGGCACGTGGAACAGCGATTCTACCAGCCAAGCACTTGCACAGATGCCGCTGGCGATGAGGCCGAAAAACAAAACGAAGGGCATTACATGAGGCGTGACTGACCCTTGGAGAGCGAACGCCTCTCGCCAGAATCCTTGCCGGGTTTGATAACTCATGCCAATGTGCTCCGAATACGCTTCTTCAGGGCCGCTCAGATGAGGTGAGTGGTCCGTCGCCGCACGCTGGGTTCGATTTGCGTCTGGTACTCGGCAAGTTTCACGAATTGTCCGTTTCCCTCGTCGTAGGCAAACACTTCAGCCGTTTCGATTTTGTAGAACCACCCATGCAAGTGCAGGTCGCCTCGCACCAGCCGGGAGCCGACCGCCGGAAGCGTTTGCAGGTTCTCAATCTGTACCAAGACATTCTCTTCGACGGTGGCAGTCAGCAAACGATCCCCTTCAAGATGGCCGTAGTTCTCACGCATAATACGGCGGGTCATCTCGGCGTGCGATAACCATGCCGAGACGGCAGGAAGTGAAGCGACCTTTTCAGGATGCAGCAAGCCATGCATCGCCCCGCAATGGGAGTGGCCGCAGATGATGATGTCCTTGACGCCGAGAGCGGCCACGGCGAACTCGATGGTCGCTGCTTCACCTCCGTTGCCCGCACCATGCGGCGGGACGATGTTCCCAGCATTGCGAAGGATGAATAGATCGCCTGGCTGGGCCTTCGTCAGCAGGGTCGGGTCGATGCGAGAGTCGGAACAGGTGATGAACAGGGTTTCGGGGTTCTGGCCCTTCGCCAACTGCTCAAACAGCGTTTGCAACGGAAGGAAACCCTTGGTTTGGAATTGATGGATGCCTTCAATCAATTTTTGCATACCAACCTCCTAAAATCACGAACCCCGACGCGTCTTCAGCAACGCGGGACTGTGTGCCCACATAGCGGAACCGGTCGTTTGACAGATAGGATCCGCAGCGCACTCTCCAGTCGCCGAACTCATGAGTATGCTGATCGGCATAGTAGCATGATCGCTGCGAGGAGTTGAAACCCTGGATCACCGCATCCTCGGGGCTCCAGCATCTGGTGGCTGGAGGCGTGCATGAAGTGACAGGCCGAACTGTTGGCGATCAAAAGGTGGGAGGAACATAACCCGAGCAAGCTCTTCGATATCCAAAATCAATTCTAACAGGATGCTGAAAAAGCCCGCCAGCCGGGCAGGGAGTAGCCAGGTGCCCTTCTTGCTCGCAGAACGAAGAGGGGATGAAGCCTGATGATCTTCTGTGCTCGCGCAACGCGCGGTCTCCGAAGGGATGGGAAGGGAGCGGCCAGGTGTCCTTCTTGCTCGCAGAACGCGCACGATGAAGGGGATGGAATGACACCCACGTTGGTCCTGTGCTCCCGGAACGCGCGCCCTGAGAAGGGCCTCGTTCGACGGCCGCACATAGACCAACATGGGTGCCCTTCCAGGAGAGAAAACGCAAGTGAGCTTGGAAGGATCAATTAGAAGGATAATGCTCGTTCGATGCGTGCAGTAAAGGACAGCCTTGGCTGCTCCCTCCAAGAAAGGCATAAAAAATTGGAACGCCCTCGCTTGGGCTAATGGCGCGTCTCGACGTGCCAGTGGGTGGGCGGGTGCGAAGGTTGCGCGCAGTGGAAGATCAATCAGCCCCCATCCCGAGAGAGAGAACGAGCAAGCTTGGAGGGAGCATGTATATCGTTCGATGCACGCAGTGAAGGGCAACCTCAGCCACTCCGCTAAAGAGAAGTAGAGAGAATTTGAAAGGCCAGCCTCAGCGTGCGCAGTGGGGGACTCATCCGGGCCATCCTAGAGTAACGTTAGCGAGCAAGATTGGAAGGACTATTTAAATTGCTCGCTGCGGCCTTGCTCGCGGAACGGCGCGTCCTTGGGCAACAAGCCTGTCTTGGCAGGCTCAGGGCGGGAGGGTGAACTAGCCGACGGGGTTGGACGGGTGAGAAGTCCGGCCTTTTTGAGCATCCTGCGGGATCATGAACTATTCCACGCGGAGAGATTGTTTGTGTGGGTCTTAGGAAGTGAGCCGGACGACGACCGTGTGATTCCGCTCCCACACGTTCCCCGTGTACACATCATCGGCAAGGCGCCACGAAATTAGCCGTCCTAAATTATTGTGGTGCCAAAGGCGGGATTTGATTTGGGGCCATATCCCGCTCCCCAATATTGAACGGACTTCACAGGATTCAAAGAGCATTGTCAATGACTTCTGCGGCTTTGCCGAGTGAGATTGAGTGAGCGGAAGTGAGAAGAAAGTAGCTCCGCTACACGACCGTTTTACGACCGCTGGCGCTCTCGAATAGCCTCCCTGAAAACACCAGACTCACCCATGTCAAAATCCCCAGCTAGAAAGCTTTTGACCTGGTAAACCGAACAGGCTGGTCGAGGACTGGTCACAAACCTAGTGGAGGGGAAGATATTCAATTTAAGTGCAGGTGAAAAATGGAAAGAGAGCGGGTATTTAAACACTGCAGAGGGAAACCGACGGGGGAACCAATTGAACGCTCCAGTTATTGACTTCTGCATCAAGTGCGTTCTTTCGTAGTCGTATGATACCGC
>JBBRRK010000031.1:0-25021 GCA_038200765.1 Nitrospirales bacterium
CAAGCCGTGATCGAAGACACCGCGCACATTCCAGATAAACAGCTGATCTTGTGCGAGTAACGTTGGGACACTTCTGAGTTCCTATTAGTAATCAACTCGCAGATTCAACTCCCCAGGGCATAACATTCAGCCGCGTCTGACCAGAGCCTGAAAGACCTCGTTGGGCGTTTTAAATCCGAGTGATTTTCTAGGTCTACGGTTGAGCAGGCGTTCAACCCTCGCCACCGTCGCCGGGTGGATTGTAGTGAAGTCCGTGCCTTTGGGGAAGAAGTCTCGGATGAGGCCATTGGTGTTCTCGTTCACACCGCGCTCCCACGCATGATAGGGCGTGGCAAAAAAAGACCTGCGCGCACAGGATATCGGCGGTATCCCGGTGTCCGGCGAACTCCTTCCCGTTGTCGTAAGTGATGGTATGGACGTGGTCGCGCAACGGGTTCAGCCGATGCACCGTGGCGCGGTGCGTGGCCTTGGCTGTTGGGCGGGGCAATTTCGAGATGGTCGTGAACAGACTTTTTCGCTCGACATGGGTGAGCAGGGCGCCTTTGCGTTGCGCCCCGACGATGGTGTCGCCCTCCCAGTCGCCAAGCCGAGTCTTGGCTGCAACAATCGCGGGGCGCTCAGCGATGTCGATGCGATGAGGGATTACGCCTCGACCGGCGTGCTGAGCACCACGCCGGTTATAGTGCTTGCCACGCCGTCGCAAGAACCGCCAGAGGTCGCCGCCCGCCCGCTTGTTGTCCCAGATCATTCGGTAGATCCATTCGTGGCTGAGTGCCACCCCGCGCTCGGCCCACAACCAGAAGCTGATCTGCTCCGGGCTCCAGCGTTCCTCCCGCAGCGTGCGGGCGATCGCGCGCCGCACACGGAGGGTCAACTTGCGCGGCTGGTGTCGAACCTGCTGCTGTCGGGACTGCGCGTTGCGCTGCGCTTGCTGAAAGCGGTAGCCCCGCTGCCCCGTGTTCCTGGCGAGTTCCCGGCTCACGGTTCCTTGGCTCAAGCCGAGCGCCGTGCCGATCGCGGCCTGGGTTTGCCCTGCCGTCCGCAAGGCGTAAATCTGGCACCGGTCTTCGTAGGTGATCCGACGATATGTGCGCATCAGTAACCCCTTGGTGTGCCAAGAGGTTACTCCATCACGCCGTCGTTGACGTTATGCACTGGCTACTTGAATCCGCGACTGGTTGTCGCACGGACGAAAGAGCGATTGGGGGTTGATACACGCAACCGCCGACCTTATGATGTGCCGATATTGTGAGTATCGACGTATAACCAAGCACGACTCGCTTCACAACCATGTCTCTCATACAAAACGAAGTGACGACCCAATGCCTTAATCGGAGCGCCAAATTGCCTTTTGGGCTCCGTTTGAAGGATTTCGAAATGGCTATGCAGGACGTCTATGACTTTTTCTACGACGTGAATCGTGGCCTGATCGAACGAGGCCTTCAACGACTTGACGACATGTTACGGCCCGCCATCATGTCAGGAGTGTTATCGGACATGCTCACCGCAAGCCTGGCAAAACATTCCAGAAGCCTAACCGTCAACCTGTACCACAACGGCCACCCAGACCTCGTTGTGAATGGCGTATACCCTGACAATACGGTCAAGGCTGGGACGGAGGGTGTAGAAATCAAGGCAACTCGAAAGGCCGGCGGCGCCGTCGACACTCACGGCGCACGCGATCAATGGATGTGCGTGTTTGTCTATGACGTGGACAACTCTTCGGAACCGGCTAAGGATAGGGTGCCCATGACGGTGACGGAGATCTATCTTGGACAGGTCACAAGAGACGACTTCAGAAAAAACCTGCGGGGTGAGTTAGGTACCAGGACAGCGACGTTGCATAAGAGCGGCATAGAGAAGCTGAGGAAGAGTTGGGTTTACAAGCTCAATGGATGATTGCTGCCGTTCTTGAATATCGCTAGTCTTGGGATGGCCTTCTTCGCCATTTCAAAGTAATGCGGGTCTTTTTCAATCCCGATACTCTCATATCCCACCGATTCAGCCGCAGCAAGCGTTGACCCTGCTCCACAGAATGGGTCGAGCACCATTCCCTTCCCAAGCGGAAGAACCCCACGAATTAACGTGCGCATGAACTGCTGGGGTTTCAAACTGGGATGTGGCGCCAGAGCCCTTTCGGACTTATGGGTTGGAGCCGATGGAATCACATCCCCGAACGGTTTGTCTGAAGAAGGTCTTCGAAACCCACCCGTGCCCCACTTGCGAAGATTGTCTTGTGCTCTTCCGTCGAGGGGCTTCCGAAAGACCAACCAAGGCTCCCACATAGATCGAGGCATCACGCTGACATCGGAAAACTCCTCGTGGGCTGCTTTCGGTCTATCTCCACCTCGCATGGTCATAACGAGGCGAACGATTTCACCGCGCCGTTCAAGCCCCGCTTTAGCAAGGGCGCCTGAAACCACATAAGAAAGGAGCGGGTTTGAGGCTACGACGACGTTCGCCCCCGGCACCAAAACTGGAATGAGCAACTGCGCCCATTCCAGAAAGAACAATTCAAGAGCGCGGAGATCTTGCGGCAAAAGTACCGTGAACCTTGGAAGTGGGGCACGTTGAACTCCGTCGAAAGAAGGGGGAATGCGCCAGACGCCGCCCTTACCATTTCGCAACTTTTCTTGCTGCTCGGAAGAATATTCGAACAGTCCATAGGGGGGGTCTGTGACAACGGCATGGGCAGTGTTCGGGTGTTGTTCGCGCAACCAGTTCAAGCAATCAGCTTCAAGGACAAGGGATTTACCGAATGAGAAGCTTCGCCAATAGTCGAGACGAGACTCAGCAGTTTTAGTGGCTCGCACTCTTGTGGTCACTTTTAATCCGTAGTGACCACGGGCGGTGCGTATAAATGTCGATGGCGTGTTCAGTCGCAAGTAGGACCGTACGCTTGATCGCGCCGCGTGGCCGATGAGATCGGTCACGTGTCGTTCGATCGCCTGAAGAGAAGCGCCAGCGGGCCTGGCCGTAAGCACGGAAAAAATTGCGTCTCTCACTTCACCGGGACGGCGCTTTGTGTGAGCCGATGGTTTGTACACAGAGGGATATTATGACGTCTAGACGTCTTTGTCAATGTTTCCCCTCTCTCCTTCTCCGCTATACAATCAGACTGTCCTTAACTGCGCGCGTCGAGCGAGCACATTCCTATCGTGCGCGCTCTGCGAGCAAGAAGGACGGTTGGTTGCTTACCTCCTCTCTTTCATCGCCCGTTCCACTTCGCGGCTGGCTTCGCGCGTCTTGTCGGATTCCCGGCGGTCATGCTGCTTTTTCCCTTTGGCCAGCCCGAGTTCAACCTTGGCAAAGCCACGCTTGGAGAAATAGATGCGGAGCGGGATGAGTGTGAGCCCTTGCTGCTGCGTCTTGCCGAGAAGTTTATTGATCTCCTTACGATGGAGGAGCAATTTCCGAGTACGGAGGGGCTCATGATTCATGATGTTGCCGTGGCTGTAGGGACTGATGTGGCAGTGGTGGAGAAAGACCTCGCTGCCTTTCACGCTGGCGTAACTATCTTGGAGATTCACCCGCCCTTCTCGCAAAGATTTCACCTCCGTACCCCGGAGCATGATGCCGGCCTCGAACTTATCCTCGATGAAATAGTCGTGGTAGGCCTTGCGGTTCGTGACCACGGCTCTTTCGAAGCTGTCCTTCTCTTTCCCCATCAGACGTCACACTTTCACTTCCAGAGGTCGATCGCTCTCAGCCTTCCGCTCCCAACACCCGGCAGTCCTGCGTTTCACCTTTCACCTCTTCCCTCTCACGCTTGCTGATTGCCACAGCAGTTTTTGTTATGATGCCGCCATGCGTGGACTCGGCTCCATCGATTCTCTTTCCAGCATCCTCGAAGGGGTGGCTCGTCGCCTGGGGCTCGAATCCAAGTTGCTCGAAAGCCGCTTACGTCGGGACTGGATCTCTATCGTTGGGGAACCCATCGCGTCGAATACCTGGCCCGACCAGATTCGCTACAAGAAACTCTATCTCCTGGTCCACAACAGTGTCTGGCTACACCAGCTCACGTTCCTCAAGCCTACACTGATTCAGAAGCTCAACAGCACAGCAGGCGGGGAACTCATTACCGATATTACGTTGCGCATAGGGAAGATCCCGGTACGTACAGCAGCCCCTGCCACAATGCCCCCCCTTGATGGCGATGTCACGGCCTCTGAGGCCATATTGACTGAGGTATCGTCCCATGTCTCAGCAATACAAGATCCCGATCTCCGTCTGCTATTTACATCGGTGATATCGAGAAATCTTCGAACTCTATCTCCGCCGGGACAGGGTCCGTCACGAGTCCCTTGAAGAGAATATGCGTGGTATCGGAGACTGCACCGGCTTTGGGTATCGGGCCGAGACCTCCCTCTTCTTCCTGATCCTGCAACCGATAGTAACCCCGCATCTCCTTCTCATAGCTTTTGACCGCCGACGTGTCCCCAGCCAAATATCTATTGAGCATCTCCGGCTCAGCCCACCCATCGTCAGCAAATACATACACCACGACCTTCCTATACCAACCGGCCGGATCGCCAGGCGTCGTCGGTTGAATCTTCATCTTGGCAAAGTGGTGCGTCAGTCGACCAACCTTGCGAAAACGCTTCACTAACGTTTCAACCCCCAGGTCGGTCGTGTCATGAGGCACATGCGCCGCGACGATGTGGCCGACTTGGGAACCGACACTATAGGGAGGGATCGTTCGATCGGGACGGCTCAGGTACATCCCGCCCCAGATCATGGTAAAGGACATGACAACCACACCTAGCGCCAATTTGACGACCGTATCGAGACGCTTCTTGGGCTTGGATTTTGGAAGGGGCGTTGGAGAAGAATCCTGCTCGTGCATGGAATGCCTGCGATCAAGGGACAAGGCGTAGATCTCGCGCGTATCCGTTACCCGCCGCCTTCTTCGGGGAGCACCTCGGCGCTTTCCGCCAAACGTGCGACAGCCACGACCCGGTCACCCACTCCCTCAAGATCGAGGATCCGAACTCCCTGGGTGTTCCGGCCGATCTCACGGAACCCATCCACCTTGCACCGAAGTACCTTGCCTTGAGCAGCCATCAACATGATCTCATCGCCGTCCCGAACTTGAAGAAACCCGACGGCCAGTCCGTTGCGCTCATTGGTCTTCACACTGATGATGCCCTTCCCCCCACGTCCCTGGACACGATACTCACTCACCGGCGTGCGTTTTCCATATCCACCTTCCGTCACCGTAAGGATCTGAGTCGTGGAGTCAGGGGTCATGGTTTCCATGCCGATGACTTCGTTGCCATCCTCCAGCGTAATTCCGCGCACCCCATGCGCCGTGCGCCCCATCGGGCGGACATCGTCTTCCTTGAAGAGAATGGTAATACCCTTCTTGGTGCCCAAGAGGATTTCCCGCTGGCCATCGGTGAGCTGCACACCGATAAGACGATCCCCTTTATCCAACGACAACGCGATGATGCCGCCCTGGCGGGGATTCCCGTAGGCGGAGAGTTCGGTCTTCTTAATGATGCCCTGCGCGGTCGCCATCACGATGAACCGGTCTTCGCGAAACTCTTTGACCGGCACCGTCGCGGTAACTTTCTCCTCGCCGGACAGCGCCAGCAGATTCACAAGCGCTTTGCCCTTGGCCGTCCGCCCTGCGTCCGGAATCTCATGCACTTTCAGCCAATAGACCTTCCCCGCGTCCGTGAAGAACAGGAGTGACTCGTGCGTGGTCGCGGTGAACAGCGTCACGACAAAATCCTCGTCCTTGACCCCCATCCCGATCTTGCCCTTGCCTCCGCGCCGCTGCGCCCGATATAGGGTAACCGGGTTGCGCTTGATATAGCCGGCGTGTGAGATTGTGACGACCACTTCTTCGTTCGCGATCATGTCTTCCAGCGTGATCTCCGCCTCTTCTTTCACGATCTTTGTGCGACGGTCGTCCTTATAGGCTTCGCGCACCTCGATCAACTCATCTTTGATGATCGTTCGCACCAGCGCTTCGCTGCTCAGGATCGACTTGAGACGCTCGATCTGCTTCAAGACTTCTGTATATTCCTCGATGAGTTTGTTGCGCTCCAATTGCGTGAGTCGCTGGAGTCGCATCTCCAAAATCGCATTCGCCTGGATTTCGGTCAGCGCAAATTCCCGCATCAAGCCGACCCGGGCTTCATCGGGCGATGGCGACCGCCGGATCAAGCTAATCACCGCATCCAGGTGATCGAGTGCGATCTTGAGGCCCTCGAGGATATGGGCCCGCTCTTCCGCCTTGCGCAGCTCGAAAGCGGTCCGGCGGACGACGACCTCGCGACGGTGCTCGATGAAATGGTGCAGGATCTGCTTGAGGTTCAACACCTCCGGACGCTTATTCACCAACGCGAGCATGATGACCCCGAAGGTCGTCTGAAGCTGCGTGAGCTTATATAGATTATTCAGCATGATGAGCGGGATCTCGCCCCGCTTGAGCTCGATGAGGACGCGTATGCCGTCCCGATCGGATTCGTCGCGCAGATCGGAAATTCCTTTGATCCGTTCGTCTCGGATCAATTCGGCAATCTTCTCGATCAGCTTGGACTTATTGACCTGATAGGGCAGCTCCGTGACGATCAACCGTTCGCGATCCGTCCGTTCATCGGTCTCGACCTTCACTTTCGCCCGCAACGTCAGGAGACCGCGTCCACTCTCGTAGGCGGACTTGATGCCGGCCGTGCCATAGATGAACCCAGCCGTCGGGAAGTCGGGGCCTGGAATCTTCTTCATCAACTGGGCAATCGTGATGTCCGGGTTCTCCAAGAAGAGGAGGAGCCCATCGATCACTTCGCCGACATTGTGGGTGGGAATGTTGGTGGCGTAGCCCACCGCAATGCCACCGGCACCGTTGACAAGAAGGTTCGGGATTTTCGAGGGGAGCACCAGTGGTTCGACCAGCGACTCGTCGTAGTTCGGCCCGAAATCGACCGTATCCTTATCGATATCGGCGAGCATGTCCTCGGCAACCTTGGTCAGGCGGGCTTCGGTGTACCGCATGGCTGCCGGTGGATCTCCATCGACCGATCCAAAATTGCCCTGACCATCCACAAGCATATAGCGCATGTTGAAGGGTTGCGCCATCCGAACGAGCGTGTCGTAGATGGCACTGTCCCCATGGGGATGGTAGTTCCCCATGATCTCGCCGACAATCTTGGCGGACTTGCGGTAGGCCCGGTTCGACGCCAGGCCCATTTCGTTCATGCCGTGGAGAATACGGCGATGGACTGGCTTGAGACCGTCACGCACGTCGGGGAGCGCCCGGCCCACGATCACGCTCATCGCATAACTCAGGTACGACAAGCGCATCTCGTCTTCAATGGCGATCTGTCCTAGTCTTTCATCAGGCGGCATCTAGTTCTCCACGGATGCTGAAAATGATTCGGTTTTCACCCGGCCCAGCCCCGGCGCGCCATGGCGCGCCCTTCCCGCCTTCGTTCTCGGCTCGTGAAAACCTTCAACGTACCCCGAGGGTACGCCTCAGATTTTCGCTCGCCTGCGGACTCGCTGGATGACCATGTTGAGTATCCTGCAAGCCAATCTCCGTTCCATTCTTCTAACTGATCGTCTCTTCGCTATACGTCTAGATTTCTGACTTCGAGCGCGTGGGCTTGTATGAAGTTTCGTCGGGGTTCGACCTCATCACCCATCAGAATCGTGAAGATCTCGTCGACGCCCGGCACGTCTTCCAGTTTGACCTTCAACAGCGTCCGAACTTCTGGGTTCATCGTCGTTTCCCAGAGCTGATTCGGGTTCATTTCGCCGAGACCTTTGTACCGCTGGATACCGAGCCCGTGCTTGCCCTTATCGAGGATCGCCTTGACCAAATCAACCGTTGCGGGCTGGAGCTGTTCCTGACCGTCGGTTTTGGTCTTGTACGGCGCCCGGCCCAAGCCGATTGCCGAGGGTGAGAGCTTCTGCAACTCGCGGAATTCGGCAGAGCCGACCAGTACATGCGTCACGTCAAAGCTATAGGTGGCTCCGTTGGCAAGGAGGCGACAGATAATTTTGTTCGATTGATGTTCCTCGTCTTCGACGATCTCCAACGTCGGGGTGAGCTTCGGGTACACCACCGCGAGAGTTTTCTTCACGTTGGCCACAACCTTCTTGAGCGCCGCCTGATCCTTGAGAAGCTCCCGATCAAGTCCTGGTTCATCCACAAACGCCCGCACCATGCTGGCTTCGTGCGGTTTCTTATTAAGCCGGCTGAGCAATGTCTCGAAGGCGATCATCTTCTTCAGAATGGGTAGGAGCCGCCGTCCCGTGACATACCCTTGGACTCCCTCCACGTACACTTCCACATCCTCGACCGCGATATCGGCCAGGTGCTCGTTCAATGCCAGCTCATCTTTGAGATACCGTTCCGTCTTGCCCTTCTTCACTTTGAAGAGCGGCGGCTGCGCAATATAGATGTAGCCTCGTTCGAGCAGCTCCGGCATCTGCCGGAAGAAGAACGTGAGGAGCAGAGTCCGGATGTGGCTGCCGTCCACGTCGGCGTCCGTCATGAGGATGATCTTATGGTACCGAGCCTTGCTGATGTCGAACGAGTCTTTGTCGGCCTTTTCGCTCTCCTCGCGCTTGCGACCGATGCCGGTTCCGAGCGCCATGATCAACGTCCGGATCTCGTCGCTGGAGAGCATTTTGTCGAAACGCGCCTTCTCGACGTTGAGGATCTTGCCCTTGAGCGGCAGAATCGCCTGAAACTTGCGATCGCGTCCCTGCTTGGCGGACCCGCCGGCCGAATCGCCCTCGACGATGTATAGCTCGCTCAAGGCAGGATCTTTCTCCGAACAATCGGCCAGCTTGCCGGGAAGCGAGCCGCCATCCAGCGCACTCTTGCGTCGGATGAGCTCTTTCGCTTTACGCGCCGCTTCACGAGCACGCGCCGCGTCGATCGCTTTCCCGATGACCTTTCGGGCCACCGTCGGGTTCTCCTCGAAATAGGTCCCGAGCGCTTCGTTGACCGCGGACTCGACGATGCCCTTCACCTCACTATTGCCCAGCTTGGCTTTCGTCTGTCCTTCGAACTGAGGGTTTCTGACCTTGACGCTGACGACGGCGGTGAGCCCCTCGCGAACGTCGTCACCGGTGAGCGATTCGGTGTCTTTCTTGAGCAGGTCGTTGGCGTTGGCGTAGCTGTTAATCGTCCGAGTCAGCGCGGCCTTGAACCCCACCAAGTGCGTGCCACCTTCCTTGGTGTTGATATTGTTCGCAAAGGAAAACAGGTTCTCGGCGTAACTGTCGTTGTATTGAAGCGCAACCTCCAGCACCATCTCCGATTTCTCAACCTGCACATAAATAGGCTTGTGCAGCGGTACCTTGGCTTCGTTTAGATGCTCAACGAACGACACGATCCCGCCCTTGTACTTGAATACTTGCTCCTTGACCGGTTCTTTCCGCTCATCCTTGAGTGTGATCTCGAGCCCCTTGTTCAAAAAGGCGAGTTCGCGCAGTCGCTGCGCCAGCACGTCGAAGCTGAAGTCGAGCGTCTCGAAGATCTGCCCGTCGGACTTGAACGTGACCATCGTGCCACGGCGCTTGGTTTTACCCGTCATCTTGAGCGGGGCCGTCGACTTGCCACGCTCATAGCGCTGCTCGAACACCTGACCGTCCTGCCAAATCTCCAGCTCGAGCCATTCGGAGAGGGCGTTGACCACCGAAATCCCAACGCCATGGAGGCCGCCGGACACCGTATAGGCGCCCTGTTCGAACTTGCCGCCCGCGTGCAAGACCGTCAGCGCCACTTCGGCAGCAGACTTCTTTTGCGTGGAATGCATACCGGTGGGAATGCCGCGGCCGTTATCCACAACCGTGATACTGTTGTCGATGTGGATCGTCACCTCGATCGTCTCACCAAATCCCGCCATATGTTCATCGACACTGTTGTCGACGACTTCATAGACGAGGTGATGGAGGCCGTCCACACCGGTGCTGCCGATGTACATCGCCGGACGCTTCCGCACGGCGTCCAGGCCTTCCAATACTTTGATTTGATCCGCACCGTAACTGTCTGATTTCGGTGTGGTCTCGGTGTCGTTACTGGCCATCGGTCTCCTGCTTCAAACGCGAAATGGGTAAACGGTCCTTCGTGAAAAGGCAGCTATGGCCCGATTGCCTTATCCCTTGACCCGTGCAATTGGCTTGTGACGCTCAGATCTTGATCGGCATGACCACGCACTTGAACCCGGGACTGTCCGACTCCTGGATCAAACAGGGGCTCAGTGGATTATCCATTTGCAGCGAGATCGTTTCTCCATCCATCACCCCGAGAACATCCAGCAAGTAGCGGGCATTGAACCCCGTGTTCAACGCTTCCCCCTCGTACCGTGCCGCGAGTTCTTCGGTCGCCTCTCCAAAGTCAGGATTGCTGGAGAACAGCGTCATCTGTCCGGAGACAAACGTCACCTTCACCGCACTCGCCTTATCACGGGACAGCACGGAGACGCGCCGAAGCGCACCCTCAAGGTCGGTGCGATTGACCCCGATTTTTCCGCCGCCCTCTTTCGGAATCACTTGCTGATAGTTCGGGTAGTTCCCTTCCATGAGCCGCGAGGTCAGCAACAGTCCGCTCTTCCGGAAGATCATGAGATTTTTGGTGAATCCGATCAAGGGCTCCCCCTCGCCGCCTTCCTCTAGAAGACGCTGCATCTCATGCGCCGCTTTTTTCGGAATGATGGCTTTGATCTCTTGCGGAGGGCCTTTAGCCCCGACATGTCCGACCTCCTGCTCGGCAACCGCCAACCGATGTCCATCGGTGCCGACCAGCCGCAAAATCGTTTTCTTCTCCGACGTGATGAGGCTCACCAGCAGACCGTTGAGTATGTAGCGCGCGTCATTGTCTCCGGCCGCGAAGAGGGTCTTCCTAATCAGCTCGAGGAAACCGACCCCGGCGAGGGGAATGAGCCCTTCCCGTTCGATCGTCGGCAACGCGGGATAGTCGGTGCTGGGGAGGCCGACGATCTTAAATTGGCTCTTGCCGGCATGAATCGTCGTCCAATTGTTGTCGCCCGAGGTGATTTCGATTTCACCAACCGCCAGTTCCTTGATGATCTCGTACAGCTTCCGCGCCGAGACCGTGATCCCTCCGGGTTTCTCCACGGTCGCCTTGTAGTGCCCGCGCATGCCGATTTCAAGGTCGGTGGCGACGATTTCCACCCCCTCCTGCTTCGCCTCAATCAAGATATTCGAGAGGATCGGCATCGTATTGCGCTTCTCGACGACACCTTGGACCCTCTGAAGACCCGTCAAGAGCTCCGCTCGTCCCATACGAAATTTCATGATCTGTTCCCCTTGGCGCAGCCCCTCACGCTCGCAGGATCTGCTCCTTCAAGCTGTCCAATGTGGCGCTCAATACACTGTCGCTTTCTTTCGCTTTAATGATCTGCTTACAGGCGTGGATAATCGTCGTGTGGTCTTTGCCTCCGAACTGCCGTCCGATCTCGGGGTACGAGGAGTCCGTGAGCTCCCGACAGAGATACATGGCGATCTGTCGGGGATGTACCAGCGTCTTGCTCCGGCGACGGGATTTCAGGTCGGCGATCTTCACGTGGAAGCGCGTGCCCACCGTTTCCTGAATATCATCCATCGACACGATCTTTTTCTTGGTGCCGATCAAATCCCGGAGCACGTTCTTCGCCATCTCCAGCGTGATCGTTTGGCCGGTGAGCGAGGCATAGGCGCCGAGACGCACCAATGAGCCCTCGAGCTCGCGGATATTACTCTTCATCGTTGTGGCGAGAAACTGGATGACGTCTTCCGGCAACGTGACGCCCTCGTCCTCAGACTTTTTCCGCAAGATGGCAATGCGTGTTTCAACGTCCGGTGGTTGAAGATCCGCGATCAGTCCCCATTCAAACCGTGACCGCAACCGTTCCTCGATATCGGGCATGTCTTTCGGAAAGCGATCGCTTGAAAGAACGAGCTGTTTATGCGCTTCATAGAGGGCATTGAACGTGTGGAAGAATTCCTCCTGTGTCCGTTCTTTACCCGCCAAAAACTGAATGTCGTCGATCATCAACATGTCGATATGACGATACCGCTTCCGCAGATCCATCATTTTGTCGTATCGAATGGAGTTGATGACCTCATTTGTAAACTGTTCGGTCGTCAAATAGGCAATCCGGAGATCAGTCCGCTCCGCCATATAGTTTCCAATGGCATTCAAGAGGTGCGTCTTCCCCAGCCCGGTATCCCCGTAGATAAAGAGTGGGTTATAGGCTTTCGCCGGTTGTTCGGCGACCGCCATGCAGGCGGCATGGGCAAATTGGTTTCCTGCTCCTACGACGAAACTCTTGAATGTATACTTTGGGTTGAGTTGTATTCCCCGTTTCGACCGGAGCCCGGTGCTTTGGCGGATGGTACCAGAGGAATTCCCACTACTCTCAGTCTGTTTCGTCGGCTGTTTATGAAAGATGACAAATGTAATCGCAGTCTCTATGCCACCTCGAGCGGCAGAGATGGCTTCGCTCAGGAGGGGTCCGTAGTGTTGGCTTAACCAGTCGCCGAAAAACTTATTCGGGACTCCCAGTTGAGCGGTAGAGTCCTCAATCCGTTCGAGATGGATTGGGGTAAACCACGTATCATACACCTGTTTTGGCACTTTTCCTTGGATGTACGCCAAGGCATCCTGCCATTCGTTTTCGATCGCCATAATCCCCTGATTATTCTGCATACACAGACTTATTCACACCTGTTGATAACCTGGTTTTTCATGAAGCCTTCTCTGATATTATCGGAGTGCACAGGCTTCACAGTCATACCCATTCCACCGATCACCACACGATATCGACATCACATACAGTGGTTACTCAGAGTCAATCCCCAACCCACTCCACAAAGACAGCGTTCAATATACCCTCTATATTCAATAGCTTATTCTATTTCCACACTATCCCCTATACCTACTCTTACTCCTCCTCCTACGACGGTCTTTTTCTCTATACATAAATACCTTCGGAGAAGAGCGGCCAATATATCTAAAGAACGATAACGTGTTTTGATGAGAAAATCTTCTCGACAAGGTCATCGTATGTCAACGTCTGACGGGAACCACCACTCACTATCTCCTCACCGGTAACGGTAACTCTTTTCATAGAAGAAGGAGCGACCGAGGACACCTGTTCAACATAGACGATATCGATATCTGCGTCACTCGCTTGAAAGAGTGAGGGAGAGATCGCGTCCGGCGTTTGTCGAAGCAGATAGAGCGTTGCACTCATACGGTCACAGATAGATCTCTTTAAAAAACTAGACTTCTGTCAGCTGATCGCACGAACTGTCTAATCTCATTTACAGGTAGAGCAGTCACGGAAAAACCTTCAGACCACTCATCCCTCGCCGTCCCGACCTCGACAATAAAGGGAATGGCTAAGTGCTTAAAGGAAGGAAGATATTTTTCAAGAACATCGACATCGATAATCTCTTCTGAATCTTCCATGAGCAGAAAGGAAGCATCGCCTAGGAGCACGACGGTCGTTTCATGGTCCCCAGCACAAAGTCCCAGCGCAATACGAAGCGCTTCAACAGGGCGAGCCGTCACACGCGGATCTTCTGAAATCACCACCACAATGCGTTTCGACATAGACAGGCAACTGCAGTGACATGAACTTCTTATGTAAACGCAAGAAAGCGATCGCAGCCATCGATAATTCCAGACAACACAACCAGACCGGATAACGAAACTCTCGAATCGACCGTGACCGTTGGAACACCATGTTGTTGACAGCCATACGCACACACAGACATCTTCGCCCCGGCATCGATCAAACCAAGATAGCGTTGGTCCACAACCGTCTTTACCCCCTCATCAATGAGATAGAGGTAGACATCAACTCCTCTACGTAATGCAGCCTGAGCTAATTGGATAACGGTCTCAACACTGGGATGAGACGGGGGTGTGGATAACAAGAGACCTAGTCTGCGAGCCGCCATAGATTTAAATAAAAGATATCAATACAATCAATCTCTTATGAGATAAAACCCTTCGTGACACTACGAGGTTTTCACCGCAAAGTCAACAGCAAAAAACGAACGTTTCATCAGGAAGGTATACGGGATTTTAGGAGAAATGAGAGGCTAGTCAAAGGGAGTTCCTCTTGAGCTTTCGACTCAAGGTTGCGGAGAATAACAGCGCCACGAGCTGCCTCATCATCGCCTAAGAGAATGGCATAACGGCACTTCGATCGATCAGCTTGTCGAAGGTGTGCTCTGAGTGTAGT
The DNA here is from genome assembly GCA_038200765.1 of Nitrospirales bacterium. Taxonomy (GTDB): domain Bacteria; phylum Nitrospirota; class Nitrospiria; order Nitrospirales; family Nitrospiraceae; genus Palsa-1315. The sequence continues at coordinate 14,220 of JBBRRK010000031.1, forward strand.
CGCGCGATAGTCGCAGTAGGCTGACAGTCCAATTCTACGGAGTTCGTCGAGCAACACAAGCCCGAGCTTGGTCCCGTTTTCTCCAAAGGCCGCGACATAGTAGAGACATTCGTGTAACGAGGACGATAAAGTATCCGGGAGCATCAACGACACACGTTCAAGCCCGACCGCGAATCCTATAGCCGGAACAGACGGGCCACCGAGCGTTTCCACTAAACCATCATAGCGACCACCGGCGCCCACTGCGTTCTGAGCTCCCAAATGAGTCGAGGTTATTTCAAAACTCGTCAAACAGTAGTAGTCGAGTCCCCGCACCAAACGAGGATTCAGTCGATAGGGCACCCCGATCGCATCGAGACCTGCAAGTACCTGGTCGAAGTGTGTATGGGCCTCAGGAGAGAGATGATCGGTCAGCCTGGGCGCTGACTCGGTCGCTGCCCGACAGTTAGGCACCTTGCAATCCAGCGCCCGCAATGGATTCGTCTCCATGCGGCGACGGCAGTTTGCACAGAGGTGTGATTCCTGTTGTCTGAGGAATGCCAATAGAATTGGCGTATAGGTGCCGCGGTCCCCGGAGCTTCCCAGGCTATTGATCTCCAGCGTCAGATCCGGCAGGGCCAGATCAGACAGCAGGCGCCACAGCAGCGCCATCACCTCAACGTCTGCGCGAGGGTCCGACGTGCCAAAGGATTCGACACCGAATTGATGGAACTGCCGAAGGCGCCCTGCCTGCGGCCGCTCATGACGGAACATCGGCCCAATGTAGAAATACTTCTGCGGGAGCGGATCGGCCGCCCGATTGTGCTCGATGAAGGCGCGGACCGTTCCGGCCGTGCCTTCCGGGCGCAAGGTCAGCGAGGTCCCATCCCGATCGGGAAAAGTATACATCTCCTTCTCGACGATATCCGTCGTTGCACCGATACTCCGGGCGAAGAGTGCCGTGAGTTCGAAGATGGGGATGCGGATCTCCTGATACCCGTAGCAGAGCGCCCAGCGCCTCGCCGCATCCTCGATGAAACGCCACCGAGGGGTCTCCTCAGGAAGAATATCCTTGACGCCTTTGATGCCCTTGATGGTGTCCATATTCAGCATCCTGCTAGAAAGATCCGGGACTATAACGACGGGTTGCAGGCAAGTCAACGCGCGCGGGCGCGGCAAACGTCAATCATCATGCGTTAATGGGCTCTGAGTCGGCGCTCGTCAACAGCTTCTATGATTCTGCGCGAATGCCGGTTGACGAATGACGTCTGATATCCTTGCGCCGACCGGCGCACGGGCGTATAGTTCGCGGCCTACCGCCGTTTGGAGATGTGTCATGAGTATGGATCAACCGACCCGCCGGGTCATCGCGCTCGCACCGATGCCGCCAGAGAAATCCGCCTATGCTCTAGCCCGTTACAGCCGTTCACCCGACTCGATCGAAGACAGCCTTCGCTGGGTGCATGGACATTCTACTGAAAAATTCTGGGATCAGTTCTACTTCGACTATGGCCATGCGTCGATTGCTGATCTAGGCCACGTCATCATCTGTTTCGAGGACATCTCCGAGCTCGCGGCCATTCGACTCGAAGACGAGCCCTTGTGGGACGGCCAGGCGAAATCGAGCCGGTATCAGAACTTTGCCTCCGGCGGGTGGGTCGTGCCCGATTCCATTCGGGGGTCGGAGACGGAAGGCACCTACCACGGCATTCTCCGCAGCCTCGCCGAGATCTACCGACTGTTGCATCAACCCTTGACCCAATTTATTTCAGAGCGCGAGCCGCGCCCCGAGTCGATGAAACCGGCCGATTACCAACGAACGATAGCCGCGCGGGCATTCGATGTGACGCGCTATCTCCTCCCCCTCTCGGCCAGAACGAACGTCGGGCAAGTCGTCAGCATCAGGACGTTGGAGAAGCAAATCACCAGGCTGTTGTCGTCGCAACTGCCGGAATTGCGGTCGATCGGAGACGAACTCAAGGATGCCTGCCAACGGTCACCCGTGAATCTCTGGGGCGAACTGTGCGGCCAACCAGGTGCACAGGACCCCCTCGCGCCGACGCTCGCGCGCCATGCCACGTCGAACGACTATCAAGCTTCGGTCTACCAAGACCTCGCCAAATACGCGAAGGAAGCGCTCCGCGGAACCGGCCTGGACCAACCGGCGTCCTGGGGAGCGCCGGAGCCGGTTGACCTCATTGACCCCCACGATCCGTTGGACGAAATCGTGACCACCTTGCTGTACCGTGTCTCCCATGCGCCCTATCGGAGCCTCCTCGCGGTCGTCCGTACCTGGACGGAGAAACAAAAGCAGGAAGCGATCGATGTGGCGATGAGCGCACGAGGGCCGTACGACGAACTCATCAAAGAGTTCCGCAGCGGCTACGCCTTCACCTTCGACGTGCTGATGGACATCGGAGGCTGGCGCGACATGCACCGGCACCGGCGCTGTCAGCAGATTCAGCAGAACTTTACGACGGTGCACGGGTACGAGGTCCCACCGCCGCTCGTGCAAGCGGGGTTGGATCAGGAGTACCGACAGGCGATGGACGCAGTCCGTTCCGACATTGAGCTACTCAAGAAAACGAGCGCGGAAGGGTCACTCTATGCGACGCCGTTCGGTTTCAAGGTGCGGTGCCTCTTCAAGATGGATTATGCCGAAGCCGAATACATCGCCAGGCTTCGTTCCGGTGTAAAAGGCCATTGGTCGTACCGAACCATCGCCTGGCTGATGAAGCAAAAGCTTGCGGCGCGCTATCCTGCACTCGGGGATCGCATTCAGGCCACCTCGCCGGATATCGAGGACACCCTCACCAGATAGGTGGCCCGCATTACTCATGAACACTTCTGCTGCAATCGCGGATTCGCCGCTACGACAAGCTTGGACGCGGTGTGCCCGGCGTCCAAGCAGGCGGGCTCGCCGTTCGGTCGGTCAACATACTGCTTCAGTATGCGTCCCTCCCTCGCGGCTCCGCGCATCTGTCTCGCGTGGCGACTGCGCGATTTCGCCACGAACCATCATGAGTCATGCGGGTTAGCCCGACCCCATGACCGACTACCAAGCCCAATGTGAAGCGAGGCTGTTGGAAGGCCAATGGGATCAAGCCCAGCAGGCCGCACTGGCCTGGGCGCGCCATCCCGCGACCGGCCCACATCGGGATCCTCGACCCCATTTTGCGCTGAATGTGATCCACATGCTCCGCGGTGAGTTTGCCGAAGCCTGGAATGCTCGCGAGAAGTGCCTCGAAGAATCCGAAGACATGGCTCACGTCAAAGAGTGGGTCGAAGGATTCGTTTCGCGACAGCCTGAGCAGACCAACGCGCATCTCGTGATGGGATTATTTCTGGCTCAAGCAGGCCAATCCGAACAGTCGATCATCGCCTACAAGAAGTCGATCGCACTCGCGCCACAGTCCGCCTATCCCCATTACTTTCTCGCACAGATACATGAGCGAGCCAACCATCTCGAAATGGCCATCAAGGAATATCGCGAAGCGGTGCGACTGGACCCTTCTCATGCACAGGCGCGCACCAACTTAGGCGTGGCCTATCAAGAGCAGGGCCGCCTGGAGATGGCGATCCCGCAATATCGTGAAGTGATCAAGTTGCACCCCAACGACTCGGTGGCCCACGCCAACCTCGCCTGCGCGCTCGCCGAACAGGGCAAGTTCGAGCCGGCCTTGCAGTCATACAAACAGGCGTTGCGCCTGAATCCCAATGACGCAGCCGTGCATTTCGCTCTGGGAGATTTCTATGAAACCAGAGGCCGCCTGGATCTGGCGCAAAAAGAATATGACGCGGCCCTCATCGCTGATCCGAACTTCGGTCCGGCGCATTCCGCGATCGGCTGGTTAGAGTTGGGCAAACAGCATATGCAGGCCGCCTACGAAGCCTTCAATCGAGCCCTCAAGTCCAACGATCAAGACCCTCGGGCCTACCACGGCATCGCCGAATACTATTCCCAAAAGGGAAAGCGAGAGAGCGCCCTGGACAATTTCACCAAGGCGCTGAAGTACTACAAAGATCCAGAAAAGAGAAACATGATTCTCAATCAGCTGTTCCAAGAAGGGCAAATGGCGGACTAGCAGAATGCTGAAAAAGGCCGCCAGCGGCGTTCTCGCATCGTTCAGATCCTCAACGTACCCCAGAGGGTACGCCTCCGGTCTTCACTCGCTGCGGCCTTGCGGACGTCCTTTTTGAGCATCCTGCGGGAGTGAGCAACATTTCTCATTGTTCGTAGAGGGTCCCTCGATGCTCGCAGTCGAAGAAAGAGGCCTCAGGCCCTCTGTGTAGGGGGTGAAGGAAGATTTCGCGAACCGCGCACAAGCTTTCAGTCTGTCCGGGCGTATTACGCCGGTCTGTACACTCAGTAGTTAGGCCTATCCAGGTGAACGATGCGAGACAGCTGGTACGCTGATAAACGAGACCTAATCAAGTGGGGCGTCTTACTTCGACTTGCTGGGAGCTTTGAGGCGCAGCGCATTTTGCAGTTAACGTTCTACCGTCCTAGCGAGTTCGGCCAGCTCGTCATCGATGGTCAGGCGCACAACATCCCCGAGGAAGTCATCGCCCACTTTCGTAACCTGCGAACGATCGGCAGTATCAGCTCCGAGATTCGGGTGACCGTCTTTGATCCCGTCTTCGAGGACAGGTCCACCCATCTACAAGCAGTCCTTTCGTTGCTGCTAGCGTTCGCGCGCGAGAGGTGCATCGTCTTTCTCGATCCCGACACCGGGCTTGAACCCCAGAATCCAAGTCTGGATCACGCCCTCAATTGCGAGGCAGGAACAATCTGGACCAACATGAAGAATGGCGACGTATTTGCATTTTATCAACACCAAACCAATCGAGCCGGTCAGCCCTGGATTGAGCCGAAGCGAAGCCAATTAGCCGAGGCACTGCAAGTTCAACCCGATGCAATCAAGATGGCTCAGGCTCCCGATATCGCCAAAAATGTGGTCTTCTTTTTTATTCAGAAGGCACAACAAACTGTTGCAACGGACAGTGCGGCGTGTGCCATCTCTGATCCGTGCCATTAGGCAACATGCCACGGTGGGCATGCCGCATGGTGCGGTTGCTCAAACAGGTGGTCGACGAGGCCGCAGGCGAGAAAACACAGGAGCATGACGGTTCTCGCCCGCCCAACCCAGAGCTGTCGGAACAGCTCTTTCCCCGAGTGGGGTACGTTGAAGATTTTTCGAGACGAGAACGTAGCTGGAGGGAATTTTCAGCAGCCGATTAGAGGTCGCGGATAGCGCCCTGGAGGACGGTAATCTGCGTCACTGAATCGCCGGAGGATTTGAGTTCTGTGCGGATTTGTTCTTTGAGGTAGGACGAGTACCCCACGCGATCGACTAAGAGGTCGAGAAACCGTTCGACGGGGAGTAGACTCTGGGCCTTGAGCTCTTCCACGGTCTCGTCGGTGATGGGCACGTAGCTGCTCCCCATGTGGAACACCACATTGTAATGACGGTTTTTCCCGATGCGCTCGAACCGCAGACCCTTCACCGTATCCTTCCGTCCTGGAATCGCTCAAGAGGAGGCCATTCTAGACAACTCCCATCCTGAAAGACAAGGGCAAGAGGGCCGTCATAGGCGACAGAAATCAGGCTCCTTTCTCTTTCTTGCCGAAATACTCTTGCCGACTCACGGCCACGTCGGTAACAAGCATCATGCCGGAGTGGCGTTCGAAGAGCGGCCGAAGCCCCGCCAGGATGGGTTCCACTTTTTCTTCCGGTACGATCGTCATGATGATCTCGAGACTTTCCTGTTCGCTGGACATGAAGTGTGCTTCGCGCATGCCGTGATGGCCCTTCCCCGACACATTGCCGATGATCGTATAGCCGGTCGCTTTGATCTGGTCCAGCAACTCGGTCACAAACGACCGGTGTTCTCCCGCCACGATCACCCGTATTTCTTTCATCGGATGTAATGTCAACACGCCCACAGTTGAACTCCTTCCTCGGTGAGTGGTCCCGTCATGGCTCTGCGATCAAGAGCCGGTTGCTTTGTCGATTCTAACCCATTCGCCCGTCGGTCGATAGCGATAGAAGATCCTTTCCTCCGGCTCTAGTGCGACGAGGTGAACCCATTCGTTATGATAGTAATGTTCCAATGTCTCATGGCGCGCAATCAGCTTCTCGATCCGTTCTCTCGGCGCTGCGACGACGGTCAGCAACCGCATCGGTTCATGATAGGGCACATCGCCGTTCATGACAGTTTGCTTGGCAAGTCCAAGCCGGAGATCGCTCCATGGGCCGGACATGATGCCGATGCGCCCCACCACGTTATGGTAAATCTTGCTCCCGCTGCCATAGACCTCATTGTCCACCGATGAAAAGTAATGTTCCATGTTGATCCATTGCGCTACTACTTGAGGGCCGGTCAATATGACTTCGAGTAACCGGTTGCTCGGGTCTTCTCGGTAGTCGTAGGAATGCAGGAAGACGCGTCCGGTCAGATCAAGGGCCTTGGTGAGATCCCGGGGGCCGACGACGAACGCCGTATTCCCTGACAGACCCCACTCCGGCCGTATCTGGCTCCAATCCACGCTCCGTCGTCGCACATGCGACGCCGCTCCCCGGGCTGATAGGGTCGTCGTAACATCAGAGAAGCGGGTGCATCGCTCTTGATTCGTCAGGCTGGTCGTTTTTTTCAAGTCTTCGACAAGTCGGGCGATATCGGCGCGATGGGTCGGCGGCGCATCTTCAAGGTCGAACAGCTGCACCTCATCGGTCGTGGTATCGACCTGGCCGGCAAGGAAATGGGTGTCCGAGGGAATGTTGAGGCCAATCTTCGCTAGCCGTCCCCGTACGTTTTGATTGTTGGCCATCGTGGCGAGCACGCGGGCATTCGGATTGCCTTCATTGCCTCCGCAAGCTCCGCAGTCCAACGCGGACTCAAACGGATTATTGTCAGAGGTACTCCCGTGTCCGCAAATGAGGACAAGCCGGGCAAGATTTTTCGTGAGTGCCATCATGCGCAACGCCGTCTCTACCGTCACGGCCTGCTCTTCAAGCGTGAAGCCGGTCCGCGTGATCCGTTCCTTCTGTCTGGACGATGCGCGCTGATTGATACCGTGGTGCTGCCGTAAGGCCGCGATGAATGATGTCAGGACTTCGGGCGAGAGCCCTGCCTCTATCGCTGCCTGGGTCAAAGGAGGCTCCGGGTCATCCTCCCCGCTCAAGGCCCGTTGTCGTAAGGCTTCGACCAACTCCGGCGTGATTTGAGACCTACGCAGGCTGGTTCGCTCTTGCAAGGCATGCCGCACGGTCGCCTGCTGCTCCGCAGCCAGCACGTCGGCCGTTTCAGCCGGCGCCAGCTTATCGACGGTGAGGGTTGTCGTGAGCGACGGGACAAAGATTCGCCGCAACCACTTGGTCCAACGGCGATACAACAAGGGCAGCAAGGTTTTCCCGAAGATTGGGAGACTGTAAAACCACCCCAACGATTCCACCATGACATAGGGCGTGACGACGTTTTCTTTTAAGTCGTGCAGAAGGGTATGGCCCGCATGAACCATCCTGGTTCGAGACTCGTGTTTCGACAGGGCGTGATCCAGATAGCTGCGGGGGATTTCCCGGACCTCGTTCTTTGCGCGCATGATGACCGGGAATTGTTCAGTGTCATGCTCCTTGCCCCAGGCCCGATAACGGATAAAGGCGGCAAAGAAGCCGGCAAACCCATAGGTCTCGTGGGCACCGGTGGATTCAAGATGACGCCGGAACGGTTCGGAACGCACATCGATGCAGAAGACCGATTGAGAGAGGGGCCGTCCAGCCTGATTCTCGGAAGGTGTCTGCGGGGCCGATCTGGACACGGCCTGCGCCCGAGCGAGTGTTACGAGCAGTTGCTCCTGATACCCTGCTTCGAAGGCCTTGAGCCAGACAGGGCCATGCTCCGATTCCGGGAAGGCGTCCATCCAATCGACCACCTGCTTCAAATCGGGCGGGGAACAGTCGGCGAGCTGTGCCGCATCGATTTTTAATGATCGGGCAAGCGCGAGTAGCTTCCTGGCCGCGCCGCGCCGCGCCGCTGCCTCCTGGCGTGGGACCACCTCTGCTCGATAGCGAGCGAGCAGGGTCTTCCAGCCGTCGCCTTTCAGATGCGCCAGTCGATCGACTTCCTCGGCGTAGAGCGCAGGAAGGCGGCCTGCCACGCGTTGACGTCTCAGGTAATACTCCTCCGAATGCATCTGCATGTACGCCGTCACGGCATCATATCGGCCCGCTATGCCCAGTTCCTTGCGGCAGGCCTGGTGAACCAGCTCCCGTGCGTACCAGAGGCGGATGGCGAGAAACTTGACGAGACCGACGGGGTAGGCCTGTTGCCAGGGATAATCCCGCTCCTCCGCCCGCCACTTAATGAAACCGGCCCAGCCCGGCAATGCGGTCAACTGCAGGGATAGATAGTCCTGCTGCAACTCGGCCGGAATCCCGAGCATGTCCAGACTTTCCAGCAGGGCATCTTCGGGATGTTCTGGTAGCTGCGAGATTTTCTTGCCGCTATCCACAATTCCGCAGGGAGACCACTCGTGCGCGGCGAGGGCCTTCCATGCGCCGTACAACCCCTTTTCCCGCCCCGGCATGGACCAGGTCGCATGGCCTTCGTCGAGGAACGCCTCGCACCATTTGATCAGCTGATCGTTGATCTGCTGGACGATCTGCGTGCCGAGCGTGTCGTCGCACCAGTGGGAGAGCGTGAGCCAACGGCCCAGCGCGGCCCGATCGTCTTCGGCGATGGAACGGATTCGCCCATCCAGATCAGAGAACATCGGGACTGTAGCCAGCTTTGCCGCGAGCCGGTGGATCAGATCGTTCGAGGGATCCGGTAACTGGTCGTCGAGCGGCTCGACGACGGGCGTGCAGATTCCCTCAGCTAGACAGGTGCGCAAGACGTCGCCGTGCGTGACCGTGCGGGATCCGACGGCGAGGTGTTTATCGTGAACGAGCGGCTTCAACGCGGCATCGAGGTGGGCGGATTGAATCCGGCCCGATTTCAAGTAGTGGCGATAAAGATGGCTGGGGAGATAGCCGTTGCCCCCCATGAATTGCTTCCCGCGCCGGACGGTTTCCTCGAACGGGAGATATTCCAGGCTATGGAGGGGGTTGTGGTGGACGAAGGTCCGCATTGGCCAGTATTGAGCAATGACCTCGCCTGCCAGGCGGATCACGCCCCGGAGCTCCATGCGTCTGGTTTCAATGTTGATCGAACGGTCTAGCGATTCCATGAAATAAATTCTTTGACGACCTCAGGATTCGGTGGTTGTTGGGTAATCCCAAAGAAGCTGATCGGTGCGATGCCTAGCGCGATGACGATCAGAAGTACAACCAAAAGGGATGCGAGTTCCGAACGGCGAAGATCTTCATAGCGGAGATCCGGCCGTTCCCGGCCGAACAGCAACTGCTGTACCATATCGAGGATGTACCAGGATGCAGCTAGCCAGGCGATCATCATGGCAAGCAGGGCGACAGAGGATGTGAGCGCGGTGGTGAGAAGCATACCGATGAAGCCGGTGAAGACCCCGAACGGGGGCAGGCCCATAGCCGCGAGCGCCAGGAGTGAGAACAAGACAGCGAATTGCGGCATTCTCTTAACAAGCCCGCTGATGGCCTGCGGGTCCACATCGTCCCCGTAGCGCGTGCGGACGATTTGCCAAGACATCAACAGACCGCTCGTCACGAGTGCCACGGCGGCCAGAAAGATAATAGCCTGAGGCGTGATGGTGTGTGAAACGGCTACAAACCACCAGAAGATGGAGAAGAACGAGAGGCTGCCATAGGCCAGGAGTAATCTGACGCGCGATTGTGCCAATGCCTTGATCGAACCGTAGAGGGTACCCAGCAACGCCAACACCGTCACCGTTGAAATCGCGACATCCGGCACCGTCGGAATAACTGTGACTAGGCTGTGGAGTCCAATAGCGGGGAGCAGCAGTACGATGAACGCCGGTAAATTGCCCGGCAGTCGCGTAAGCGCGCTCACGTAGCCCTGATGGAACGGCAAGAACGGCAGCAAGATGGCGCAGGCCAGCAGGGAAGCTATTGCGGAGACAGGTGGGCTTGCGATTGCCGCAAGCCCGGCACAGAGGGATCCAAGACCGTAGACACAGATCCCCCACCAGGATCTGGGCCACAACGGATTGTGATGCCAGTACAGGAGGAAGGCAATCAGACCGAGGAGTACCACCACAGCGATCTGGCCCACGATCGGGTGGCTCGTGAGAATGCCCAATCCGAATCCCAGAAACAGCAGGGTCAAGACCCAGGCAAGCCGGCGTTGCTCGTGAACCGGCCCTCCCAAGAGAGAGGCACCAGCGGTAAGCGGGAGGAGATAGAGGAAGAGTTGTCCCTCAGTCGTTTCCGTTATGTGTCCGGACATCCCGATGACAGATAGCAGGCTCAGCCCAGTCACAATAACAGACCAGGTCTTCAACTTGTTCGGCTGAGACCAGACCACAAGGCCCAGTATCGCTCCGATAATGGGAACCGCGGCCAGCAGCAACGGAGTGAGCACGATGCCCGTCATTCCGACCACCTCGCCACACGTTTGTCGATTCGATGGGCGACACGCATGACCGATTGAGCGAGTGCTTGATAACACTCATCCGCATAGAGCCGGTTCATGAACAGCACATACAAACGGAGGCGGAGGCCTTCCGCCAGTTTCGGCACCCACATCGTCCGGCCGTGGGCTCGGGCATAGATATAGAACCACCCGAGAATGATTACCAGGGCCGTTCCGCCGATGAGACCATCAAAGAGCCAATCGGGGAGCGCCGCTGCCTGGAAGTAGGACGCCACCTCTCCCGGATTTGGATAGAG
>JBBRRK010000032.1:0-24983 GCA_038200765.1 Nitrospirales bacterium
GTGAACCACAAGATTCGCGTCATTCAGCGGCGGAGCTACGGCTTACGCGATGAGGAGTACCTGCGCCTGAAAATCCTCCCCTGCATGCTCGACCCGATATGCAATCAGGCCGAAATCACCCACTCGGGGAGGAGAAGAACCAGAAAAAAAGGACCTCGTGGCATGCATGTTGGCTCTCTAGCGAGCTTCGACTCGCCCGAGGGGTGCAGTATCGCACGTATGGGTCGTGATCCCACTGCGGTCGCTTCACGAGAATACGAGACTGCAGAACGATTGAATTGAAAGGGAAATAGCCATGAAAGACAGCCGGTTCTTGACGGACGCCAAGGGACGAAGTGCATGTGGACGACCTGGTGAGCGTGCTGAAGGAAATGGAGGAGAAGTGATGGGGAGAGATCTGGGTCAACATAGGCGGGCGACGAGAGGAAGGCTTGGTCTCGCGGTGTTTCTGTCGTGTGGACTGGCGTTCGCCGCGGGAGCGGCGGACGCCGTCGAAACGATCGTGGTGGTCCGCGCCAAGGCGAAGGATGCCATGTTCATCGGCACCTCGATGGGCGGCGCCGAGGTGGTCATTCGGGAAGCCGACAGCGGTCGCATTCTGACGCAGGGGGTCACGGCGGGCGGAACTGGTGACCGCCGTGGGATCATGGAGGATCCGCAGCGGCGGGGGACGCCGCTCACCGATGCCCGGACCGCCAAATTCGAAGGGCAGCTGGATCTGACGGAGCCCGTGCTGGCCACGGTCGAAGTGTCGGCGCCGATCGGGCAACCGCAATCGATGGTTCGGGCGAGCACGCAGATCTGGCTGCTGCCGGGAAAGTCCATTCAGGGTGATGGGGTCGTGATCGAGATCTCCGGCTTTTCTGTGGGCCTCCTGGCACCGCAACCGGCCTCGCACGTCGCGCTGTCCGGCGGGAAAGCAACCGTTCCCATCACCGCTAATGTCATGATGATGTGCGGCTGTCCGGTCACATCCGGGGGGCTGTGGAATGCGGATCGGTACGAGGTCTCCACGCTCGTCAAGCGCAACGGCGTTCAGGTCGGGACGCTCCCGCTGTCCTTTGCCGGCCGGACCAGCACGTTCTCCGGTCTGCTGGAGGTCACGGAGCCCGGCACCTACGAGCTTCAGGTCTATGCCTACGACCCCGAGACCGGTAACACCGGAGTTGATAAGACCATGTTTCGTGTTGGTGAATAAAGACACCTTGTATCAGTGCGCGAGTCATGGAGGAAACAATATGAAGATGGCAAAACCGATGGTCATCACCACAATGCTGTTCTTGAGCACGACCATGGGAATGGTCCCGCAAATGCTCTAAGCAGGTGAGCGGCAAAAAGCAATAGAATTGGTCCAAGGTACCTGCGCTGGGTGCCATCGGCTGGACGAGGCTCCCGTTTCTCGGTTCGAAAAGAAAGCACCTGATCTGATCGGAATCGGAAGCAAATTTAAACATGAATGGTTAGTCGGCTGGCTCGAGGGAAAAGAGCAGCCGGTCTATGCGCTGGGCTACCGATGGGATCAGGCCGCTGTTGTGGTTCCCGCATATGGCCGTACCCCGGGCCGAAGCGGAGGCGATTGCGGATTATCTGGAGACAGACTTTGCGGATCCCAGGGTTAAGGCGGGCGCGATCGACTTGTCGACGTTCAGCAAGCAGGAAGCAGCGTTCGGCGAAAAAATCTTCACGGAGCATGCCTGCATCGGCTGCCATCAAATTCGCTCGGGCGAGAAAACCATTGGAGGCGCGCAAAGTTCCTCATTTGTGGATGCGGGGGGACGACTCAAGGGCGATTGGATCCACCGGTTCAATTCGAATCCTCCCGATTTTGTGCCGCACAGCGGGGAATTTGCCGGCGATGTCAGCGAGCTGGGACTGCGTTACGTGACGGCTTCATTGCCACCAGAGGGAGGGATGATTTTCCGTTCTACGAACCCTGGGGGAGCAAGGAGTTTGGGGAGGCGAATATGGACCGGGGGAGGTGGTCTACGAACAATATTGTTCGCAGTGTCACGGCGCGACTGGCAAGGGAGATGGACCAGCCGCATCGGGGCTCAGCCCCAAGCCGGCGGTCCACATCAAGATTCCATTTGAGAAGCTACCGATGGAGTATTTGTATAAAGTCGTGTATTGCGGCGGGCGAAGCGTGGGGAAAGCGCCGACCATGCCCTACTGGGGATTGACCATCGGGCAGCAAGGCGTGGCGGATGTGATCGCGTACATGAAGGCGACGTTCAAAGGGGGGCCGCAATTGGCTCAGGCGCAGGCTGCAACTGGCGCAGGTGGCGCTGCCTCAGGTGTCTGCCCGCAGCCGCGCAACACGGCGACAGCGCCGGAAGAGTATTTGAAGATGACGAATCCGCTCCCTGCCTCAGCAGCGAACGTGAAGGCCGGGAAAACACTATTCCTTCAGACTGCCACGCCATTGGCCTGTGCACAGTGCCACGGGGAGAAGGGCGATGGGCAAGGGATCATGGCAGACGCGTTGGTTCCGCCGCCAAGGAATTTTACCTGTGGCCAGACGATGAAAGATCTTTCTGACGGACAATTGTTCTGGATCATCAAGAACGGTTCGTTTGGAACGGGCATGATGGCGTTCGCTGGCCTGCCGGATGAGTCAATCTGGCAGATGGTTCAGTATATGCGTACCTTGGCACGATGATGAGGGGCGAGTATAGCAGGAAGACAGGCGTTGGTTGGGGCAATTTCCTGGCGGGAGTTTCCCGGCAAGGTGGAGGTCATTATCCGAATGGTGCTGGAGGCTTTTTCGGGAAAGTCGCCCACCATCACGCTGCTTCGACGCCTTACCTAGACGAAGACCGTTTCATACTAGGATTGGAAAATCCCTGTCGCTGTGTGAGTTGGGGGTGTTGCTCATCCCCTTCAATCATCGTGTGATGAGAACGAATGGAGAAAGGAGTCCGAAACAATGACCACAACCCAACCCATCCGGATCGTCATTGTGGGAGGGGTCGCGGGCGGGGCTAGTGCCGCCGCGCGAGCCCGGCGACTTGACGAGTCGGCCCTTATCGTGATGTTCGAGCGGGGCCCGACCGCCAGTTTTGCCAACTGTGGCCTGCCCTACTACCTCGGCGGCGAGATTTCGGATCGCAGCCATCTGTTAGTCGCTGGCCCCGATCAGCTTGAAGGGTGGCTGAACCTGGACGTCCGTACGAATACGGAGGTCATTGCCATCGACCGGGAGGCGAAAGCGGTCGAAGTCCACGAGGTCGTCACTGGTCAAACGTATCGCGAGCCGTTCGACTTCTTAATTCTCTCGCCAGGGGCCGCTCCGCTGCGGCCGGAGAGCATGCTCACCAAAGTCGGGCCGAACCATGCGCGCGTCTTGAGCCTGCGCAACCTGGACGACATCGACCGCCTGAAGGCGGTCGTGGATGCCGGTATCCGGAGCGCGGTCGTGCTCGGAGGCGGGTTCATCGGGATGGAAGTGGCTGAGCAACTCGTCCACCGGGGTGTGACGACGACCCTGGTAGAGAAGAACCCGCAAGTCCTGGTCCCGTTCGACGCCGAAATGGTGACGCCGATTCAGCAGGCCTTAATCGAACATGGCGTCGCCCTGCATCTCACCGACGGCGTGGCGGATCTTGAACTCCAAGCTAACGGTTCCGGTGTGCGCGTGATCCTGAGGAGTGGCCAAGTCTTGCCGTGTGATCTGGTCGTGCTGGCCATCGGCGTTCGGCCGGACAGCACATTGGCCCGAGCGGCAGGGCTCGCAGTCAACGACCGCGGTGCCATCAAGGTGAACGGACATCTCCAAACCAATGACCCCAGCATTTATGCCGTGGGCGATGTCATCGAAGTGCAAGACCCCATCTTAGGTGGGCCAGCCCAGATTCCGCTCGCTGGTCCTGCGAACCGTCAGGGCCGACTGGCGGCGGACCACATCTTTGCCACGGTGCGCGAGGACGGGAAGGGTGTCCCTCCGTATCGAGGCAGTCAGGGAAGCGCCATTGTGCGCGTCTTCGAGCTGACGGCGGCCATGACCGGTAAGTCCGAGAAGGCGCTCCAGAAAGTCGGCAAGGAACGGCATCGCGATTATGACGTGGTCTATGTTCATCCGTTCCAGCATGCCCATTACTATCCCGGCGCAAAACGGCTCTCGATCAAGCTGATCTTTGAAACACCTTCGGGGCGGGTACTGGGTGCGCAAGCCGTCGGCGAGGACACTGTCGATAAACGGATCGACGTGCTGGCGATGGCGATTCAACTCGGGGCCACCGTATTCGACCTGGAGCAAGCCGAACTCTGTTATTCGCCGCAGTATGGCAGCGCAAAAGACGCCATCAACTTCGCAGGGTTTCAGGCTGCCAACGTGCTGCGTGGTGAAACGACGCCGATCACGCCGTCCGAACTGCAGGCCCAACTGATGACAGCGGCTCCACCAATTGTCGTCGACGTGCGAAGTTCGGTCGAGTTTGACACCGGACACGTGCCCAGTGCCGTCAACATCCCTTTGCCGGAGCTACGTGTGCGGGTCGGCGAGGTGGCGACGGGTCGATCGGTGGTTACGTATTGTGCGGTGGGCCAACGCGGCTATCTTGCCGAACGGATTCTGCGGCAACGAGGAGTCAGTGGGGTCCGTAATCTTACGGGCGGGTTCACCAGTTGGCAACAGTTTTTCCCCATGCTGCCGGACTCATCTGTGGCAGCCCCGGTAAGTTCCGTGGCGGCAACCAGGACAGGCTCGAAGGTTCATACGGCTTCAACTCGGAACCTGCACGGGCAATAGTGTCCAGGGCCACTGTTAGCGATAGCGGACTCCTGGGAGATCTGCCAAAGGGTGCCCTCGACCGGCGAATCTCGATCCTCCTGCTGATCGGAAGCGTGATGGGTATGATGGCGGGGTCGAAGGTCGCACGCTCGACGGCGCCTGTTGTGGTGGCAGGAGTTTCCCCCTGCTCGCGGCGGGCGTTGCCGGATGATACGTACCTACCGGACCCGCCGACCAAAGATGCGCCGGGCGGGCCCCGCATCGCGTGCGGCGTGATCATGAAAGAGTGAAAGCGCGGGTCGAATGATGGGAGTGTCTCCTTCACCGGGTACTGCGCGACATCTGATGCTGGCGATCATGGCCGTGGTGGTCGTGATCACCTTGGGGACGGTCGGCTACATCGCGATCGAAGGCTGGCCCGCCTTCGACGCCTTCTACATGACGGTCACGACCGTCACGACGGTCGGGTATCAGGAAGTCCATCCGCTGTCGCCGGCCGGCCGGGCCTTCACGATCGTCTTGATCATCGGCGGCGTGGGAACTTTGTTTTATGTGTTGGGAAATATCGCGCGGCTGTTGTTAGAGGGGGAACTGAGAGCTATTTTCGGACGGTATCGAACGGGGGGGAAGATGAAGGCGGTAGCGAATCACTACATCGTGTGCGGATATGGGCGCATGGGAAAGCAGATCTGCAAGGAACTCAGTGCGAAACCCCTGCCGTTCGTTGTGATCGACAAGAATCCTGACGTGATCGTCGCGTTGCAACGGGGAGGCCTGATGGCCGTAGATGGCGACGCCACACAGGATGAGGTCCTGATTCGGGAGGGGATTGAACGGGCCAAAGGGGTGGTGTCGGTCGTGAATACGGACACGGAGAACCGCTACATCGCGCTGACGGCCAGGGGGCTGAACAAAGACCTCCATATCGTGGCGCGAGCTGGCGACGAAGGGTCGGAGCATAAGCTCCTGCGGGCCGGCGCAAACCGCGTGTCGTCGCCCTATCACATCGGTGGGATGCAAATGGCGCAAGCCTTGATTCGTCCTGCTGTGATGGACTTTCTCGAACTGGCGACCCAGAGTGAACACTTGGATCTTCAGATGGAAGAGCTGACCGTCGAACCGGACTCAGTCTTTGACGGCCGGACCCCCTGCGATTGTGGATTGGACCAGGATCGAGGCCTGGTCCTGATTGCGGTCAAGCGCGCCTCGGGCCATCTCGAGTTCAATCCGGGTCACAAGGTCCTCCTGGCCGAGGGCGACAAACTGATTGGGTCAGCCGGAGAGTCTGAAGCGCCTCGAAGCCGCCATCAGATCCCAAGCAGTAACGTAGCAGGCTGTGGAAAACCATTTCGGCACCACACCACTTCACCAACCTGCATGTCTGAGACAAGCCCGGTCGGCCTGGTTTATCTGGTATGTCTTGTTCATCTAGGGAGATTACCTCACGTTCTTAGGGAGATGCCTAGTGTGTATTGTTCCTCTCAGTATTAATATAGATGCCGAGCTAGGTATGGATCTAGCCTCCATGTATGCGCACGTCGTCCTGAGGCAACGTGCCGGGACTTCCCGAGCACTCTGGCTCAGTTTCAGCGCGCTTCGGGGGTGAAGCCGTGTGCGGCGGCTGCATGAGAAAAGGGCGATTGCGGGGTCGGGCATTACGGGAAAGGCCCACTCGAGGAAGACCAAGAAGGGCCTGTACGGATCAAGCTGAAACTACAAAGCAGTCCGGACAGCAAACTGACGCCGGGACTGCAGGCTATACATATCTATGAAACCGGGAACAGCGAGCCATGTTCAGTTGCCAGAGGGCATTACGACGGCCACGTCAATCCACACGTGGATTCGGAGACACAGATCAGTCCCGGTCTTGGCTTTCATCCTTACCATCTCGGCGAGCTGCAGAATTTATCCGTCGATGAAAACACAAATGGCTTTTTCATACCATCACGAGCCGAGTCACGGTGTCCGATGGACTGGATACGTTGTTCAAGAAGGATGGCACTGCCTTCATTATCCATGAAGTCCAGGACAGGTACGTGCCAGATCCACCGACGAAGGCTGCGCCGGGCGGGCCCCCGCATCGCGTGCGGCGTGATCATGAAAGAATAGGCGCATGGAGGTCCACCCTGCTTTGGTCATCGGGTCTGGTGCAATCATTGGCTTGGCGCTTGGCGCCACCGGCGGGGGCGGCTCTCTCCTGGCCATCCCACTTCTGGTATATGTGCTCGGAGTGAAGGTGCAGTCCGCCGCCGCCATCTCGTTGGCGGTGGTGGCGGTCTCCGCGTTGCTTGGCGTGTATCAACGAAGAGCGTCCGGTGAGGTGAAGGTGAAAGCGGCGCTGATCTTCAGCGCGACCGGGGCAGTCGGCGCGTGGGTTGGCGCACTCGGCCATCGGTTCGTGCAGGAGGAAATGGTGCTCCTGCTGTTTAGTCTCTTGGTGATCGTCGCGGCCTGGCAAATGTGGCGGCAAAGCGGTCATCAGCGGGAGCATTCTTCAGCTGAAAGTTGCGCCGAGCAGTTCCCTCGTTCCTGCTGGATCAAGGTCTCGCTGATCGGTGCGGCTGTCGGTCTTTTGACTGGATTCTTCGGAGTTGGCGGTGGATTTGTGATTGTGCCGGCGCTCACATTGGTGCTGGGGTTTCCCATGAGAATGGCCGTGAGTACCTCTCTGTTGATCATCGCGCTCGTCGCCGTCGGAGGCCTCGTCGGCCATCTGCAAACGGCACAGATGGATTGGCCACTTGCCGGTCTCTTGCTGCTGGGAAGCGCCGTGGGTATGACCGGGGGATCGTGGGTCGTTCGACAGGTCTCGCCGACAACGTTGACCAAGAGTTTCGCAGTCGTCGCCATCGGGGTCGCCATCGTCATGTTCATTCACAACGGCGTGAAACTGTTCGGAGGGGGCGTATGAATTCGAAAACGGGACCGAAAGACCAAGCACCCTGGTTCTCGATGCCAGTGAAAACGCGTCGTACGCCCAGTTGAATCCCTCACACGAAGTTTCCAGCATCATGGCGCCATCGGATGGAAGGCGAGATCTGCTGGTTGTCGCCTTTTGCGACAGCGCTCTTATCTCATAAGGCCTAGAATGCCTCAGGGCAGTTCTCCCTCTCTTCATGCATTTCCTTAAGGCCTCGTCAAATCAGAGCAATCGGTGATTCTCTGGTTCTGCTTTTCTGGCACGGTCTTCGCTTTTTAACTGAAGAGAACGCCTATTATTTTATCCAAGGAGGAAATGTTATGGACAATCGAGAGACGCAATGTTCGGCATCAGCTGTTGTATTCGCATTGTTAGGAGGAACTGTGGCCGGAGTGGTGGCAGGTCTTCTTCTCGCTCCCAAGTCAGGGGAAGAAACGCGACAAGCAATGAAAGGCTATGCGAAAAGGACTGAGGAGGAAGTACTGGAGAAGGCCAAGGAGGCGCGAGCCGCCCTCGATCAGATAATTGAGCGTGGGGAGCATTTCATCGCAAAGAAAACGGCGGATGCCGAGTCGGCGTTCAAGGCTGGGGGAGAGGCTATGAAGGACATGATGGACAAATAGGGTTATTGTCATGATATCGGTCGATGATATTCGGAAGAAGCTGTTGACCCAACGGCGCGACTTGTTTCGTCAGGTTGCCCAGGCAGAAGACGAACTGCTCTGGCTTGAAACCGACGTCGAAAGCGAAGCGGAGGAGCGGGGGCAGGAGGAGAGCATGGTTCGGCTGCTCGATCGTCTGGATGGGCGAGCGAAGGCCGAAATCGAGGAGATCGACCGGGCGCTCGTCAAGCTGGGGACAGAGCAGTACGGCCGATGTGAGCGATGCGAAAAGGCCATTCCCCAGTCCAGGCTGGAGGCTCTCCCCGCGGCGGCCATGTGTATGGCTTGCGCACAGGCGGAAGAGAACCGGGCAGCGCTGAGGAAATAAGTGAGCAAGCCGGCCGCGGTCATGGTTGAGGGTGGGAATGACGGGGTGTTTTGAAGACTCTCAAGCAGAGGATTTATCTGTCCCTGGTGCCAAGGGGCAAGGTGAGCCGGTTACCGGAGAGTCCACGACGCGGTTGACTGAACAGCCGGAAACGAACCGATATGGAATTTAAGGACTACTACAAACTCCTCGAGGTTGACCGCACGGCGGCTGCCGACGACATCAAAAGCGCCTACCGTAAGCTGGCGCGAAAATATCATCCGGACGTGAGTAAAGAGCCGCAAGCGGAAGCGCGCTTTAAGGAAATCGGCGAAGCCTACGAAGTGCTCCAGGATGCGGAGAAACGTGCCGCCTACGACCAACTCGGCAACCGCTGGCGAGCGGGACAGGAATTTACCCCTCCGCCAGAATGGGGTGCGGGCTTCGAGTTCACCCCCGGCGGCGCGTCCGCGGCGGAAGCTACCGACTATAGCGACTTCTTCTCCACTCTGTTCGGCAACTTCTCCCGTCACGGCGCATCCACCCGTGCTCATGGCGAGGACCATCATGCCAAGATTTTCATCGCGCTCGAGGATGCGTTTCACGGCGGCACCAACACGATTACCCTGCGTGCACCGCGGGTGAATGCGCAAGGCCAGGTGGTGCTGCAGGAGCGGTCGCTGAACGTACAGATCCCCAAAGGCATTCGTGAAGGCCAGCACATCCGATTGACAGGGCAAGGTGCGCCGGGAGTCAACGGAATGCCCGCGGGTGACCTCTATCTCGAGATCCGCTTTCACCCCCATTCCCTATACCAGGTACAAGGCCGCGACCTGTCTCTCTCATTACCGATTGCACCCTGGGAAGCGGCTCTCGGCGCTACGGTCAAAGTGCCGACCCCGACCGGCGTGGTTGAAGTCAAAATCACCCCGGGCTCGCAGAGCGGGCGAAAGCTAAGACTCAAGGGGCGCGGCATTCCCGGCGAACCAGCAGGGGATTTCTATCTTGTCCTGGATGTGGTCCTTCCGAAAGCGGAGACGGAGCAGGCACAACAGATCTATCACACTATGGCGCGGGAACTGGCCTTCAACCCGCGCAAGCACTGGGGGGTCTAAATATGGATAGGGAGCAGGACCTTCTGACAGGAAGCGTGATCGGTGATGAGGGTGTGCTGGCGCTAGAGGAGCTAGCGCGGGCCTGCGGGGCGGAGGCAGAGTGGATCGTCGAATTGGTGGCGGTGGGCGTGCTGGCGCCGCAAGGGAGAGAGACCACGGATTGGCGATTTCGCGCAACGGATCTCACCTGTGCTCGACGAGTCGCCCGGCTGCAGAGGGATTTTGATACCAGTCTCGATGCAGCCGCAGTGATGCTCGATCTGCTCGATCAGATCGAACAGTTACGCGCTCGCCTGAAGCAGGCAGGCCTGGATGTGGAATAGACCTACTGGACAAGGGCCGCGGGGGGAGCCGACTCGTCGGGCCGCTCTTCGGTCTCTACCGTTGCGTGTTTTTGGAACCTGGGCAGCCGTTGGCGTTCTCATGATCGGCACGGTCACGGACCTGAACCATGAGTGACATGATGCGTATCCTGTG
This sequence comes from Nitrospirales bacterium, assembly GCA_038200765.1. Lineage (GTDB taxonomy): Bacteria > Nitrospirota > Nitrospiria > Nitrospirales > Nitrospiraceae > Palsa-1315. The sequence continues at coordinate 10,211 of JBBRRK010000032.1, forward strand.
CCCCCGGTGCCAGACCATCAATCGCGTTCCGGCAGCACGCCTTGTGGATGGCCCTCAATGTGGCCAGTGTCGCGAGCGGCTGTTCACCGGACACTCGATTGCGCTGACGGCGAGGGACTTCGACATGCACGCCATCCGAAGCGATATTCCGTTGGTCGTGGATTTCTGGGCGCCGTGGTGCGGGCCCTGTCGGATGATGGGGCCGGCCTATGAGCAGGCTGCGAAGATTCTGGAGCCACAGCTTCGCCTGGCCAAGGTGAACACGGAGGAGGAACAGGCGCTTGGGGCCCGCTTCGGCATTCAGAGTATCCCGACCGTGATGTTGCTTCGCGGAGGGCGCGAAGTGGCGCGGCAATCCGGGGCACTTGGCGCGCAGGACATCGTGCAGTGGGTCCGTGCCCATCTGTGATTCGAGCCTTCGACGCGGATGTGGCTCATGCTGGTCCCATTTCCCCATGACATGGCAATGGCGCCAGATCATCCATCGCTCCAGGATAATAACAGGACCAATCCCACCAGCATGATGGGCAGGCGTCGCTCAACACCTGCCTTCTGGATTGTCTGAGGCAGCAGTTCCACAAGCGTGGAAGAGAGCAAGATCCCAGCGGCGAAGCAGATGAGATACGGCTATATCCTCTGCTGTAACACTCGCGGGGCTCGCAAGAACAGAGCTGCAGCGCTGATCGCGCCGGCAATGGCGGAGGACTAAAGGGGAGCCATCAGACTACCGGCACAGAAGCCTCCTGCATTCACCAGGAGAGGGAATTGAATCTGTTCTTATGACGGCCTGGCGCGAGTTGGGCATTTGGAAAGTGACAGGGTCCGAGATTTCAATTGTCGCATTGTGCGCCAGTACCGATCGGGCTGCTGGAGCAACTGACCCCATTCTTACCGACCACTTTTCATAAGTGCCCCCCAAGTTGTTGTCTCTGTAAAGCAATCACGCGCTTCTGATGTAGAGGTCGTAGGCATGCGCATTGCTCATATGGTATAGGCCGGTTGCCAGTTTGGTGGGCGGGGGGAACACTCTGTCTTGATGACAGTAGCAGCTTGATTCTATTGAGAGGGGTTCGGAATGTCTCAAAATTTGTCGCGATCAAGATACAGATACAAAGGTAGGCAAGTGCTCCTTGGAGGGGCGGGTCTTTGGACTCTCTGTGTTCTGTTTGTCTCTGGTTGCACGAAGGTCGAACATCACCATGGAGGGCAGCCGTCTAACCCCTATCTCACTTCCGATACCAGGCATCCCATTCCGCTATCTCCGACTGCAGAAAGAGAGCATCGCGCGGTGATGTTGCAGCACCTGGAAACCATCCAGGTCATTGTGAACGCGTTGGTGGAAGAGGACTACGAGCTGGCGAAAGGCTTGACCGAATCCCACCTGGGATTTTTCATGCATCGGCAGGCGATGGCGCAGCAGCACCCAGAAAATTTCCCACCCGCCTATCACGATTTGGCCATGGCGCATCACGCGGCGGCGGAAGAGTTGGCGCGCATCATCCCCACGAAAGATCTGAAGCAGATTCTGCCGCAGCTCAACAACGTGCTGAAGGCCTGTGTGGTCTGTCATTTGGAGTTTAAAGTTCATAACGGTTCGTGAGGCGTGAGAATGGGCCGGTGGCTCTGGTGTGTGTGGTTTGTCTCATAGTGAGCTCTATCAACAAGACTATGATCGATTGGAAGGGTGATGTGATGATTGACTCGATGCGTACAGCTCTTCAACGACTCTTTCTCGTCTGCCTCCCGTTAGTGGTGATCCAGTTCACACACATCTTTCAGATGAATGCCTGGGCCGGTCCCCCGCCGTTGCCCAAAAGCACCACGGCGGCAGGCGATGCCGAGCGTGGCAGAGCGGTTTTCAACGGGAAGGGCGTGTGTTCTTACTGCCATGGCATTGATGGGAACAAGGACCATCCGCCGCGACTCACAGCCGACACCACCGCGCTCATCGCGCAGCTCAAGCCTCAACCGACCGACCTCCGCAATCCAACGGTACTACACCTAAAGACCGACAAGCAGCGCGCGCGTGCAATCAGGGAAGGACACCCAGGCACAGGCATGTTTCCGGACACGAGGATGACGGATCAGGAGATCGCCGACACGCTGGCTTATCTCGCGCTCCTGCGGCGTGAGGGCTCCTCGAAGAAACCATGAGAGTGTGGCAGGTAAAAAGCATATAGACTTATCTAAGTTTATTGATATCCCAATCACACATCTTATATAGTCTCTAACATGAAACCTCTGGAGTTCGTCGGTTCCAGTCTTGACGATCTCAAAGAGTTCCCGGCAGAAGCCCGGCGTGCGGCTGGTTTCGAGTTGGGCTTTGTTCAGCGTGGCCTGGCGCCATCTGATTGGAAGCCCATGAAAGAGGTGGGTGCCGGCGTCCGGGAGATTCGAATACACGTGTTGGGCGAATGGCGCGTGCTTTATGTGGCCAAGTTCGCCGAGTCCGTCTATGTGCTTCATGTGTTCCAGAAGAAAACGCAGAAGACCACAAGAGAAGACATCGAGCTGGCTCGTACACGCTACCGACAGATCGGAGACCGGAGATGAAGAAGAAAACGACCAAATCCAGCGGCAATGTGTTTGTTGATCTTGGTTTTGACCCGGCCGAAGCGGCTGTGCTCCAAATGCGCGCAAATCTCATGAGCGATCTTCGCCTCTACATCGAGAAGCAGAAGCTTACCCAAGCGCAGGCGGCCAAGCGCCTCGGCATCGCGCAATCCCGTGTGTCCGACCTCGTGCGCGGAAAATGGGATAAGTTCAGCCTTGAAATGCTCATCACCCTTGAAGCGCGGCTTGGGCGGACAGTGCGTGTAGAGTTCGCAGTGTGAGGTGAGGGTGGCTTTGTCGTCCTCCTGCTCGTGGAACGCGCACACTCGGAAGGAGTAAGAGAGGGCAGACTAGTGCTCTCCTGTGCTCGTGCAACGCGCGGTCTCAGAAGGGTAGGAGGGGAGCAGCCAGACCATCCTTCTTGCTCGCAGAACACGCACGATGAAACTGTGCTCGTCCGATGCGCGCAGTGGAGACGAGGCCGGCAGCCCCACTAAATGGCGGCTATGTGAAAAGCATGGGCATGTAGGTAGAGGCCGCCTAGACTGCCTTCAATGCGGGCCAAGAGGTCTGCGCCGGTTTGTCCTTACAGGTGGTGCTCGTCAACTTGAAAGTATATCGAACACCGATATACAATCAATACATGATCAAGAGCTTCCGGTGCGTCGAAACCGAAAGGCTGTTCAACGGCGAGCGGGTGCAGCGGTTCCGGAACATCGAATCGGTGGCGCGTCGTAAGCTAGAAATGGTCGCGGCTGCCAAGAAGCTGAATGATCTGCGAAGTCCGCCAGGCAACCGGCTGGAAGCTCTGAAAGGCGACCGCGCCGGGCAGCACAGCATCCGCGTGAACGATCAGTTCCGGGTGTGCTTTCGCTGGAATGAAGGTGCGGAGAATGTTGAGATCGTAGACTATCATTGAAGGGGAACGGCCATGCGCAAGAAACTGTTGCCGCCTATCCATCCAGGTGAGATCCTTCGCGAAGAATTCATGAAGCCGCTGGGTCTGTCCGCGAACGCGCTTGCGCGACGCCTTGGCGTAACCACAGCGCGTGTCAATGAGATCGCAAACGAGCGGCGCGGCATCACAGCAGACACTGCGCTGCGGCTAGGACGCTGCTTTTCCACCACAGCGGAATTCTGGATGAATCTTCAGCAGCGGTACGAGCTGGAAGCTGCCCGCCGGGAGGTTGGCGTGGCGGTGGAACGTAAGGTCGCGGCACTTGATATGGCAGGATAGAACTTTCTTTTCCTCCATGTATGTGTAGGATAAGGGGTCTGGCCCAATAAATTCTGCATGGGCGGCAAGGACACACAACCATGAATCTGCTAAGCAAGTTGTTTCGCTTCAAGTCTCTAGAAATCGGTAACCCGTCTTGCGATCCGAAGACATCTGGTGAGCTTGTTGCCGAAGTCACAGGCGGCGCCAACCTGGTTGAGGGGAAGCAAACCTGGGAATTGGCAGACACCAAAAAGGACAACATCGACTACATGAAGAAATGCTGCTACGCCGAATTGAAGACGATGGAAACAGCAGACCTTGTCGCTGCACCCTACTATTTCGAGAGAGTTGCGATCCTATCAAGAAGGAAAAAGAACTACGAGCAAGAGGTTTCCTTTTGCGAAAGATACATAGCGGCTGTCGAGGCCTACTATCAACGACACGGAATTGAGGGCATGGCAGATGTGCGCCAAGGACCGAGGTTCCAGGCAATCGTAAAACGGCTTCCTAAAGCCAAAGAACTCCTCGCCTGTGAGCGCAAAGCCACCTAACAAGACGCTCCAGCTGACGGGCTTGGGCGCTAGCTGGCCCCTAGGGGTTCCTGAGTATAGAAGAGATGGTAGACACGGTCTTCGGAATCTACGGCTTCGACTTCTCCAAGCGGTTTACCGTCTCGCAAGCCGAGTTAGTGCCGTGCCACGGTTTTCCGGAATGCCAAAGCCTGGCTCAAGATCGAACCCACCTGTTCCTAACCGGTTACGGGATATTACCAGAGAGCCGCGCAAGTGCTGACATTGACCAAAGCGACTTCGTACGCCGCCTAGCTGATGGGATGACATTTTGCCAACAGCAGATGGTCATTCCCACAAGGCTGACACAAATATCTGCCGGAGATTCGATTGCACAAATGATCACTTCGGGCCGCCTGCCGGAAAGTCTACCGATCCTCAGTGACCGCCATACTCCTGGTGCGGCCATTGGCAATGACACCTTCTACCCGGGATCCCGGACTCTGTTTCTTGAGCTATTCCTGGCCCACACCGAACGTGCATCTGCCGACCACCCCTTAACAGCGGCATTCTATCGTCAGATCGCGGTATGGAAGCTCTCCCAGCCATACGTGGAAATCGAGCATTTCCTCGCCTTTTCTGGGCTTGAGATCCTAGCACGGGCCTACGGCACCGACCCAAACAATGGAAATGTCGCTGTCCCATTGTCCCGCTTCCTACGGAGTCATGGCTTCGCCGTTTCCCAGGCTCTGGCAGAAGACTGGGCCGCTGCACGTAACGCATTATTCCATCGCGGCCAACTCGAAACAACGGCACCTGGCTCAGGTAACTTGGTCCGAATCACGGATCAACTCTATGCGCTCGGAAACCTGCTTGCCGACGCATCGCTTAAGCAGTTGGGCTTTGACGATGGCCACGTCAATTGGGCCCGCTGGCAGGACCGTATGCCCTTCGGATGAGGGCCAGCAAGCGCTGGTCGTTCGGCTGATCACCAGACAGCCAATGCGCGATGAATGAGTCTGAGTAGGTTTATCGGGGTAGCAGAAACAATTTTCTACACACCCGCTGAAGTCTTCTCAACACGAATCCTAGCATCCACGATCCGGCAGCCTTGTCCTGGCGGCAGGGCAAAGATCGGGTTCAGATCGAGTTCGCTGATCTCCGGAATTTCTTCGACGAGGCGAGAGAGGCGCAACAGCACCTCTTCGATGGCCTCCACATCCGCTGCAGGATGGCCTCGATAGCCTTGCAGCAATCGATAGCCCTTAATCTCGCGCACCATTTCAGATGCGTCGCGGTCGGTGAGGGGGGTGATCTTGAACTGCACGTCCCCCAGAATCTCCACATGAATTCCGCCAAGACCGAACGCTATTAAGGGGCCGAAGAGCGGGTCGTGGGTGACGCCGACCATCACTTCAACCCCGCCTGACAGCATCGGCTGCACGAGCACGCCTTCCATCGCATCCAGTTTGTTTTCCTGTGCGAGCCTGGCCCTGATCGCCTCGAACGCATTCCTCACGGCTTGCTCATCGGCCAGGTTCAGATGCACGCCGCCCATCTCGGTCTTGTGCAGGATCTGGTGGGACGCGAGCTTGACGGCGACGGGAAATCCCAGGTCACAGGCCAGGGCCGCCGCCTGGTCTTCGGCTCTTGCGACACCGCCCTTTGCCACAGGAAGTTTTGCGGAGGCGAGGAGGGCTCTGGTGTCCTCGACAGTCAGCCAACCGGGCCCTTCTTGAGACAGGGCCTTGGCACAGATGGCTCGCGCGGTATCGATGTCGATATCGTCGAAATCCGGGATCATGCCGAGCGGCAGGGTGCGCCATTCTTCATACCGGGAAGCTTTGCTGAGCACGACGGCCGGATGTTCGGGAAATGGAAATGTGGGGATCGTTTCGCCTACCGCATGAAAGGTTCGTTCGAGATCTCCTTCCGCCATCCAACATATGTAGATCGGGATGTCGGTGCCACCAGCTGCTCTGGCAGTGGAGATCCCGCGCATGATCCCGTTCGCAATGCCGGCTTCGTTGCCGACCATCACGGACATATAGAGGATAATCAGGGCATCGATTTCATGGGAGGCCAGGAGGGTAGTAATCGCGTTTGTATAGTGGTCCGAAGCGGCGGATGCGATCAGATCGACCGGGTTCTTTAGCGAGGCGGCGGGAGGCAAGAATGCCGACAGGGCCGCGGTGGTCGTCTTGGACAGCTCGGGGACAAACAATCCTCCCGCTTCGCAGGCATCGGTGCAGAGGATGGCGGGGCCGCCGGCATTGGTGATGATGCCGACGCGCTTTCCTTTCGGCAAAGGCTGATCGGAAAGCCCTCTGGCCAGGGCGAAGAGTTCATCCAAGGTGTCTGCGCGGATCACTCCGGACTGCTGAAAGAGTGTGTCTACGGCCACCTCGCTCGATGCGAGTGCGGCGGTGTGCGAGCTGGCCGCGCGACGTCCGGCAAGGCTCCGACCGGATTTGATCGCCACGATCGGTTTGCGCCGAGCGACGCGGCGCGCAAGTCTCGCAAAGCGTCGAGGATTTCCGAAGGACTCCAGGTAGAGGAGAATGATGTCGGTGGAAGGGTCGTCTTCCCAATATTGGAGAAGATCGTTCGTGGAGATGTCGGCTTTATTTCCCAGGCTGACGAATGAGGACACGCCCAGCTGTAATCGACGGGCCGCGGCGAGGATCGCGAGTCCCAGCGCGCCGCTCTGCGTGGCCATGGCCATGCGGCCGGAGGGGGGAAAAGCCGACGTGAACGTGGCGTTGAGACGGATGGCCGGATCGGTGTTCAGCACGCCGAAGCAGTTCGGTCCGATCATGCGCATGCCCTGTTGACGGATAGTCTCCACGAGACGGTCCTGGGCCTGCGTTCCGTCAGGGCCTGATTCGGCAAAGCCCGAGGAGATCACGATCACGGAGCTGATGCCTTTACCGGCACAATCGGTGAGGACCGGCAGCACCGCATCACGCGGGACGACAATCACCGCCAGATCGACGGTGCCAGGGATCGCAGTGACGGACGAGAAGGCAGGCAAGCTCGCGATGGTTGCCGCCTTGGGATTCACCGGATAGATGGCGCCACGAAACTGGTTGCCGGCGAGGGCTTCGACGATCCGGTAGCCGATGCTCGCGGGATCGCGGGACGCTCCGATCACGGCCACGGAACGAGGATAGAAGAACGGGCGAAGCGAGGCGGTCGTAGCGATACGCTCGCGCAACTCCAAGCGGGTCGTCGTGCTCTCGGTCGGGTGCAGCGAGATCTCGACTTGCATGTCGCCGTCTTCATAGGTTTCATGGGTCGAGTACCCGGATTCCCGGAAGACTTCGCGCATGGCAGGATTGTCAGTGTGTGTGACCGCCCACAGTCTCGTGAAGCCGCGGTGTATGGCCAGCATCGCCAACCGTTCAAGCAGGATCGTTCCCAGACCTTTCCCATGAAAGTCGTCGTCGACTGCCATGGCCACTTCGGCCTGATCGGCGGTTCGCGCCCAATATGAGCCGGCGGCGATGATCCGCGGCTGTCCGGCGATGGTCCTCGTGACCACGACGGTGAGTTGTGTGGAGGGGTTGGAGGAATCACAGAGCGACGCGGTGGTGTCGGCAGTGGGCGCGGTTTCAGAAAAGAACCGATGACGCCTGGATGCTGGTGACAACCGATCGATGAATCGTTGCATCATCGCCTGGTCCTCCGCACGGGTAGGGCGGAGGGATGCGGTCGTGCCATCGCGCAGGATGACCGGTCCCGATTCCTGGTATTCGGATGACAGAGGCGGTTGGAACAATGGGCGGATGTGTTTCATGCTCGGTCACCCACTCGACTTGCCGCAATCAATGTCGCGGCGGTATCGTTCATTCCGTTCATTCCGTTCATTTCGTCCTTTCCCAGATCTGCAAGATCCCAAGGTTCGCTGGAGAATACTCTTGGTTTCCTGTTGAGGCAAGTCTGGCAAGCTGTAATCGTGTTGAATCGTCCAGCCTGGGGCACTCCTTCCCTGCTGGGACGGAACTGTTACCTCAGCCAGTCGGGTTCATCAGTAATAGGCCACCAAGGCCCACCATCACGATTCCGCTCACCAACTTCAGCCAGCGACCGACACGTTCCTGCAATTTTCTGCGACTGAGCGTGACCACTGCGATCGTGACCATGAGACTGTCATCGAGAATATAGGCCAGATTATAGAGGCCGAGGTAGCCATAGTATTCCCAAGATGGCATCTGTTGAAGAGTCAGAATCTGAGTGTAGAGAGCCGGGAATCCGGCTGTACAGAGCAGTTCGACCAGGTTCACAAGTCCGGCTAGTACCACGATGCCTGCCATTGCACCAGCGAGATGCTCGGCTTGGAGTATGCCGCGGACACGAGCGTACAGTCCTGGTTTGGCGGGCTCGGGAATGCTCAGCGTGATGCCATGATGCAGCACAAAGAAATCCTTCATGTTGACCGTTCCTACGAAGAGGGCGATGCCGCCCAATCCGACTTGGACGGGGCGCGAGAAACCGATCAGGAGGAACATGTTGAGCCAAGCCGCCATGAAGGCAAAATATACCAAGCCGCTGACGAGGACGAACGTCCCGGCAATAAGAGCCATCTTCCGTCGGTCTTGAAGATTGACGAGCAATGACAATAGGAAGAGCAGTACTCATATCGCACAGGGATTGAATCCGTCCAGGAGTCCGATGACGATCGTGAACAGTGGAAGACCCAGGTCCCTGACGCGAAGCTCGCCGAACCACGTTGTTTGGATGCCTTCGACTGCGGGATGCGGGGTGGTGTCTTGGTTGAGTCGGTCGGGCCTGGCACGGATCTCCACTCCGGTCGTGTTGGCTGAGAGGAATCCGACGATCAATTCTGTGCCGATGAGAAAGGTGGGGACGCCAAAGTTCTCTAGTCCCTGCTCACCAGCTAGTGTCGCGAGCCGCTGCCGCGCGGCTGAGTTTTCAGCCACGTGGTAGATGGCGATCCGAAGAGCAGGATGCTCTCGCCGGAGTTCGTTGAGGAACGCTTTCGCAGCCTCGCAATGGGGACAGCCGGCGCGAACAAAGACTTCAAGATCCTAGCAGGCTGCGGAAAAACTCAGTGTACGCTCAAATCCGGCTGTGTTCTTACTTGTGGCGTTGACACATGAACAACTCGCAGGATGCTCAAAAAGGCTGTCCAGCAAGGCCGCAGCGAGCGAAGAGGCGAGGCGTACGCTTCGGTACGTTGAGCCTCTGAGCGATGCGAGAACGCCGCTGGCGGACTTTTTGAGCATCCTGCTAGTCATCTGATCTCAACGGACAACAAGGACGGAAGTATTGGCCCGATGCACGATCGCGTGCGACACGCCGCCGAGCAGGAATCGTTCAAACCCCTTCCGCGCATGGGAACCGACCACGATGAGGTCGTGGCTCGTGCCCACTTCGCACACCGTTGTCACGGGATCTCCCGTGCAGACCATGGTCGATGCGGTGAAGTGCGGGCCGGCCAACGCCTGGGCCGTGTCGTTTACGACCTGTTCAGCATACCGCGTACTTTGCTCTGACCAACTATCGAGTCCCACCATCAGCTGCGGCTCGACCATTGTGAGCGAGGAGACGACCGAGAGGATGGAGACCGCGACGGGGTTCTTGAAGGGGTGCGACGTCAGCCACGTATGCAGACGGATCGCATCCTCGTGGCCTTCCACCGCCATGAGCACGCGGGCGACGGGGCGAGCCTTTCCCTTCACGATCAAGGTCGGCACTGTGGCATGGAGGAGGACGCGGTGCGACACGCTGCCGCCAAACACTTCTTTCATCCGGCTGTGATCGTGCGTGCCCACTGCGATGAGGTCGGCCTTGACCGAAGCGGCACTGTCGAGAATGAAGGCTGCCGGGTGCTGGACTTCGCACATCGTTCGAATGGAGGGAATCTCAGTCGGCAGCAGCGCGCGACAACGCTCTATAGCCTGGTGACCGGCATCGATCAAGGCCTGGCGGAATTCGTCGTACCCTTGCAGATTGACTGCTCCGGCTACGATGGGAGACTGGAGCATGCCAAGATCCACGCCATGAACGAGTACGACGTCGTCCGGTCGGTAGAGTAACCCGATCTGTTTCACGGCGGAAAAGGATTCGTCCGACCAATCCACACCGGCTACGATTCTCATTGTCACCTCTCCTAATTTAGCAGGCTGCGGGAAAACTCGGTGTACACATAAAACACCGGCGAAATATGACAGACGGAGCGACGGCTTCAGAAACCTCAGGATGCTCAAAAAGGCCTACCAGCAAGGCCGCAGCGAGCGAAGAGGCGAAGCGTACGCTTCGATACGTTGAGCCTCTGAGCGATGCGAGAACGCCGCTGGCGGACTTTTTCAGCATCCTGTTAGAATAACGGGTGCGGCGCCGTGCCGAACGGCAAGACCCGTGGCGTTTCGCCGGCATTGCCGCGAATGCGCCACACGCCGCCCTCACGCGTCAGGAAATGCACTTCTTCGTACCAGCTGTCGATCGGCACCCGGAGGCCGCTGGTCTTCGAGATACCCGACAAGATTCCCGTGCAGGTGACTTCAATAATGGCGTTGGAACCTGAGCCCACTCTGATGATCTTCGAAAAGAAATGGGCATCGACAAGGTTACGGTATTCTTTGAACAGATCAGACCAGATCTTCCGAATATCGGCCTGTTCTAATCCATGATAGTTGTACTGGGTCGCATAGAGCTCCATGAGGCCGTCCAAATTCTCCGCAGCGATGGCTGCTTCAGCCTTGTGAAACACATCCAAGATCTGGCTGACAGTCGCCTGATCCAACTCCACGACTGCGCTCTGTTGAATAAACGTCGTCGCCTGTCCCGTCGTTGCAGTCACCAGGCTGAGTGCCGTTACCGCGACAAGTATCCATCGAGTGGGGCAGGACCACATTATTATTCTCCTCAACGGTGAGACCAGAATTTAGCGGGTCCATGTGACCCGCACGAATTGTTCATCCTGATCGTAATGCAACTCCAGCTCCCCGTGATAGGCATGTTCCAGCGCCTCGCCGATTCGCTGGGGCAGATGGATATCGGTCGTGGAAATGACCAGGCCCTCAGGCCGTGATTCAATGGCCATGATTCGAGAAAGCGGGTGTTCTTTTTTCTCCTTCTCCTCCGTGTTGTTGACGACGCCGATCAGTTGTTCGTGCTGGGTATCTTTGAAGGGCCCTTTGATCGTGACGAGGCCCTTGGGGTATTTATCGTGGATGCGGTGGCAAGCTGGGCAGAGAGTCTCGTGCGCACCTGCCGGTTTCGTGTCCCAGGTCCACCGCCCCTTGTGAAAGACCGCCCCCCATGTTGGACAGGCTGTGGGCTCCTTAAGCTTTCCTCGCAGTTTATAGGTGTCGTGTTCGTCCTCTTGATACGTTTTGTCTCTGCGAGCGCCCAACCCTGACGGGATCTTGGAATGTGTGGACATGTTACGGCGCACCTTCCTTGGCTAACAAGATGTCTTATAAGTCTGGTGACGAGGGCATGCGTTCGAGCATCGCCTCCTCGGCCAGATTGAGGTACTGTATCACGTCGCGATCTTCGACTTGCGTGAAGTCCACGAAGAAATTCCCTACGGCCTCGAACGGGTCCGGTGTCATGAGAACCACCAGCTCGTCCACATGCGCTTGAACCTCGCGGATTGTCGACGGAGGTCCGACTGGAATGACTCCAACTAGACGGTGAGGTTGCAAGCCACGGATCGCGAGCGCCGAGGCCATGAACGTCGAGCCTGTCGCGATCCCGTCGTCAACCAAGAGCACGGTGCGACCTGTGAGTTGGGGGAGCGGCCGCCCCTGCCGGTACAGGTCCTTGCGTCTGGCGATCTCTTTCTCTTGGATGTAGATCAACCGGTCCAGCTCATACCGGGATAAGCCAAGTGAGCTGACAGCCTCTTGATTCAGATAGAGCGATCCTGTCTCGGCCACCGCTCCAATGGCATACTCGGGATTGCCCGGCGCACCGATCTTGCGCGTCATAAACACATCGAGCGGGGCATGGAGGGCGAGACTGAGCTGATAGCCTACCGCCACGCCGCCGCGAGGCAGAGCGAGAATCAACGCCGTCGGATCGTTGCGATATCGACTCAACTCATCGGCCAGTATCCTGCCGGCCTCTTCCCGATTGCGGAACATGACGCCACTCCCTCCGTTGATCCAGGCCGTGATCCTGTTCCCTCACAGGATTCCGTACGTGACGCCGACGCCGATCAGAAACATGGCCAGCAGGACCAGCAGTGCGATCAGCCACCACAGATGACGATGGGGTTCCGTGCCCTCGTGATGTCCATGCGCGGCCCAGGGAACCTCAAAAGACTGAGGATGTTTGAACATCGTACCCCCCTTCTTTACGAGGATGCTGAAACAGTCGCTCTTCTCACCGCCCGACCCCGGTGGCTAGTTCACCCTCCCGCCCTGATCCTGCCAAGACAGGCTTGTTGCCCAAGGACGCGCCTTTTCCCAGGCATCGTTCTCGCTTCGTTCAGAGGCTCAACGTACAAGCCGAAGTACGATTCGCCTCTTTGCTCGCTATGGCCTGGACAGACGGTCTTTTCTAAAAGCCAGCGGGTGCCGCTGGAACCGTTCATGCTTCCCTCAGCCCCTGTTTCTCTGTGGCTCGAGGATTTTCCCAACATTCTGCTCGATGAGTCCATTCGTCACGTCGAAACGGATCGGCAACACAGTCAGCAGAACCGGCGCGCGGGAAGCCACCATAGAAGATGCCGCCGAGGCCCCGTGGTCACGTCTACCCCTCCCTCTCACACGAAATCTCAAGATCGTGCGGAGGTCGGAACATCACGCCTTCCTTATCTGTTGTTGTCAGGAGAGCGTCACCTCTCTGGCGTGATCGTTAGAGCGCGGTTTTTGTGTGGCTTCACAATGGCCTCAACCTGCTTCATGTCGATACCTCCCTCCCAGGCTCACCCAAGGAGCGTAATGGTACGGTGTCAATGGATTTCCCGCCTGCCCTCCGGCACCTCTGATAGCGAGGCTGTTGGAACATCATATCCCTCCCTGCCGTCGCTCTCAGGAGACCTTCACCTCAATCGATTTCGGCTTCGCCTTTTCCGACTTGGGCAGGTGTACATTCAGGACCCCGTCTTTGTACTCCGCGCTGACTTTGCTGCCGTCGGCATCTTCCGGCAGCGTGAAGCTCCGCATGAAGCTCCCATAGGCTCGTTCGACACGGTGGTACTTCTTCCCTTTTTCCTCTTTCTCGTATTTTCGTTCTCCGGAGATGCACATGACATCGTCCTGGATCGTCAGTTTGACGTCTTCTTTCTTCACTTCGGGTAGGTCCGCCTTGATGAGGTATTCCTTGTCATCCTCTGTAATGTCGACGAGCGGTGACCATTCGGCCACAGTCATCGCTTCCTTTCCAGCCTCAGTCCGAACAGCGGGGCGACCCAAATACGTCGAGAGGCGCTTCTCCATATCCTCCAAATCTTTGAACGGATTCCAGCGTGTCGTCACCGGTTGCCAACGGGTTAAATCAGACATGTAAAACCTCCTTGTGATTGAAGAGAAGGGAGTGAGCGTCAATCGGGCCGACCTCCCTGCTGGTGCGGGAAGGTTACTGTATATCTACCCCGGCCCCTGGGCATGAGCCTAATCTCGCCGCGTCGACTCAAGCGGTCGAGGGCGAAAACACTTGATTCCACATAACACTTACACATTGGCGCATGACCTCTTCGAGGTCGCAGACATGGGCTTTGCGGACGATGTCGATCACTTGATCTTCGACGGTCGTCTGTTGCGTCATGTGCCACCTCCAGAGAACGGAATGAGTTGCAGGAAAGATGACAATGCATTGTCGGTGCCACAGGATGGTGTCGTCGGGCGATAAAGGAAGAAGTTCAGTAACACAGGGAGTTACAGGCTTCAGGCATGAAGGAGAGGGCTGTGCTCTCTGACAGATTGAGGAGTTTCGGGGCAGTGACAAGCAGGGGGGCTGTTGCCAAATACCCCAGCGATGGGAGGGGCTCGTTGTGCGGGCGAGGCCTGAAGATCGCAACACGTGTTGGGAGAAGGGGCTATGCTCCCTTGGCGTCCCGTTGGAGGTGTGGATCAGGAATGTCGCTCCCACATTCAACGCAACGCACCTTCCCTGCCATGTGTTCCTCTTCCGAGACGGAATCAGAGATCAGGCGACTGTGTGCACAGGCGCAAGGCGGGCTCGTTGGGAGGGATTGTGGTGTTCGTCCTGATCGTTCGAGACTCATGGCGCACCTCCAGGGAGTAGAGTCGAATGGTTACAGTGTCTCTAGGTGCCTACAATCAACAATGTGTCACAGGGCTTCACGCATGTGGTCTGAAACAGCCGAATGCCGAGCCATAGCAGGCAAACTTCATTGCGACGCAGGGGCTGAGCTATATAATGAGAGATAGTCTGCCACTTGCCCGAGGAAAACTGGTCAAAACAGCTCACATGTAAATAATTGTTTCCGGGCCGTCCTTAACCCGCAATATCCCGCATGATCCATGACTGTTCGTCCCGACATCGCGCAGTC
>JBBRRK010000033.1:0-24971 GCA_038200765.1 Nitrospirales bacterium
GTTTTTCTCCGTTTGAGTTTCGTAGTCTTCTGTCCGTCATAGCCACCTCACGATGAGTTGCCCTCTCCTGTGTTGTGTATCGTTGTAGCAAGCTTCGCTATATCAATGACCTGGCAAATACCCCAGCTCTTCGACAATTTACCCCTGGTTGTGACGTTGTCCTGTATTGCTATCCCTCAGCATACTGTCTCGTGCCGGATAATGAACCATTTTGGTAAACTGACATGACAACCGCTCATCACCGATCATACCGTCGGGATCGGGAATGGGAAGCTAGGACATTCCCTAGCCCGGATTACTCATTGGATCTTCTGCTGCAGCCCTGGAATCGCTCCGCCTGCGCATGAAGCGTCGTTCGTCTCTCGCCCGACGAAAACAAGCAAGGGGTTGCTGCAGTTGGGCCCTGTGGCCCTCGAAGGTACCAAGTTCAAATCCAACGCGCCTCAAAACACAAAGCGACGAGCTAGGGCCGCATGCAGAAGACCGAAGCCGACATGGCTGCGACCGTGCAGGGGTGGCTGCAGAAGGCGGACACCCTCGAAGCGCGCGAGGATACAAAGTGGGGCCGAGAGCGTCGCGGGAACGAATTGCCGACGTGAGTCGCAAACAACCATGCGCGACGGGAGAAAATTCGACAGGCCAAGGCCGCACTGGAAGCCGAAACCCGTGCGAGTGCGGAGGGCAGCGCAATTGTACGGATCCTGATAGATGGATCATGAAGACCTTAGATGGCTTCGTCCAGGGGTGCCGCGCAGGCCGCCGTCGATGCCGTCAGTCACGTTATCGTCACCCAGCAGGTGACCAATGCGCCCAACGACCAGCAACATGCCCCTGGCCGCGCAGATCAAGGCAAACATCGGCGGCAGGCGCGAGAGGTGTCGGCCGATGCCGGCTAGTGCTCGGAGGCGAACCTCTGGGAACTGAAGCGGCGCATGTCCAGGGCTACATAGCCACCGGTCGGCACCACCACGGGTAGGGGCGGCGGAATCCGTCACGCCTTACGCGGGACCTGTACGCGGGCCATGCAGATCAAGCTCCGATGAGGCGGCAATCGGAGTCGATACCGACTACGCGCATAGACGATGGATCCCGCCTCCGGGCAGATCAAACAGGTACGAGAGTTTCGGCAGATGCCGTTCCACGGACTCGCCCATATGGCACAGGAGTGGAGCTCGATGTGTCTGGCCCGTAACTTCTTGAAGTTGCCAAAGGGGCTCGCGTGATAAAACGGCACGGAACGACCGTGACCGAACGAGTCGGGGAATCTTCTGGTTGTCCCATGGCTCTCACATCATTTCCCTGATGAGAAAACCAGATCAGCGTCTCAGAAAACCAGTTGTCGATTTCGACTTAGACAATGACTCGGAGAGGCTCCTCGCTCTTGGAGTCGGCAGGATGATGCAATGTTCCCCCCTGCCGATTCCCACTGAAATAGTTATCTACTACCACCCGGTTGAGCTTTCGTGCCTGATTCGAGGGTGGAGTCAGCCGTACGACAGGCTTCATTCGCTGATCGGTATTGAGGCGAAGGTGAACGATCAGAATCACGCGCTGTCGATTCGCTCAGCGAAATGAAGATCTGCCCTGCAGAAGATTGAGTGACTGACACTGTGAAAGTGTCACTTTTCACGCCTGATTCAGGTTGTCCTGTCTCGATGAGGACGCCGTTGTGCTTTTGATCACGTCATTCGATTGGACTGACTGATAGCGGTCGGTCGTGTACTTCAGCTTTGGGTCGGGACCTGCCGGTCGCTTCCGACGTCATCTGTCCGATCAAGTCTGAATTTCTACACGTCATATCGCTTGATGCCCTTGCTTGAAGGCCTTCGAAGGCCATGGTACAGTTCATCGGCCTGCCCACCCCATACGTGAGATACTGTTGTGACACCGTCGCAGTTGGGGGCTTCCATTTTCCTGGTCTCTTTTCTTCTTCTCCTCCCTGTGTCTGGTGGGTGGACGAAGGAGATCCTTCCTCTCGAACCTGACCTTGCGACTAGAATCGACGAGCACTACGATCACGAAGCCCGACTCTTTCTTACGTTCTACTCTCTGCAGGGGAATGGCCAAGTCGACTACGTCACGGGCCGTTTAGTCGAAGATTATTCCCGGAGCAGCTACGGGAATCCTGTCTATCGAACGGAGGCCTACCCACTGTTCTACTGGTGGAACCACACCATGTATAACGATCCGGAGCAGGATGGGGTGAACGGCAACGAACGGGTCTATCAAGAACATGTCGAGTTTGATATTTCGCGCTACAAGCCCTGTACCTTTAATGGACAACCCTGCTGAGATTCGAAGCGCGTGCGTAGGGTGGTTCTTTGAAGCCTCTTAGACCTGCTGCTCCTTCCCATCTCGACAGATCAAATTTCGAGAATGTCTGAGCCGCCCCCCCTTCCAATGATATGCTGCTCCCTCATGCGTACTAAAACGGCTCAATGAAAAAAACCTCGTTCATTCAGATCCTTGCGAACCGACGGATCGCCATCATGTTGCCCCTGGGTTTTGCCTCGGGGTTGCCCTTGGCCCTTACATCCGGGACGCTGCAGGCCTGGCTGACGGTTGCAGGGCTCGACCTGAAGACCATCGGCATCTTTACGCTCGTCGGTCTCCCATACACCGTGAAATTCTTGTGGGCGCCATTGATGGATCGGTTGGTCCCCCCCTGGCTGGGACGACGACGCGGATGGATGTTGGTGACGCAGATGAGCGTTGCGCTCGGCTTGGCGGCTATGGCGGTGACTGGGCCGGGCCAGCGCCCAGAAATACTCGGGGCCTTGGCCCTCGTGGTGGCCTTCCTCTCTGCCTCACTCGACATTGTCTTTGATGCCTATCGGACTGATGTGCTCTTGCATTCGGAACGAGGCTTCGGTGCCGCGGTGTGGGTAAACGGCTATCGATGTGCGCTGTTGCTTGCGAGTGCCGGCGCCCTGCTGTTGGCCGATCATATTGGATGGTCAAACACCTATTTGCTGCTTGCTGCGTTTATGGCGGCAGGAGTCGTCACGGTCCTCGTCAGTCCAGAGCCGTCAGCGCCAAGTGCCACACCGGCAAGTCTGGCCGAAGCGGTTGGAGGACCACTGAAAGAATTCTTTACGCGCCCAGGGGTGCTCGGGCTTCTTGCCCTCATCGTCTTCTATAAATTTGGAGATGCCGTCGCGGCCTCGCTCCAAACGGCTTTTCTTATTGGAGGGATGGGCTTCTCCGTCAGCGATGTCGGCTACGTGAAGGGTCTTGGGATTGGTGCCACACTGATCGGCGCATTGGCCGGTGGCGTCGCCATGGTGAAGCTCGGAATGGTTCGCTCACTCCTGCTCTTTGGCCTCTTGCAAGCGGTTTCAAACTTGGGCTTCATGTGGCTCGCCTGGATGGGTAAGAGTTACGTGGCGCTCATGGTGTCGATTCTTGTCGAGAACGTGACCGGCGGCATGGGTACCGTGGCGTTTGTCGCACTGATTATGTCGCTGTGCGACCATCGCTATACTGCCACTCAGTTTGCCTTGCTCTCATCGCTGGAAGCGCTAGGGCGAGTGTTCTCCGGTCGTCCGTCAGCTGAATTGGTTGAAATGGTCGGCTGGGCACAATTTTTCTTCTGGTCGTTCGTGGTCGCACTACCAGGTATCTGGTTGGTATGGGTGCTCCGAACGCAGTTGCATCGCGAAGCTGGTCGCGATGCACAAGCCGGAGCCGGCTCAGCCGATCTATGACGGCCGTATGCGTCGCTGGAGAAACAAGACGAACAGCATTAATGTCGGAAGGGGCGCCAGGATGAAGGGGACAAGCCACACCCAGAAATTCTTCCCACGCATGCGGGCTTGATCGATCATCCAGACAAACACCCACATGATCAAGCCGAGGTAGTTCAGGGTCATCCAGCCGGTTGTATACATCGTGAGGTCGCTCGTGTTGTCCGGCGCTCTATTGAGTAATGCGATCCCTAACATGAGCACAAAAAGCCCTAATAAGGCTCCGACAAGGCGTTTGCTCCAGACAAACATGTTGACCCTCCAGATACAAGCAATGGGAGCAGCATGGTTGCTGCCATAAACCTCACGGGCCTAGCCCGCATGGTTCATCACGCGGCTGCTGCAAGCGCGGATACGCGGCTGTGACGGGCAGTCTCGCCGTTCAGCCCTTCGACATGCTGCACGAGTATGCCTCAGGGCTTCACGGCTCCAAGTGCCCGTCTCGCTTTGCGTTGGCAGGCGTTCGCCACGAACCTTCATGAATCATGCGGGCTAGGCTAGTCATCCGGCTGTCGTTTGTCAAAGGGGAGCTGCGTGCCTCCGTTTCCATCGAAGCCATTGTGGCATCGGAACAGTCACAACGAAGGGTCTGATATGAGTCTTCTGCGTTTAAGCCTGGTTGTGGCAGTATTAGCTGTGAGTGTTGGGCTGGCACTGATGAATCCCACCACGGATCAATATCTGGCTTTCGTGCAAGCCGAACTCACCAAGGCCATGGATCGAATGGATCAGTCCACACCCGAACGGGAAGGAGCGATGGTCAGAAATATCTTTCGCCTGCATAGTGAGGAGCTGCTCAATAGTATGGTGCGCCCTCACACCATACGTCAAAATTGGGGTGTCCTGAGCCGGTTTGAAACCAGGGTGTTGGGTACTCGAGTCGTGGTGATCGGCATCGGCAACCAGTTCATTCCTGTTGAGGGAGTGGATGAAGCCATTCTGATCCTTGGTCGCCGGGTGTTTTAGTTTTTGGTGCGTTGGTTGCCCGTGAATGGTAAATAGGAGCCTATTTTCGGTCGAAGTTCTGTGAATAAATCAGTCTAAATTCTCCGAAGTCTGTGTTTTTTCATCATTTGTGGTTATCAACAGGCTTTCCTCAATTTCCCCAGCCACACCACTACATTTAGTATTGACAATTATTCTAGATCGCTATATATAGTTGCTCCATGCTTAATTTATAAAAATACCCACCAAAAGTAGGGGATCAAAGGCACAGTGCCATATTGACTGAAAGCGAAGACAGACTCGTTTAGAATCACAATCAGTTCCATACCAATTTTATGCAGACTGGGGAGGGGAAATGATGAGAATAGAACGCCGATTTACACGTCGCGGACAAAGCCCCTATGAAAACCTGTCGTTCGTGAAACGTTCGTCGGAAATTCGCAATCCCGATGGATCGACCGTGTTTAAGTTGGAAAACATCGACATTCCCGAGCCCTGGTCCCAGCTCGCGACCGATATTCTCGCTCAGAAATATTTCCGGAAAGCCGGAGTGCCGCAGCGAGATGAACAGGGGAATCCGATCGTCGGGCCTGACGGCAAGCCGCAGTTGGGAGGAGAATGTGACTCCCGACAAGTGTTTGAACGGCTCGCCGGCTGTTGGACCTCCTGGGGAAAGAACTTCGGTTACTTTAAGACTCCGGAAGATTCCGATGCCTTCCATGATGAGCTCTGTTACATGCTCGCGCATCAGATGGCCGCGCCCAATTCTCCTCAGTGGTTTAACACGGGGCTCCATTATGCCTATGGACTCTCAGGGCCTGCGCAAGGACATTTTTATGTCGATCCCAAGACCCGTGAAGTCGTCAAAGCCACCAATGCGTTTGAGCATCCGCAACCGCATGCCTGCTTCATCCAATCCGTTGACGACGACTTGGTCAGCGAGGGTGGCATCATGGATCTTTGGGTGCGGGAGGCGCGTCTGTTCAAATACGGGTCAGGGACCGGCACCAACTTTTCCAAGCTTCGTGGCGATGCCGAACCGTTGTCCGGCGGTGGACGCTCGTCCGGATTGATGTCGTTCCTCCGCATCGGCGATCGAGCGGCAGGCGCGATTAAGTCCGGTGGGACGACCAGACGGGCTGCCAAAATGGTCTGTCTCGATTTAGATCATCCAGACATCGAGGAATTTATCAATTGGAAGGTGGTGGAAGAGCAAAAAGTCGCCGCCATGGTGACCGGTTCGAAGATCTGCGCGCAACGCCTGAATGCTGTTCTCAAGGCCTGCCACGTCGTCGATAGTGCTGGTGAGATGAAAATCGAGATCGATCCCAAGCGGAATCCGATCCTCAAGGAAGCCTTGGCCGCCGCCCGGCGGGATGCGGTTCCAGAGGCCTATGTCCAACGGATGTTTTCCTATGCGGAGCAAGGGTTCACACATTTTGTGTTTCATGAGTACGACACGAATTGGGACGGCAAGGCCTACCAAACGGTATCCGGACAGAACTCAAACAACAGCGTGCGTATTCCCAATGATTTTTTTGCGGTGCTGGAGGCGGACGGCGATTGGCAACTCACGCGACGGATCGACGGTAAAGTCTCCAAGACCATCAAGGCGCGGGACCTCTGGGATCAGATCGCTTGGGCCGCCTGGATTTGCGCAGACCCCGGTACGCAATACGACACCACCATCAATGAATGGCACACCTGTCCGGAGGATGGCCGTATCAATGCCTCCAATCCTTGTTCCGAGTACATGTTTCTCGACGATACGGCATGCAATTTGGCGTCGCTCAACCTTGCCAGATTCTTCTCGACCGACGCCCAATTTGAGCTGGAAAATTTCCGCCACGCCGTGCACCTTTGGACGATCGTGCTGGAGATCAGCGTGCTCATGGCCTCGTTTCCCAGCCGTTCCATTGCCGAGAAGAGTTTTGAGTTCCGAACGCTGGGGCTTGGCTATGCCAACTTAGGCACGGTGCTGATGCGGCAGGGCATTCCCTACGACTCTGCTAAAGCCCTGGCCATCTGTGGTGCGCTGACCTCCATCATGACCGGCGAATCCTACAGCACCTCGGCGGAAATGGCCGCAGAGCTCGGTCCTTTCCCAGGCTATGCCAAAAACCGCGAGGCCATGTTGCGCGTCATCCAGAATCACCGACGTGCTTCGTACAATGCCGCTCCGAAAGAATATGAAGGTTTGACGATGACGCCGATAGGGATCCAGCCGGAGCATTGCCCTCCCGAGTTGCTCGTCGCGGCACGTCGTGCATGGGACCGTGCCCTCGAATTGGGAACCGCCTACGGGTATCGTAATGCCCAGGTCACCGTAATTGCTCCTACGGGCACAATCGGACTCGTGATGGATTGCGATACGACGGGTATCGAGCCTGATTTCGCACTTGTGAAATTCAAGAAGCTGGCCGGCGGAGGCTATTTTAAGATCATCAATCAAAGTATCCCGGCTGCACTCAGAACCGTGGGATATAGCGAGTCTCAGATTCAGGATATCGTGAATTATTGTGTCGGCCGGCACACCTTGCAGACTGCTCCATTTCTAAACCATGAGACCTTGAGGCAGAAGGGGTTCGACGATGCCGCGCTCACGCGAATGGAGGGTGGCTTAGCTCAGGCTTTCGAAATTCAGTTTACGTTCAATAAGTATGCGCTGGGTGATGAATTTTGTCGAAGTAAGCTGGGTTTGACCGACGCACAATTGAATGAATCCAACTTCAACATGCTGAAAGCGCTGGGGTTTACACAAGAAGAAATCGCCGCCGCCAACGATTATTGTTGCGGCACCATGACGGTGGAAGGGGCTCCACATCTCAAAGACGAGCACCTTCCGATCTTCGATTGCGCGAACCGATGTGGCCGGATCGGGCAGCGGTCGATCGCGGTCGATGCGCATATCCGCATGATGTCGGCCGCACAACCATTCATCAGCGGCGCCATCAGCAAAACGATCAACATGCCGGCCGATGCGACGCTGAAAGACGTGAAATCGGCGTATTTATTTGCCTGGAAAAGCATGGTCAAGGCTGTGGCGTTGTACCGCGACGGCTCGAAGTTGAGCCAGCCGTTATCTGCTTCAACCGATAGCGGCAAGACCATTGAAGCCTCATCGGAAATATTGACGATTGCTGAAAAGATCACTGAACGGGTGCTAGTACGGTACCTGGCAAAACGCCGACCGCTTCCAGCCAGACGCAATGGGTACACGCAGAAAGCCGTCGTGGGAGGACACAAGCTCTATCTACGCACGGGTGAGTATGAGGACGGGACGTGCGGCGAAATCTTCCTCGACATGCATAAAGAAGGGGCTGCGTTCCGAAGCCTCATGAATTGTTTTGCCATTGCCATTTCACTCGGCCTCCAACATGGCGTACCGCTTGAAGAGTTCGTCGAAGCGTTTGTGTTTACCCGCTTCGAACCGAACGGGCCGGTCAAATTGAACGACCGTATCAAAATGTCGACGTCGATCATCGATTACATCTTCCGAGAGCTTGCGGTCACCTATCTCGACCGCTATGATTTGGCACAGGTTCAGGAAGAGGATCTTCGAATGGACTCCGTCAAGATGGATGAGCAAGATCCTGAATGTGTCGAGGAGGAAGCCACTCCCGAAACGCTGGCGTCGGCCTCAATCAGCACCGAAATGTTTCCTGCACGACGCGGGGCGATCCCGCGTCATAAGAGCAACGGCCACGGAAATGGTAACGTCGCCCATACCGTCGAACTCAAACATGAAACGTTGACCTTGACCGCCATCCAAATGGCACGACAAAAGGGCTATGAGGGAGATCCCTGCTCCGAATGTAAGCAGTTCACCATGGTGCGGAACGGAACCTGCCTCAAGTGTGAGACTTGCGGCACCACGAGCGGCTGTTCGTAAGGGGGAGAGAATGCAATGAGCAGGGCACGTCTCGCGCAGCAGCATCCCATTTTCGAGGCCTTAAGGAATTGATACAGAAGCTGGCAGGGGAGGCCTCTGCCCCTGTGAGCGGTAGTGACGAGTGTACGGTTTTAAACGGTTTATGTCAGGCGCTCTAATCGGAAGTCTATTCAACGATGTGGAGCGTTGCTGGCTGAACTTTTCAGCAACCTGAGAAAGGGAGGGTGGTGATCTTTACAGCCCCGTCAGGAGATCGTCATCATCATGTGACCCACGCCACGGAGTAAATCCATGCCCACAACGACACAATTAGTCATTAGCGGAAAGAGTAAACCCGGCGTTCTCGCGCAAGTGGCCCAGGTTCTTGGTGCGGCGAAGGTCAACATCAAGGCTTTCTCTGCCCCAGAAGTCGCCGGAACGGGAAAGCTGAGGCTGTTGGTCGCGGATCTAGAAGGGGCTCGTGCGGCGCTGAAAGCAGCAAAGGTCAAGTTTACTGAAGAAACCGCCTTGCTGTTGAGCCTCGAAAACAAGCCAGGAGCGTTGAGAGAAGTGGCGGATCTACTGACGAAGGCACGCATCAATATTAAATGCGGCTATTGCACCCCATCTCGCGAGGGAAAGCGCGCGATCGTGGTTCTGACCGTCTCACACACAGCGAAAGCGCTCGCTATCTTGCAGGATCAATCGCTCGACGAGTTTTAGACATGTCACGCGGACCTGAATTCTGCTGGTCCCGCTGGTCGGTCTTTCTTCTTGCCATCCTCCTGGTCGCTACCCTGTCTGCTTGCGGTGGTGCACCTAAACCTGTCTATTTCCAAGGCTATCCTGTCGGGTTCGTCGAACGAGGTGTCGCCTCATGGTATGGCCCTGGATTTCATGGAAATAAGACGGCGAATGGCGAACGGTACGACATGCATCAGCTGACGGCTGCGCATCGGACCTTGCCACTCGGTTCAATTGCTGTGGTTCGATCAATGAGTACTAGACGACAAGTGACTGTTCGGATTAATGATCGTGGTCCTTTCGCTAGGGGGCGAGTGCTTGATCTCTCACTTGCCGGGGCTCAGGCGCTGGGGATGATTGGAGCTGGAACCGATGAGATAGAATTACGTGTCGTTGGGTATCAGGGACGGACTGCTGAGATGGGGTTTTTGCGAGTGCAAGTTGGTTCCTTTTCCGATCAGCTGAATGCGCTCAATCTTTTGGAGCGTGCGAAATATCTCTACTCAGGAGGCAGGATCCAGATTGTCGATCTGCCAGAAGGAAAGCGATATCGAGTCCAGATTGGTCAGTTTTCCACGGAAGGCCAGGCAGAAGTCGCCGCCTCCCGCCTCGAATCTTCTCTGGGGCTTCAGACCTTTGTATTTCGAGACGATTCATAAGAAATAGGGTCGTGCCATTCAGGTGGCTTGTGCAATTCTTCATTTTTTCCGTGGGCATATAGTGCAACTATTTGATATCGTAGCGTGTTTGCAGCAGATGCTTGCTCGCTACTCAGTCTCTATGGTAGATGTATAATGTAATGGATACAGGCCCTGTAGGTTCCTATCACGTCACTCTGTTTCACCAAATCTTACATTGCTGGTTCAAGGCAATAGGGGACAGTCCCTGGACTCTCTAGTATTCCGAGCTGACTGGCGTTGTCGGTCGCCTCTAATACACGACAATCTATGGATATTCTAATCCTCTTAGGTCTTATTGTTCTCTCCGCTGTGATATCCACGGCCGAAATCGGTTTCTTTGCGGTCAACTCAACAAAGCTGCAGGCGCTTGCCCAAACGGGAAATGCTCGAGCAAAGTTGGCCCTCCATCTCCGTAGTGACCCCCAAAGACTCCTTTCGACTATTTTGGTCGGCGACCGTCTGATCGGCGTGGCGACGCCGATGTATGCCACCTTTCTGACTCTGAGTATCTACGGCGGGAAAACGTTTTTTGACGAGGCGATGGCCGTCATGGTCGGCCTGCTGACCTTTGTTCTCTTGGTCGCCGTCGATGTCATCCCTAAAACATTAGCCGCCAAGTTTGCGGTTCCGGTCACGCTGAACATGGCCTACCCTGTGTACGGGGTTCAGCTACTTCTCAAACCATTATTGTTTATGATCGTGCCGTTGATCTATAAGCTGACAGGAGGGAAAGGTTTGACGCTTCCCCTCGTGACTGAGGAAGAGCTGAAGATCATGCTGGATGAGGGGGGGAAGACTGGGACTATTGAATTCGAGAAGGTCAAAATGATCAAGAACGTCTTCCAGCTCAAAGACATCACCGCTGAAGACTCAATGACTCCTCGGCTCTATGTCTTTTCATTGGATGGTAACCTCTGCCTGAAAGAGGCTCAGGAACTCCTCTATAACTCGAAATACTCGCGGATCCCCGTGTATGACGGGACGCTCGATAACATTACGGGCATTCTCTACAAGACGAGGGCATTGACCGAACTCGCCAAGGGGCAGAATGAATCGAAACTCAAGGACATTGCCTATCCCCCGCTGTTCGTTCCCTCAGGCAAGACGGCGGACGATCTGATGAAGCAGTTTCAGCAGGAGAAACGGCATATGGCTGTCGTGGTCAACGAGTTCGGCGGCGTGATGGGGATTGTCACGCTTGAAGATCTTCTCGAAGAGGTGGTCGGGGAGATCATGGACGAAACCGACATCACGGAAGAACTGATCAAACGGTTAGGCAAGAACCATATCCTTGTCCATGGTAGGACCGAAGTGCGCAAGATCAACGATTTCCTGAAAGTCGACCTCGGCGATGAAGCCGTGACGATCGGTGGTCTTATTCAACAGGAACTTGGTCGGATTCCAAAGGTTGGAGAAGAAGTACGGATTGACAATTGTAAGATTGTCATCCATGAAGCCGAACCTCGCTCCATTCGCAGCGTCCAAATCTTTCGTGAGGAGAAGTCGCCGGCTCACGTTGAAGCTCCGAACCTCGACCTCGTCAGCTAAGCTCTTTCTCGCCTTTTCTAATCAGCGAAGCAAATTCCTGTTCTGTCAAAACCGTCACTCCCAGCGTACGGGCCTGCTCCAGTTTCGAGCCTGGATCTCGTCCCGCAACCACATAGGACGTCTTTTTACTCACGCTTGAGGAGACACGTGCTCCTGCCTCTTCCACAGCCTGTTGCGCGTTGTCCCTCGTGAAGTGCTCCAGCCCACCGGTAAATACGAACGTCTTCCCTGCGAGCGTGGATTTCCTTCGGTCACCCGTTGCCATGCCCGGTGCAATCTGTACGCCTAATTTTTGGAGCTGTGCGATGACCTCCCGATTGTGTCGTTCAGACCAATAGGTCATCAAACTCTCGGAAATCTCAGGACCAATCTCACGAATTTGTTGCAGCCGCTCCCGATCTGCCGACATGATCTCGTCGAGAGATCCAAACTCACGGGCCAGGACTTTGGCGATGTGTTGGCCGACTTGCCGGATCCCCAGCCCCATTAAAAACCGATCCAGAGAAACATTTTTGCTGGCCGCAATCGATTCCAAGAGGAGTGTGGCTGACCGATCGGCAAATCCTTCAAGTGTGACGAGATTGTCTTTGGTCAGTCGATAGAGGTCGGCGAGTGATCGTACCAGTTCATGATCAACCAGCTGCGCCACAGTTTTCTTCCCTAAGCCGTCGATGTTGAGCGCATGCTTGGATGCAAAATGTTCAATGGCTCCCTTTAATTGAGCGCCGCAGACCAATTGGCCGGTACAGTAGAAGTAGGCGCCTTCTCGGCCAACGGTTGATCCACAGACCGGGCAGTGATCCGGCATGAGAAAGGGATCGTTGCGCTGCTCACCGGGTATGGGGACTCGCTCGGCAATCGCAGGAATGACATCGCCGGCCCGCTCCACCTTGACCGTATCGCCGATTCGAATGTCTTTCCGAGCGACCTCATCGGCGTTGTGCAAGGTGGCTCGACTGATGGTGACGCCACCGACCTCCACCGGCTTCAAGAGTGCGACAGGCGTGAGCGTTCCCGTCCTTCCCACAGAGACGGCGATAGCCTGCACGACGGTGATTTCCTTCCGCGGGGTAAATTTATAGGCGATGGCCCAGCGGGGGCTGCGAGACTTCATTCCCAGGCGATCTTGCCAGTCTCTGCGGTTGACCTTCACCACCACACCGTCGATTTCATAGGGCAGCTCATCCCGGATCGAGTTCGTTTCGCGGTGAAAATCCATCACATCATCAATCGAAGCACACAGCCGTCGACGCTCAGGCACAGGGAGGCCCCAGCGGGCCAACTGTTCCAGTTCATCCCAATGAGTTGGCGAGGCTGGTTCAGATTGGGCCATAATTTCATAGCAGGTCATGACCAACGGACGGGTTGCGGTAATCCTGGAGTCCAGTTGTCGGAGCGAACCAGAGGCGGCGTTGCGTGGATTGGCAAAGGCCTCGTCGCCCCGCTCTGTGATGCCTCGATTCAAGGTTTGGAAATCGTCGAGGCGCATATAGACTTCGCCCCGCACGGCCAGATGGTCGGGGAGGCCTATTTGGGATTGCAATTGCAGTGGCAGGGAACGAATCGTGCGAAGATTGACGGTCACGTCCTCTCCAGTCATGCCATCGCCTCTGGTCGCTCCACGGGTGAAGATCCCATGGTCGTACAGGAGTTCGACCGATAACCCATCGAACTTTGGTTCGACGCTGTACTCAACGGACGTGGTTTCCAGTTCGCGTTTCATCCGTTGGTCGAACGCCCGGACCTCACTCTGTTCTACAAGTGAGTCCAGACTGAGCATTGGCTGTTCGTGGGGAACCTTGGTCAGTGATTCGAGCGGAGGCGCGCCGACTCGTTGCGTCGGGGAGTTGGGCGTGACGAGTGTCGGATGGATGCGCTCCAGATCGATCAGCTCGCGGAAGAGGCGATCGTACTCTGTGTCCGAGATCTCCGGTGTATCTTTGACGTAGTACAGATAGTCGTGGCGTCTGATTTCGGTCCTGAGGGCAGTCAATCTGGCAAGAATCGCGGAGTCAGCCATAGGACTGGAGGGCGACGAACAGAGAAGGCGACGACCAGACCGTACCATAGGGCTAGGGAATGGGTCAAACGACGAAGGCGCCATATTCGCTTTGACTTTCACGGCGATAGACACTATTGTTATGCACTTATTTGAGGCGATTTTTCATTCTCCTTTGCCGAATATCCCCCCGGAGCTCGCTGTGGGGATCAAGGCGGGGAGAGCCCTCCGCTTTGGCGAAGGAGGGTAGCGGCTTCGAAGAATTTTCCAAGATACCACGCTGCATGCTGGGGGGAGCGTTATTGGTCTGCAGCCAGCGTCCATTTTGTGCTGCGAGGGGCAAGTTCGTCACGACCGTCAGGGAGGTATCCATGAAAGGGGAGAATTGCGTGAATACGTTGATGCCAAAATTCAGCTCTCGAATCGTGACCGTCATCTGTGGAGGGTTGTTGCTGAGCGGATGTGTGATGGCCGAGAAATACGATGCGGAAAAAGCGCGCAGCCTCAACTTCCAACGCCTTCTTGCTCAGGAAGAGAAGCGCACAGGTGAGCTCGATAGTGAAGTGAAGCGGAGCAGAAGTGAGTTGATGGAGTATGAAGCCAGGAACCGTGAGCTGACGGCGCAGGCGCAAGCCGTTCGGGAACAACTCGCTCGTGCGCAGGAAGAAGCTGAGGTCATGAAGGAATCTGCGTTGTTGGAGCGCAAAGCCAAAGCCGATGTGAAGCGCATGCTCAAACCGGCGCGCAAGATCGTGCCGGTTGACCCGACTCTCGATGCCATGGACGCGACCCCGTCGGCACTCGGGGCCGCTCCTGAGAGGTCGGCGATGCTCAAGCACACAGAATCGTTGCAGGGAGGCACGAGATCGTCTGCGGTTCATGTTGTGAAGCCAGGCGAAACACTCTTTCGGATCAGCCGGCAGTATCGCGTGACGGTGGACAAGATCAGAAAATGGAACAAGCTGCAGGACGATACTATTGAGGTAGGACAGAAGCTCATCGTAGGCCAAGAGTAATAGGACGGCCACGTGGCCCTGCCGCAATACTCACTCAGTCTCGACCAATTTTCTCAGTATGCCGGAGAGGGTAATCTCGTTCCGCTCTATCGAGAGATCCTCGCGGACTATGAGACTCCCGTCTCTGCCTTTGCCAAAATCAATCATGGTCCCTCAGCCTACCTCCTAGAGTCCATCGAGGGAGGCGAGAAATGGGCACGGTACTCCTTTCTCGGCAGCGGTTCGCCCGTTGTTGTCTATGAGGATCGGGGCGATCTTCTTGTTGTGCAGGGGAGGCGCAAGAAGCGCATTCCGAGCCGTGGGAACCCGCTTGAACGTCTGCGGGAGATGATGGAAAGCTATCGCCCGGTCACCATGCCGGACCTTCCCCCGTTTGTCGGCGGCGCGGTCGGATATCTGAGCTACGACATGGTACGCACGTTCGAGGATTTGGCTGCCCGCCAGAAGGACTCGCTCAATCTTCCTGATTTTGCCTTCCTGCTCACTGATACGATGCTGATCTTCGACAATGTTGCTCAGAAGATCAAAGTCGTGGCCACCGCGTATGTCACGGCAAAGGGGGCACGCGGCATCAAGGCCGCCTACCGATCGGCAACGGAACGGATCGAGCGCATGATCATGAGGCTCAGACGTCCGCTCCGCCGAACGCGTCCTCATCGCCGCCGCAAGCCGGTGACCTTTACGGCGAATATGAGCAAGGCAGATTTCGAGAAAATGGTCATGCGGACAAAGGAATACATTCGGGCTGGCGACATCGTACAGGCGGTATTATCCCAGCGATGGGAGACCAACGTGCAGGCGTCTCCGTTGCAGCTCTATCGCGCGTTGCGCGTCGTGAATCCATCCCCGTATATGTATTACCTGCGTATCGCGGGAGTCGAATTGGTCGGTTCCTCCCCGGAGACGCTGGTCCGTTGCGAAAATGGCGTCATTTCCGTCCGCCCTATTGCCGGTACGCGCCGCCGAGGCGTCAATCTTGATGAGGATCAGCAGATGGAACGGAGGCTCTTGGCGGATGAAAAGGAACGGGCTGAGCATGTGATGCTCGTCGATCTTGGGCGGAACGATGTCGGCCGTGTAGCGAAACCAGGCTCAGTCACGGTGGATTCGCTCATGCACGTCGAACGGTACTCCCATGTCATGCACATCGTGTCGAATGTGACAGGACAATTGGATACGTCGAAAACGGCGTACGACGTGTTGCGGGCCTGTTTCCCTGCTGGTACCGTTTCCGGGGCTCCGAAGATCCGGGCCATGCAGATCATCGATGAACTCGAGCCTACACGGCGAGGCCCCTATGCCGGTGCGGTGGGCTACTTCAGCTTCTCCGGCAACATGGACATGTGCATTAATATCCGGACAGTCGTCGTGAATAAACATCAGGCCTTCATTCAAGCAGGCGCCGGTATCGTCGCCGATTCGAACCCTGAACACGAATATGAAGAGACCTGTAATAAGGCTCGGGCCATGATGAAGGCCGTCGAATTGGCAGAACAAGGGTTGGAATGAGCCTATGCGGCGTGAGGGGATGCGGCGAGCAGTGTCTCGCTAATGTTTCCCCTTACGGCTGACGACTCACACCGCACGATTTACTATGCTACTGATGATCGACAACTATGATTCCTTCACCTATAACCTTGTGCAATATTTCGGGGAACTGGGTGAAGATGTTCGGGTATTCCGCAACAATAAGATTACGATCAACCAGATCGAGCTGCTACAACCCAGCCGCATTGTCATTTCTCCTGGACCCTGCACGCCGGTGGAAGCGGGCGTATCGGTTGAAACCATCCGGCATTTCGGCGGGCGTCTCCCGCTCTTGGGCGTCTGTCTCGGCCATCAGTCTCTGGCCGTGGCGTTTGGCGGCGAAGTCGTCCGAGCCGAACGGTTGATGCATGGCAAAACGTCGAAGATCCAGCACGACGGAAAAACGATTTTCCATCAGCTGCCCAGTCCTTTTGACGCCACACGCTATCATTCTCTGATTGTGAAGCGAGACACGTTGCCGTCCTGTTTTGAAATCTCCGCCGAGACGAACGAGGGGGAAATCATGGGCCTACGCCATCGGTCCTTGGGTATCGAAGGGGTGCAGTTTCATCCGGAGTCGATCCTGACCATGGCGGGGAAGGATCTCCTTCGTAACTTCCTCAAACTGTAGCCGGCCTGCCAGGT
Source organism: Nitrospirales bacterium (assembly GCA_038200765.1). GTDB lineage: Bacteria > Nitrospirota > Nitrospiria > Nitrospirales > Nitrospiraceae > Palsa-1315. Next base: position 16,722 of record JBBRRK010000033.1, read on the forward strand.
CTCCCATCCATGATTAAAGACGCGATTGCCACACTCGCCGACCGTGCCTCCCTCACCGAACAAGAGGCCGAATCGGTGATGCTCGAGATCATGGAGGGCGCAGCGACTCAGGCCCAAATTGCAGCCTACTTGATGGGGCTCCGTCTGAAGGGAGAAACCGTCGAGGAAATTTCTGGCTCCGTGCGGGCGATGCGTGCCAAGGCTGTCCGCATTGCCGTTGGAAATCCCCTGGTCGTGGACACGTGTGGCACGGGCGGGGACGGGGCCAAGACGTTTAATATTTCCACCACGACGGCGCTGGTCCTCGCAGGCGCAGGCTTGACTGTGGCAAAACACGGCAACCGTTCCGTGTCGTCCAAGTCAGGGAGTGCAGACGTGCTCTCGGTCCTCGGGGTCAAGATCGATCTGCCGACTGAACGTGTGGCCGATTGTATCAATGAGGTCGGGGTCGGTTTTCTCTTTGCTCCGCTCTATCATGGAGCCATGAAACATTGTGCCGGCCCAAGACAGGAGATGGGCATCCGGACCATGTTGAATCTCTTGGGCCCCTTGACCAATCCTGCAGGAGCCACCATTCAAGTGCTCGGCGTCTATGAGCGGCGTTTAACCTCTTTGTTAGGGAATGTGCTCATGCATCTGGGATCGCAACATTGTTATGTCGTACATGGGATGGACGGACTTGACGAGATCACCCTCACGACGAACACGCAGGTTTCCGAGGCCAAAGGTGGCGTGCTCTCAAACTATATCCTGGACCCGGCGGAGTTCGGACTGGCGCTGGTCCCAGCCAAACAGCTGATAGGAGGGACGCCGCAAGACAATGCTGCGATGACTCGCGACATTCTCCAAGGGCGGAAGGGGCCGAAACGGGACATTGTCTGTTTGAATGCCGCGCCGGCTCTGGTTGCAGGGCGCAAGGCGGCAAGTCTTCAAGAGGGGTTCCTCTTGGCAGGCCAGGCCATCGACTCCGGTGCTGCGGCCGAGAAACTGGCTCGCCTCATTGCATTCACGAATAAGGGCTGACGCCACTGTGATTCTCTCTCGCATTCTTGAACATAAGAGAGCGGAACTCCGGCGCAAGCGAAGCCGAGGCTACCTCTCCGAGTTGAAGGCGAAGATTCAAGACGCGCCAGGTCCACTTGGTTTTGCCGTGACTCTCGAGGCCACGAGAACGGACGGCAGTCCTTCGCTGATCGCCGAAGTGAAAAAAGCTTCACCCAGTCTCGGCCTCCTCCGTCCCGAGTTTTCCGATCAGTTTGACTATATCGAAATTGCCAAGACCTATCATGCCCATGGCGCCTCGGCGCTGTCCGTCTTAACCGACAAGGATTTCTTCCAGGGGAGCCTCGACTACCTCCGCGAGATCAAACAATCGGTGCCGATGCCTGCCTTGAACAAAGAATTCATGGTTGATGAGATCCAGTTTTACGAAGCGCGAGCCTACGGGGCGGATGCGGTCCTTTTGATCGTCGCCGCGCTTGAACGACAGCAATTGATTGACTTCTATGCGCTCGCTAAGGGGTTACACTTGGATGTGCTTATTGAAACTCATCACGAGCGCGAACTCGATAGGGTTTTGGAACGGCTCCCGGAGGCAAGGTTGATCGGCATCAACAACCGAGACCTTAAGACCTTCACGACCGATCTGGCCGTCACGCTGCGCTTGGCGAAACGGATTCCGGCCGGCAAGCTGATCGTCAGTGAAAGCGGCATCCATCAGCGTGCCGACGTGGTGCGGTTGATCGAGGCCGGCATCCATGCCATGCTCGTCGGAGAATCGCTCATTCGTGCGGAAGACACGGCCGCGAAGATCCGTGAGTTGAGAGGAGTGCCGGCTCCATCCCATGTCTAAAATGGCCGCTCCACCCAAAGTCAAAATTTGTGGCATCACCAATGCCGAAGATGCCGCAGTGGCAGTTGCTGCCGGGGCTGATGCGTTAGGGTTTGTCTTTTATCGGAAGAGTCCACGGTATATCGAGCCTGCGGTGGCTCGGCAGATCGTGATGAGCCTGCCTCCCTTGGTGAGCCCAGTGGGTGTGTTCGTCGACGAAGAGCCACAGGTCGTTCGGAATCTGATGGACGACTGCGGACTCACAATTGCGCAGCTGCACGGAAACGAATCGGCGATCTATTGCAAAGAATTAGGCCGTACGGTTCTCAAAGCGCTGCGTGTGAAAGACCGGAGCACGTTTCTCGCCTTGGCGGAGTTTCGAGGAAGGGCCGGCGTTCGAGGGTTCGTACTGGATGCCTTTTCCGATCAGGCCTATGGAGGCACTGGACAGGTGATCGATTGGCAACTCGCCGCAGAGGTCGCCAAGGCTGCGAGCGTACTTCTGGCCGGGGGGCTCACCCCGGACAATGTTGAGAAGGCCATCCAAGCGGTGCAGCCGTATGGCGTGGATGTGAGCAGCGGCGTCGAGCACGCGCCGGGCAAGAAGGATCACGAGAAAGTGCGTACATTCATTCAAGCCGTCAGAGTTGTCTCTTTGACATGAGCCCGTCTATACTGCGGGACTCGGCAGGATGCTGAAAAAGCCCGCCAGCTTCGTTCTCGCATCGTTCAGACCTTCAACGTGCCCCAGAGGGTACGTCTCAGGCCTTCACTCACTGCGGCCTTGCTGGACGAACTTTTTGAGCATCCTGTGAGGGTAGTTTTTTGTTCTATATATATCGGTCATCGAAGTTCCCTATGCGAAATGGTTCTGCAGCAGCTTGCTAAATAAGCACGAGGATGGCGATGAGTTCTGTTCCCAATAAGCAAGGCCGGTTCGGCGCGTATGGCGGACGCTATGTCCCTGAAACCCTCATGCCTGCGCTGCTTGAATTGGAGCAGGAATATGCCCTGGTCAAAAAAGACAGGGGCTTTCAGGCCGAGCTCGCCTATTATTTGAAGCACTACGTCGGACGTCCCACCTCCCTCTACTTTGCACAACGACTCACGAAGCGGTTGGGTGGAGCAAAGATCTATTTGAAGCGCGAAGATCTCTGTCATACCGGGGCGCATAAAATTAATAACGCGATCGGGCAGGGACTGTTGGCCCGGCGGATGAAGAAGCCGCGCATTATCGCTGAAACCGGAGCCGGACAACATGGAGTGGCGACCGCGACCGTTGCCGCGATGTTCGGGCTTCAGTGTGAAGTGTATATGGGGACCGAAGACATGCGGCGCCAGGCGCTGAATGTGTTTCGCATGAGATTGCTCGGCTCGACCGTCACGGCTGTCGACGCCGGAAGCCGCACGCTCAAGGATGCCATCAGCGAAGCCATGCGGGATTGGACGACGAACATCCGCACGACCCACTACATTCTCGGTTCAGTGCTCGGGGCCCATCCCTATCCAATGATGATCCGGGACTTCCAATCTATCATCGGGCGTGAAGCTCGGCGCCAGATTCTTGCCGCAGAGGGCCGGTTGCCGGATTGCCTCATCGCCTGCGTCGGCGGCGGCAGCAATGCCATAGGACTCTTCCATGCGTTCATCCGGGATAAGAAGGTAAAAATGATCGGCGTCGAAGCCGGCGGCCTGGGGGTCGCAAGTGGAAAGCATGCCGCGCGTTTTGCCGGAGGAAAGCCTGGCGTTTTGCAAGGCACCATGACCTATCTACTTCAGGGTGACGATGGACAAGTGAATCTGACCCATTCGGTGTCAGCCGGGTTGGACTATGCCGCGATCGGTCCCGAACACAGTTATTTGCGGGATCAAGGGCGAGCCGAATACACCTCGGTGACTGACGACGAGGCCATGGCTTCGTTCGACCTGCTGGCGAGAGAAGAGGGGATTATGCCGGCTCTCGAAAGCGCCCATGCCATTGCGCACACGGTGAAGGTCGCGCCCACGATGAAGAAGAGTCAGATTCTCGTTGTGAATCTGTCCGGTCGTGGGGATAAAGACGTCCAGCAGATCGCCAACATGCGAGGGATCACGCTGTGACATCGAAGCTCGACCGTACGTTTGCACAGCTGAAGAAGCGAGGTGAGAAGGCGCTCATTACCTATGTGATGGCAGGCGACCCCTCACTGCAAGAGACCGAGCAACTGGTCGTGGAGTTAGAACAGGCTGGCGCCGATATCATTGAATTGGGTGTCCCGTTTTCCGACCCCATCGCCGATGGCCCCGTGATCCAACAGGCGGCAGAACGAGCCTTGCGTAGCGGGACAACCCTTCGAGCGATCCTTTCCATGATCACCGGCCTCAGGACCAGGACTCAGATTCCATTGGTCTTGATGGCCTACTACAACAGTATTCACGCGTTCGGCCCTGAACGGTTTTGCCAGGAGGCCGCCCAAGCCGGTGTTGACGGGCTGATCATGCCTGACATGCCTCCGGATGAAGCAGGTCCGCTGAAAGGGCCGGCTGCCGCGGCGGGGCTTCCGCTGATTTTTCTTCTTGCCCCCACGAGCACGGCGGAACGACGGGCCTTTGTGGCGCGCCAGTCACAGGGCTTCGTCTATTACGTGTCGTTGACCGGCATTACCGGCGCGAAACTGCTCAACATCGCTGATGTGGGGAAGAATGTCGAAAAGATCAGGAAAGTCACCCGCGTTCCTGTGGCGGTCGGTTTCGGGGTTGCGACGCCGGAGGACGCGGCCAACGTCGCGGCCATTGCCGATGGGGTGATCGTCGGCAGCGCGATCGTCAAGCAGATCGCTGCCTACCGAGAGAAACCAGAGATGGTCAAGCATGTGGCAGAATTTGTCCGCTCATTGAAAACCGCCATGCGCGCGGCCCAGCCAAAAACACGCTAGGCGTTTGATCCGTCCTCTTCTCATTGAGAGCCAGACAAAGCGCTGCTGTACCTGACGCGAGTAGGCCTCTTCAACGGCACTGAGAAAAACGTAGTGCCGATGGCCGCGAGGGTCATGAACAAAGACTCCTGATAATCATCTCGAAGGCTCCTCATTGGAGTATAACGTCACGTCATGGAGGCGTGCTGTTGGCTCACCACCGAGAGGAGGGTCCGATGAAACACTATGCCGGGATCGATCTGCATGGCACCAACAGTGTCATCGTGGTGCTCGATGACAATGACCGCATCCGCTACCAGCAGCGACTTCGCAACGAGCTGCCGGAAGTCCTTGCGGCCTTCGCTCCCTTCCGTGAGACACTGCAGGGCATTGCCGTGGAGCCCACCTATAATTGGTACTGGCTCGTGGATGGCCTGATGGACGCGGGCTACGTCGTGCACCTCGCGCATGTCCCTGCCCTGCCACAGTATAGTGGCCTCAAGTACGCGGACGATCATCACGACGCGCGCTGGCTCGCACACCTCCTGCGGCTCGGGCTGCTACCGACCGGACACATTTATCCGAAAGCCGACCGGCCGCTCCGAGATCTGCTCCGCAGGCGTGGGCAGTGGGTCCGGCAAAAGACCGCCGTGGTCCTCAGTCTGCAAAGTCTGTTGGCGCGGCTCACCGGCCAGCGCTTCGCACTGAACCGGATCCGGCGGTTCACCCCGGAGGCGGTGCAGACGCTGCTGCCTGTGCCAGCACAACAACTCTCGGTCACCAGTTCCCTAACCGTACTGCGGTGTTTAGAAGTGCAGATCACCGAGGTGGAACGCGCCGTGCGGGCCCAAGCCGGGCCACGCCCTGGCTTCGCCTTGCTGCAAACCGTGACGGGCATCGGCCCCACGCTCGCCTCGACCAGTCTGCTGGAGACCGGCGACATCCAGCGCTTCACCACCGTGGGCCAGTTCGCATCCTATTGTCGGTGCGTGAGCAGCCAGTACCTGAGCAACGGTAAACGCAAAGGTGCGGGCAACACGAAGAACGGCAACAAGTATCTCAGTTGGGCGTTCTTTGAAGCGGCCCACTTCGCGATTCGCTACGACCCGCTGATCCGCCGGTTCTACCAGCGCAAAGCGGCGCGTACGGCAGAGTTCGTCGCCTTGAAGGCCGTGGCCCATAAACTGGCGCGCGCCTGCTATTACATGTTGCGGAACCAGGTCCCGTTTCAGGTGACACGCGCGTTCGCCGCGTAAGGGAGTCGTGGGCAGGCGTGCGGAGCCCGCAAAGGGGTTTGGCTGCGAGCCTGTGGTTTCTGATTGGCCCGGCGCCTGCCCACCCCAACGCTCTCACCGCCGGTGAGGGGACTGAGCCGCCTCGGTCGCGAGCCACCGAAGGAGTGGAGCCGAAAGGCAACCATGTGTCCTGTGCTTCTCCATCATGGACGTGGCCGGGTACCGACAGTTCTCTGGGGCACATCATGTGCCAGGGGCGGCAGAGAGGCCGGCCGGCTTCTCTGTCTCGCCTTGATCCTGATGGGTGACGGGTGCGACTCAGGTGACGGAGTCGACACCAGGGGAACGAGAACGGGGATGCGTGTCAGAACCTACACCCGGTGAAGAGCCCAAACCGCACCGGGCGTACACCGTGCCAGAATCACTGCGGTGTGCGAGGAGGATTGTTTTGTCCCTTGACCGGAGCCTTCAAGATGGGCGACCCCTTTGTTCTCTCCTCTGTCTGCCTTGTCAGTGCGGTTTTCCCAACACTTGGGAGTGGGTTGCCTGTTAGTCTCCTGTGCTCGCGCAACGAGCGGTCGGAGACTCCTCTCGTTGCACGCGCGCAGCTGGATCATTCCAGCCACCCCAAGTGAAAAGATAGGAGTTAGATTATGAGTGTCGGGTGTGCGAGGGCTAATTCCTGGGCTCATTTTTCAGATCTTTAGTTCTATTATCCTGTCGATTGTTGATACGCAATCGCTCCTCCTGCAATCGCTCCTCAATCTCTTTAGATTTTTTCAAGAAATTGGAGGCCTTCTCATGCTGCCCGTCGTTGGCATAGGCGTAGCTCAGGTTCTTGAGAGCGTTATATTGGACCTCCATCTCCCTGATCTTCTGACCAATCGCGAGGGCCTGCTCATGATAATCAATGGCCTTGGTATAATGCTTAAGTTTGTTGTGAGCGACTCCTAAGTCATCCAATGCCAACCCCTCAAGAAGCGAATCGTTGCTCTCTTTGCAGAGACGGACTGCTTCCTGAAGATGGGGGATGGCTCTTTCTGGATCTCCCACTGTCATTAAGGCAGTGCCCCACTGATGGCGCTCAAAACAGGTTGGAGGGCGTGACGTATTCCGATAGCGAAGGGAGATAGCATGATAAGCCATCTTATTCTGAGACTGCGATCCACGCTCTGACTCAAGGCCTGCGAGAACTTCTTGCTCTCGGGTATCTGCGGCAGGAAACGGTCCTTTTTTGACCGCGCCATTGCCCTCTTTCTGGCCGGTCTTCTCCAATGATTTTTCAAGCTTGTCTTTGACCCACATATACACGCCCTTGTCCCGGCCTTCCGGCTTGGCGATGCTGAAATGATTCAGCGGAAATGGGAATGCACCATCGGCATACAGATTGGCAGAAGACATCTTTACAACTATCCCGGCCACCCTCGTGTCTTCCTCCTCAAATCCTGCATACATCAACACCCCGCGGGTATGCCCGTCAGCTTTGAATGCTTTGTTCCAATCCTCATTGAGAGACCTCAGATAGGCATTGCTCGTATCGATGTTGCGCATTTCCTCGATCTGCCGGCTTTCTGAAACGAGCCGTCCCAGCTCTGACAACTCGCTCCCATTGTTCGGAGTAGCCAACAGCACGATGCCGGCTACTTTTAACGAAGGATGGGCCTGAGGCTGGAGGCGCAAGACGTATTGGCGAGCAACTAGGCCTCCCATGCTGTGGGCGACAATCCTGAGTGTGCGATAGGAATGCTTCTTGAGCAGTCGGTCGATTTTAAACTCCAAGTGGGACGCGATACTCAGAATACTTGGCCCTCTTTGGAGGTGAGTCACGTAGTCAAAGGAGACGACGTAGGCCGGGTGATTCTCTGTGACGAAATCCTGGGCAAGCGCCTCTGGGAATACAAACTTCGTGATTGGGTTTGTCCACGTTGTTTTCGCATCACCACATAGACCATGAATGAAGATCACCAAATCCTCAGCATCCGGCGATCCGAAATCCTGATGCGAGGTGTCGGTGGTTGAGGGGCAAATATCGGAAGTCGAAATAATTGAAGGGATAATGGATGCACACCCGGTCAGGAGCAGAGCCAGAGCCAGGAGGCATGTAAGGCGAGAGTGCATTGGTTACCTAGAAGACATCTCTTTTTAGGCTCTTCTCCTTGGTGAGTGGGTACACGAAGTGCGAGAAACGGCATTTCTGGGGGATAGGGGCGTGAAGTCTGCGTTCTACGGGGTCTGGAAATCTGGCATGATTGCCGGATGCAAAAACACCGACACCTCGGGGATACCTACC
>JBBRRK010000034.1:0-24914 GCA_038200765.1 Nitrospirales bacterium
ATTCACGTTTCACAGCTGCGATTAACGGCCAATGGTCAGATGAACGATCGTGCCCTGTTCTCCGCTGGCCCAGCCCTGGGTCCCATCGGGAAACGATAGGCCAAACAGCGAGACCTTCGCAATCGCACCCTGTTCCCCCCAAGTAAAACCACCATCGGTCGTCCGATAGACCATGCCCCGTTCTCCTACAATCCATCCGGTCTGAGGGTCGGTAAAGCGGACACGCAAGAGGTCAGTCAGCTTCGTACAGGTACGGGTGCAGGGTAGCGTGCGATCGATCCACTGATGGCCGCCATCGGTCGTGTGGAAGATCGCTCCTGCGTTCCCAACGGCCCACCCGGTTGATACGTCCGTGAAATAGACATCGAACAGTGTGGCAGCTCCCTGCGTCTCTTGCTGGGTCCACGTCATCCCGCCATCGTCCGTCATGAAGACGGTCCCTACCGCCCCGACGACCGTTCCATGCAGAGCGGTGAGAAATTGTACGCCATACAGGGCTGCGCTCGTCTTGCTTGCTTGATCGACCCAGTGCAGACCGCCATCCTTCGTACGAAGAATGGTTCCGTTGCCACCGACCACCCACCCCTCGTTGGGCGATACAAAGGAGAGGCCATAGAACGGTACTTGTGTGTCGACGAGTTGCGGCTGCCAGGTAGTCCCCCCATCCTGACTCCGACGAATCGTTCCATTGGCCCCAATGACCCAGCCCTGGTTCTCATCGAGAAAGAAGACGGCCGAGAGGCTTGCCGTGGTGCCGCTGGCGAGCTTCTTCCACTTCTTTCCGCCATCGACCGTCTTCAGAATGGTGCCGCCAGATCCGACGGCCCAACCCAGCTGCGGCCTGTAAAAATAGAGCCCCGTCAAACGAGCTTCCGTATGGCTCACTTGAGGGGTGATCGTCAGAGAAGAGTCGGCTGCCCAGGATGACGTGCACAACAGCGACATCAGCACTACGAGTGCGAGGCACCTAGTGCGAAACAGAGAGATCCTCCACCATGATCCAGGCAATCTGTCTCTCACTGGTTGGTGTCGGCGTCTGGGCGATATTGATTGAAGTAGCTAGGATCCGGCATGCCCTTGGCTTCAATGGTGAAGGTGCCCGCTTCCAATGTCAGCCACTTCTTCTGAGTACAACAGGTTCCATCCAACTGCACATCCCAGGAGCCGCGCCGCACGATCAGCGGACCAGTGGCCAGTTCATTGAAGAACTCATTGCGCTTCCCCAGACCGTACAGGTGACGGTGAGGCACCCGCACAACGATCTCCGTATCCGTCCAGGACATGACCTGCGCTGCGACCTTGTTGAACAACACTTCTGTCCGCGAGACGTTTTCGCCCAACTCGAGGTCCTCCTGTCGCTTGTAGGCCCCCTGGTTGAGACCCAAGTAGGCATGCTCGGCTGTTTTTAAAAAAGAGCCGAACCCAACCCCTTTGATGGTGATCAGCTCATCGAGTCCACCCGATTGTGGGCTATAGGAGTCGATCTTCGGCGTCACCACCGTAAAGACCCCGGCCTCAGTCTTGAGCATGTCCTTCGTCGCACAGCACGAACCGTCTGGATTGGGTGTCGTTGCGCCTCGATACACCACGACCGGCCCGCTCTTTGCGCTAAAGGGCACCCACACATCGATGCGATCGTCTTGCCAACGATAGATGATGGCGCGCACTCCGCCGATATCGACTCGATTCTCTCCCGTATTGAAGTCGGTAAAGGCATAGGGCGTCGCGCCACTTTCTGAATAGAATCCGAAATGTTCCCCGCTGATTCTCAGCAGCGTGCCGATTGGGGCAGCCGGAGGCGTCAAGCCGATGACTTTGGGTACATGAACCGTAAAGGTCCCGACCGTGCGCGCACGCCCCTGCATGGTCAGAACGATGGGGCCAGTCTCCGCATCCATCGGAAGATGCACGACAATGGCACTGTCAGACCACTGGGCGATGGTGGCGAGGCGTCCGTCAAACGTCACCTTGTCACCGGCTCCCTTCGCGGCCCCAAAACCCTGTCCGAAAAGGACCACCTTCGTCCCGACTGGCCCACTCACGGGATCGACACGAATGCTCGGAATAAGTTTCAATGGAACCGCATTGCTGACTGTGTGCTGAACCGTCGCACAACACGAGCCGTCCGGCAAGGGATCGGACGAGGACAATCGAACCACCACATCGCCTGACGCAGCATTCGCGGGAATCTCGACTTCAATGACGTCGTCTTTCCAGCGGCGCGGCCTGACAACCACGCTCCCGATCATCACATCGTTGACTCCAAACATCGTATTGGGATCGCGCGGGCCGGCTGTGGAACCAAAATGCGCGCCGGTAATCTGCAGGGTATGGCCTGGTTCGATCTCTGTCGGCGTCACTGCGGTAATCGTCGGCTGCACCACTGTCAACGTCCCGGCAGCCATCTTCTTCTTTCCAGTCACGATTTCAATGGGGCCGGATTGAGCCTGGAAGGGGACCTTCACCTCGATTAGGTCGGACTCCCATCGCTGAATCAATGCCGGAAACCCACCGACGGTCACGCGATTGACGTGCACGGATTGAAATGTGCCGAACTCCTTCCCGCCGATCGAGAGGGTAGCGCCAGCGACCGCCGTTGACGGGTTGAGCTCGAGCACAGGAGGAGCGGCTGCAAAGACTGCGACAGTCAGGCTGGCCCACAACACGATCGTACTCAGCCCGGTGACGAATGCATGCATGGACAAATCCTTTTCAGGCAAGAATACAGTACGGATTCCCTACGCGTGGCATGAAAATTTCACACGCTGGAAATAGAAAAACGTGGATCCTATGAAAAACGAAGAACTCAGTGAACTATAACAAGTGAGTTTTTCGAGAGTCAATCCGGCGAGGCCCCGCGCGATCAGCCTTCAGATCCAGTTAGCACGCTGAGGAAAAACAATGTGCAGGCCATCCCTTCACTAGTCCGCGCGTCTGGGGCAACAGGAGATGCCCAGCCAGGATGCTCAAACAGGCTGCCATGGTCTCCCGTGAAAGGTAAAACGTGAACGGTGAGAGGTTTCGAATGAAGCGCGCTCGACGATCCTACGTTTCACGTTACACGCCTCACGTTTCACTGTTCCAGAGAGACCGATCAGGAGACGGAAAAGATGACTTCAATTTCGACGGGAGCCCCGCGAGGCAACTCAGCAGCCCCCACCGCCGCACGGGCATGACGACCAGCTTCTCCAAAGATCTCAATCAAGAGGTCTGAGGCTCCGTTGAGGACTTGGGGCTGCTGCACAAAACCTTCCGCCGACGCCACATGCCCAACGACCTTCACAACGCGCGTAATGCGGTCCAACGTCCCGAGCTCCTGCTTGGCAATCGCCAATGCATTCAGGAGAGCGAGCCTGGCCGCTTCCATCCCCTGCTCGATCGTCAAATCACGTCCAAGCTTACCGGAGAACGCCACCTGTCCGTCTTGCATGGGAAGGACACCGGACAAAAACAAGAGATCTCCGACCAGGACCGCCGGAACGTAGGTGGCCAACGGTTGCGGCGGTGGGGGCAACTCTAGATGCAGTTCTTTCAGTTTGCGTTCGTAGGACATTCCAAAGATCCGTATGCTTCCTTTACCCCTTACGTTTCACATTTCACGTGTTACGTCCAACAACTACCCTGTGCGGAGCGCATCGAGAAAGCTTTCACCCACAGGCAGTTGCCCCCCTTGTAGCGCTTCCACAATGGTATGTCCCAGATCAGCAGCAGACGCTCTGATGCCGAGATGAACCCCATGGGCCAACTTTGGCCCCATAGCCAAGAGGGGCACATATTCCCGCGTCGGGAGCTGATCCGCCTTCGTGAGATCCCGTCCATGATCGCCCGTCAGAACGAGCAGGTCGCCTGGACGAAGCTGTTCAAGCAACCCGGACAGTTGTCGATCGAAATCATGGAGGGCCGTAGCCGACTGTGCCACATCCGATTCCAGAACATCGAGCCCGGCAATAATCAATCCGCGGGGAACCTTTTTCAACATCCCCGTGACCTCAGTCACTAACGCGGTCCAATGCCCAACGGGAACGGAACGAGTGAGCCCACGACCACTGAAAAGATCACCGACTGTCCCGACCCCGATCAGAATCTGGCTCGCACGATTGAGCACATCGAACATGGTCGGTCCAGGAGGTTCAAGCACGAACTCGCGGGGTTGTGGGCTGAACTGTACCGCACCGGTATCACCCAAGAGAGGGTGGGCTGATACACGAATAATTCCCCAGGGGTCCTTGAGTAGTTTTCTCGCAACCCGACAACGCTGCAAAAACTCGTCCCGGCCCATGGCGCTCGCATGCGCCGCCACATGGCAGGTTCGTCGCCCGTCCGTCCAGACGATCAGCGCGTCCGACGACAGATGTTCGGCTTCACACTCGCGCAGCATGACGACTCCGGACGAGCGGCGATTGCCGACGATCTTACGGCCAAAGGCCTGTTCGAGGACCCCAACCATGTCAGGAGGAAACCCGTTGGGATAGAGCGGCCCGGCAACGTCCGTCAGATGACCCGCCATTTCCCAATAGCCGGCTATGGAATCCACCCCCTTCGAGAGAAATCCAAGACGGCCGAAACATCCTTCCGGCTGCCCCATCGCCCGCACGCCTTTGATCTCCGTGATGTGGCCAAGCCCAAGCGCCTCCAACGTGGGGAGATCGAGTCCGCCAACGGCATCGGCCAGATGAGACAAGGTGTTGGAACCGGCATCGCCGTACTCCGACGCATCGGGCATGGCTCCGACACCGAGTCCATCAATCACCAGCACAATGACACGAGTAATCATGGGCGCACTATAGCAGAAGCGAGACGCATCGGGTATGGAGTGACCTTCGTTATGCGGCAGGTGGCCGTTGCCGTTTCCACTCGGCCATGATCGCGAGACTTGCGCTGGTGCCGATTCGATCCGCACCGGCTTGCAGCATGACCAGCGTAGTCTTCCAGTCTCTAATTCCTCCGGAGGCCTTCACCTTGGCCTGGCCGGCCACAGCCTCTTTCATCAATCTCACATCTTCAACCGTCGCACCGGAGGGGCCGAAACCAGTCGAAGTCTTCACATAGTCGGCTCCCGCCTCCACTACCAACTGACAGGCCGTACGCTTCTCTTGATCGGTCAAATAACAGGTTTCGAGTATGACCTTGTGCTCGACGCCCGGTGTCGCCTTCACCACTTCAGCAATGTCCTGTCGCACATACTCACGATCTCCCGACTTCAGCCGGCTTATATTCATGACCATATCCAGCACGCGCGCGCCGCGGGAGACCGCTTCAACCGCTTCGGCAACTTTGGTCTTGGTCGTGTGACCGCCCAGAGGAAACCCAATCGGGATGCCGCCCAGAATCGCCGCGCCTGCGACAGCGGCCACCGCGTCATCCACATAGCTAGGCGGGACGAAAATCACGATGAATTGGAATTCCCTTGCTTCCTGGCACAGCCGCATGACATCCGTTTTTGTCGCGTCCGGCCGAAGCACGGTATGGTCGATACGTTCCGATAAATTCCATTCAGACATCACTCACGACACTCCTTCCTTGTGGGCAAAAGCCCCTTCCCCTGGGACGATTGACGTCTGGGAGTGGGGTCCGCGACGAAAGGGCCGCTTCTGATATTTCTCCACCGCCTTGTTGTGTTCGATCAGTGTCGCAGAGAACTGGTGCGTGCCGTCGTTCCGCGAGACAAAATACAGGAAGCTCGAATTGGACGGATAGAGTGTCGCGCGAATCGCTTGAATGCCCGGGTTGGCAATCGGTCCAGGCGGCAACCCCTGCACTCGATAGGTATTGTAGGGGCTGGGACTCGACAGGTCTTTCTTGCGTAAATTTCCGTCAAATGCCGGCAAGCCATAAATGACGGTCGGATCGCTTTGTAACGGAATGTGCTTCTTGAGACGGTTGTGAAATACCGCTGAAATCTCCGACCGCTCGCCGCCGGAACCGGTCTCTTTTTCGATCACGGAGGCAAGGGTCAGCACTTCGTGCATGGTCATCTTCAGTTCCTGCATCCGAGCGAGAAGATCCGGTCCTAGCACCTGCTTGAGCTGCTCGACCATGACCACCAACACCTCTCGCGCCTTGATGGGACGAGGAAACTTATAGGTATTGGGATAGAGATATCCCTCCAGCGTCTCCGCGTTGATCCCAAGCGACGCAATGAACGCTCGATCCTTCGCAAGCCGGAGAAACTCCACGGGATCCGCAAGGCCCTGCTGCGAGGCCACCTCGGCGATTTGGGTGATGGTGAGCCCTTCGGGAATCGTGAGCGAATGGAGCAGCACTTGGCCGTTGAGCAACTTCGAGAGAATCTCCGCCGGAGTCATACCGGGATTCAGCTCATACTCACCTGCATGAACTTTCCGGTCGGCAGATTGTACTTTTCCAAACAGGACAAACATGAAGCTGCTCTTGATCAATCCTTCTCGCTCAAGCAGCGCAGCGACATGTTGAAATGTCGAACCGTCAGGGATGACGACGACTTTCGAGGGAGGGTGCGCATTCGAGGGAATAGCCGGACCTTCAGCCCAGCGAATCGTCTGATAGGCCGCGACGCCAAGAACGACCATTGCGACCAGTAGAAGTCCGAAAATGATCCGTAGGTTCATCAGGTGGCTCTACTAATTCCGTACTCGACTCATCCAACCATCCTTCCAGTGCCCTCTTCGGCACCGGTTCAAGGCTCGCCAGATAGCTCTGGAGCAAAATCGAAGCGGCGATGCGATCCACTACGCCCTTTCGCTTCTTCCTGCTGACATCGGCTGCAATCAAGAGGTCTTCAGCCGACTTCGTCGTCAACCGTTCGTCCCACAGAATAACGGGAACCGGCACTCCCTGTTCCAACCGGGTCTGGAACTCGCGCATCGCCTGGATCGCCGGACCCTCCCGGCCATCCAGTTGAAGGGGAAAGCCCAACAGCACGTGCCTGACTTCATACGTCACGACGAGGGACAGAATATGGGCAATGTCCCGGTCCAAGGTGCGGCGATTGAGCGTCTCAAGTGGTTGGGCGGTCCAACCCAGTTCGTCGCTCAGGGCTACCCCAATCCGTTTGGTTCCGTAATCGATCGCGAGAACTCGCTTACCTTCCTCCATTGAGTCTACCGCTCCGCCATCCGTTCGACCAGGCCAAAGACCTTTTCCAACGCCACATCCAGTTTAGCCGGATCCTTGCCGCCAGCCTGCGCCATTTCCGGCCTTCCACCGCCGGTCCCGCCGACCTCCGTCGCCATCTCCTTGATGAGGTCGCCTGCTTTCAGCCGAGCAATCAAGTCCTTCGTGACGACGACCAGTAGCGAGACTTTGCCATCGTTGGCGGCGCCCAGGGCCACGACACCACTCTTCAACTTGTCCCGCAACTGATCGGCCAGCGCCCGCATGCCATTCACATCCAATCCGTCGGTCCGCTGCACATGCACTTGAATACCGGCGATGGTTTTTGCTGTCGCGTCGACGGCTGAGCTGCCGGCCATTTTCAACTTCAGCTCTTCCAGCTCGCGTTCCTTGTCTTTCAACTGCGTCATGACTTTGCGTGTTTTGGCTACCAATTCGGACTGGCCGACCTTGAGCAAGTCAGAAAGTTCACGAATGTCCGTCTCCAGCTTCTTCATTTGTGAGAACGCCCCGCTCCCTGTCTGGGCTTCGATACGGCGCACACCAGCCGCGACACCGGTCTCCGATACAATCCTCAACAGACCGATCTCCCCTGTCTGCAGACAGTGCGTCCCACCACACAGCTCCTTGCTGAAGGACTCGACCGTCACCACCCGCACTTGCTCGCCATACTTATCTCCGAAGAAGGCCAACGCACCCTTGGCCACCGCATCCTGAATGTTCATCACTTCGGTCGCGACCCGTTCGTTCTTCCGTACCTCGTTGTTCACGACCGTTTCAATCTCATCCACATCGCGGGAGGACAACGGTCTGAAATGGGCAAAGTCGAACCGCAAACGGTTTGGCCCGACAAGCGACCCGTACTGTTTGACGTGAGGACCCAGCATGTCGCGCAAGGCTGCATGGAGCAAGTGGGTGGCGGTATGATTTCGTTGGGCGTCTTGCCGCGTCGTCGCATTGACGGTCATACGCAGTTGCTCGCCCTCACGAATTCGCCCTTTCGTCACAGTCCCCTTGTGCAGAATCACGGTCGGTGCAGGCCTCGTGGTTTCCGTGATCTCCACCCGCCCATCAAGGCCCGTTAGAACGCCCTGGTCGCCGACCTGTCCACCACCTTCCGCATAGAAGGGTGTCACTTCGAGGACCAACTCAACCTCATCGCCTTCCGCCGCTTCCTTGACCAATCGGTCGCCTTTCAAAATCGCCTGCACGAGGCTGTCGCTCTCCAGCCGATCATAGCCGACAAACTTCGTGGCCCCGACGCGCCCGACCAGCTCCGCGACGGCAGGCCGAGCAATTTCCTGTACGAACCCGCCTGTCTTGCGCGCACGAGTCCTCTGTTCCTCAATAGCCTGATCGAACCCTGCCTCATCAAGCGTCATCCCCTGCTCACGGCACGCTTCTCCCATCAGGTCTATCGGGAACCCATAGGTATCGTAGAGCTTGAACACGTCAGGACCCATAAGGATGTTTCCTCCTGCCGAGCGCGCGTTCACAATCATCTCGGTGAGAATCGGCAACCCCTGATCGAGCGCGGCAATGAACCGCTCCTCTTCACCTCTCGTCGCTTCGGCAATCGTCGCGGCAGCGTCTCGGACTTCTGAATAGACCCCGGCCATTTGGTTCACGACCGCCGCCGTCAACTCATGGAGAAAGGGCTCGACAACGCCCAGCAGCCGTCCATGACGTGCCGCCCGGCGCAGAATCCGTCGGAGCACATAGCCTCGCCCCTCGTTCGACGGCAATACACCATCCGCCATTAAGAACGTGATTGCGCGAAGATGGTCCGCCACCACGCGCATCGACCGATCGGTCTGATCCTGCTCCCCATACCGAACCCCGGCCCTGATGCCCACGGCGCTGAGCAACGGCGTGAACACATCGCTGTCATAGTTGCTGTAGACGCCTTGTGCCACTGCTGCCAACCGTTCCAATCCCATACCCGTATCGATGCTGGGCCTGGGTAAGGGATGCAACGTCCCCGCAGCATCCCGATTAAACTGCATGAAAACGAGATTCCAGATTTCGAGGACGCGATCACCCTCCCCGTTCGGTTTATCATCACCCGGGACCGACGGTCCCTGATCGAAATGGAGTTCCGAGCAGGGCCCACAGGGGCCTGTATCCCCCATCTGCCAAAAATTTTCCTTCTCGCCGCACCGCACGATGCGCGAGGCCGGCACTCCAACTTTCTTCCACAGTTGGTCCGCTTCGTCATCGTCGCGGAAGACCGTGACCCACATCCGGTCCTTATCAAGACCAACCGTCTTGGTCAGAAACTCCCAGCCGAACAGGATGGCCTCTTCCTTGAAGTAGTCGCCGAAGGAGAAGTTACCCAACATTTCAAAGAACGTATGGTGGCGTCTGGTATAGCCGACATTCTCCAGATCGTTGTGTTTGCCCCCAGCACGGAGACACTTCTGCACGGTGACCGCTCGCCTGTAGGTGCGCGTGTCCTCTCCGAGGAACACCCGCTTAAACTGGTTCATCCCGGCATTGGTGAAGAGCAACGTCGGATCGGCCTGAGGAATCAAGGCGGAACTCGGCACGGCCTGATGGCCTTGCTGTTCAAAATATCGAATGAAGACTTGCCGCAATTCTTGAGTGCTGTTATTCATGTCATCCTAACGTCTCTCCCGCATCAGCGGCCCCATCACTGTCTCAATGGTGTCTTCGTCAAAGCCTCGTTGGCTCAAGAGTCTCGCGACACGGCCAAGCCTCTGTGCCGAGGTGGCCCGGATAGCCATCGTTACCACTTGCATGGCCAGGTCCTGTTCGCTGACCTTACGGAAGGTGGTCCG
This sequence comes from Nitrospirales bacterium, assembly GCA_038200765.1. Classification (GTDB taxonomy): domain Bacteria; phylum Nitrospirota; class Nitrospiria; order Nitrospirales; family Nitrospiraceae; genus Palsa-1315. The sequence continues at coordinate 9,894 of JBBRRK010000034.1, forward strand.
CAACGTGGTCTGCACGATGTGTGCAGGGCAACCGGTCGCGAGCAGCTCTTCCTGCAGACGCGCACGCCCCATCGGCATGCGTGCGAGTCGTTGATCGGCCCACCGCCCAGCAAACGCGGCATCGTCAAGGTATCGCAACGCTGTCAGCCGTCGAACTGCGGCTCGTATCTGCGAGGGAGACGCCCCCTTCGCCGTAAGCAATCGTTCGATCTGCGCCGTCGTACGATCGCTGCGGGCCAGCGCGCGCATCGCCAGCTGCAACCACCGATCGGGAGATGGGGCGGCCTTGTCTGTCACTCGCCTACTCATCTGCCGTTAGCAGGATGCTGAAAAAGTCGCTCTTCTCACCCGCCCAACCCCGGCGCGCCAAGACGCGTCTGATCCCATGCAGCGTTCTCGCATCGTGCAGACCCTCCACGTACCCCGAGAGTACGGCCTCGGGCCTGCAGTCGCTGCGGCCTTGCTGGACAGCCATTTTGAACATCCTGCAAGCATGTTCTCCCATTGTTCTGCACATGCAGACCATCGAAGCTCTCGCATACCCACATCGCTTTTCGGAATCTGTTTAGGCCCCGACTTTGTGCGGTCGCCGCTCCTCACGTTTCTCTTCGGCCTTTTTTTCGTCTTTCACAGGCACAGCAGAGGGCTTCTCAGGCGTCCGCCCAGGCAGACCGGCCAAGTCACGCAGCTTCCCTTCAATCTCACGCGCCAACGTCTGATTATTCAAAAGAAAATCTCGTACCGCGTCGCGTCCCTGCCCGAGCCGCTCGCCCTGATAGGAATACCAGGCCCCGGACTTTTCCACCACCTTCTTCTCGACCCCGAGATCGACCAACTCGCCTGGTTTCGAAATGCCTTGCGCAAACATGATGTCGAACTCCGCCTGTTTAAACGGAGGCGCCATCTTGTTTTTCACCACCTTCACGCGCACGCGGCTACCGGTCACCTCCTGCCCTTCCTTGATCGACTCAATGCGGCGGATATCCAGCCGCACAGACGAATAGAACTTGAGTGCGTTCCCGCCGGTCGTCGTCTCCGGGTTGCCAAACATCACGCCGATCTTCATCCTGATCTGATTAATGAAAATCAGGGTCGTCTGCGACTTAGAAATGGCCGCCGTCAATTTGCGAAGGGCCTGCGACATCAGCCTCGCTTGCAGCCCCATATGCGCATCCCCCATTTCGCCTTCGATTTCAGCTCTCGGCACAAGCGCGGCGACAGAGTCCACCACGATGACATCGATCGCCCCGCTCCGAACAAGCGTCTCGGCAATTTCCAGCGCCTGCTCGCCGGTATCGGGCTGCGACACCAACAGATCATCCACCTGCACGCCCAACTTCTTGGCATAGCCCAAATCCAATGCATGTTCGGCATCGATAAACGCAGCGGTACCACCGGCCTTCTGGGCTTCCGCAATCACATGCAGGGTCAGCGTCGTCTTACCCGAGGACTCGGGACCAAAGATCTCGGCCACCCGGCCACGGGGAAGCCCGCCGACACCCAGGGCAATATCGAGTCCGAGGGACCCGGTCGAAATCGCCGGAATATCCACGGGGGCATCAGCCCCCCCCAACTTCATGATGGCGCCCTTCCCATATTGTTTTTCGATTTGAGACAAAGCCAGATCCAGTGCGCGTTTCTTGTCGTCTTTTTCAGCCATGGGTGCTCCTCGTGTGATGGAAAGAACGGTGGATTATACCCAGTCGGGCAGAAGAAACCTAGCGGGATATTGTGAAGAAGGTCAACGCACTACCCTACGTCTGGGGAGGCTGCACGCCTGCTAGAGGACGTGCCCGGACTCAAAGGGGACCTGATGCGGAGTGGGCTTTGGTAGGGAGAACCGAAAATGGAAACCTTGTTGGTTTGAATGAGGGGCTTGGTCGACCCAACCTTCAGCCGTCACGGATTCGTTGGATTGCGACTTGCCTTCTGGATAGAAGCGAAATTTCAAATGCTGTTGTCGATCTCCATGTTTCTCATCTGGACTCAACGAGCCTATTATTTCCAGGTGATCGTCCAAGACATCCAAGGCTTGGTTCAGGAACGACCGTAACACCTCCTTCGTGATGGCCTGATTGAAGGGCTCATCGAGGTCGAACGGCTCGGATGCGCGACTCTCACCAGAAATCAACGCCAGGGTAACGAAGAGGACTGTGACTGACACACCATATTTCATACGAGCACTGTACAAAAAGAACGATCAGTCGTCAAGCGGGCGCGGCAGAATATGGTTCCACCGCCTGAGTTGGTGAGCAACGCACCGGCGGCTTCGCGCTGAGCACCCCGTAATCAACGACGCAGATTGCCCGTCGACTCTTCGATCGTCGTCTCCACGTCCCCCTTGACCGTTTCCTTATCCGCTTCAGCCTATGCATTGACCTCCCCGGCCTACACGATGGGCGACCTTCCGATCGATACCATACCCCATACCGTCATCAGCATGGTCTTCTTCATCGGAGTGCTTTTCTGTGAACTGAGACGAGTGGCAAAATTGGCTACGCGACCATCTGATCCACTCCAAACAAAATCAATGATGAATCCTGCACACATTTTCGAATTCCTTGACGATTCAACCAGCAAGGTCTACAACATGACGAATGCTTTCCTCCTTCGTGCTGACTCCTGCCCATCACAAACCAACGGTCCTGATCGTCGACGATGAAACTGCTCCCCGCGCGGCACTCACACAGATCCTCAAGCAGGACTTCCACATTCTCACCGCGGAGAATGCACGCACAACCCTAGCAATCCTCAACGATCACGGCGTCGATCTGGTCACGTTAGACCTAAAATTGCCCGATTGTTCAGGATCGGACCTCTTACGCGACATCAAGTACGCGCATGCCGAGACCGAAGTCATCATGGTCACGGCCTATGGCAGTCTTCAATCGGCGATGGATTGTATCCGCCATGGCGCGGCTGGATTCCTCCTGAAACCGTTCAATGCCTCAGAATTGCTGGCTATTTGCTTGCAGACCGCTCAGAAAAAATTGCGGCTCGATCAACTACGCCCGCGCCTCACCAGCTCGAGGGCACTCTGGGGCCCAGAGCCGACTTGTACCAACTCATGGCAGACCCTCATCAACGACTATACTGCCATGAACCGCATGGAATCGCTCTCTGCGTCGCAGAGCGATCAGACCTCGCCCTTGGTTCCCCTGATCTCCGATCTCATGGAAGCCAAGGATCGCCACCTCCTCAATCACGGAAGCCGCGTGAGTTATTACGCAACGCTGATTGCGAATCGACTCAGCCTTTCCATCGCTGATCAGCAGTCGCTCGCGCTCGGCGCTCTCCTCCATGATCTTGATCTGCTCAGCGTCCCGGGCAGTCACGTGTTGAATGCGGAATCAGACCCGCTGATCCATCATCCCGACCTCGGTGCGAAGATGGGTCGAGCGATGGGCTTATCAGCCGACGCCGTGCAGATTATCGCCCTCCATCACGAACGATGGGACGGAACAGGCTACCCGTTTGGCTTACGAGAAGACCGCATACCCTTGCTCGCTCGCATTGTCGGCATTGCCCAAGTGTTTGACGACCTCAACGCTGAAAAGCCAGAGCGAACGTCCCTCCCCATCAACGAAGCCCTGCAACAGATCGAGCAGCAAGCCGGCACCGCCTTCGATCCCACTCTGACCGAACTCTTCTGCCGCACCATGCGCGAACAGCCCCAGCAGCATTAGCAGGAGTCTGAAACAGTCCGCCACTGAACGGCTTTTTTAAGCATCCTGCGTGAACGTCCTCCTCTTATGCCACACAGCCAAACCTGTGATATCTTGTCCTGCCCACGGAGTGTTTCCGCAGTCTGTTAGAATAAACGCCGTCAGCGATGTCCTCGCCTCGCGTCCGCACCTACTCCTCATTATGCAGCGATCAGACGTTTACCCACAAAGAGACTAGCAGGCTGCGGAAAAACGCGGTTGATGCCGAAAATATGGTTGGAATTTTCCGTACGGTGATGAAGGCAGAATAACCTCAGGATGCTCAAAAAGGCCGTCCAGCAAGTCCGCAGCGAGCGAAGAGGCGAGGCGTGCGAGAACGCCGCTGGCGGACTTTTTCAGCATCCTGCTAGCAAAGGTGACGGGGATTCATATATCGTGGATGGCGTCCTGCTATGCTCCAAGGCAAGTCGCAGCTCCTCGTGTCAGCTGATGGTCTGAGAATTCACGGCGTTGAATGGACGATGAAGATATACGAACACAGCGACCCCGTCTCTTTCAGCCCTCGATCTCACCCTTGGATAGACGGTGAGTCCGATCTAACACATCGATATTACGATTTCAGAAGCCACCCTGAACTCATCCGGTCGTCGCTTGAGGATATGCAGGAATGGGCCACCTACCCTGCGACCGAGACCTTCTATCGGCTCCTTGAGTGGCTCAATGGCTCCGAGTCGGTCCTTGAGTCCAATGACTCTGCCTTTAGCGGTGCGACAACCACGACGAGTACTCAGCCCTCCAAGCGCCTGCAGTGCTCAGGCCGACTGATGCTTCTCTACCGAAACTTGATATTGAATACCTCTCCTGAGCAGATTCACTGGTTGACCAACGCCGCCGCTCATGCCTTGAGACGAACCGATCCCGCATTTGAATGGGGCGCCATCGGTGCCACGATCATGTCGGTCAGATTTACGACCCTACCTGGGCCGCTGGAACTGCAGCGGGGCCAACAGCTGATGTTATCGTTTTGGGCTTGGGGAGAACATGAGCCTGAGGTGATGACTCACCTTAATCGCACCTTTCGCAATCTGACGGTGGCACTGCGAGAGGTATCCGATGAGATCCGCCGCTCATTGTCGGCCACTGCATCGGACGATTAACCCCGCAGCTGCACCTCCCAGCGCTTCGTATAGATTGAACCGGCCGGCGTCAATTCACTCTGCATCAGCACGACCGACCCCACCGCTAATGAGCCCAATGAAAGCGGTCGATCCAGCACTCCGCTCTTGTCCAAGGCCACTCCAATATGTCGCTCTCCCATCTTCATCCTCGCCAAGGTCAGATGCGGGCTGAACGAATTTGTCTCACGAAGAAAATTTAAGCCTTCGCAAGCCTGTTCGATCGCGACATGGATCTCAGCGAGTCGCTTCGCTTCTGCTCCTCGCTCCCAATTCTCCGACGGCCCAACCCACAGCACGCGTGGATTGTGCGAATGCGGAAAGGCACCAAGTTGTTCAAGCGGCACATTCACTGCTCTCTTATTTGCGATCGCCTGTTCGACCGCAACAGACAAGGGATCAATCAGCTGCTCATCCATGTCGCCAAGAAACTTGATCGCGAGATGCATCTTGGCCGGCTGCGCCCAAGAGATGCGCGTGTGTCCCTTTATCTCCAGCTCAATGCGACGCTTCAAGTCCTGTTGGACAACGGCCAGTTCGGCCCGAAGCTCTTGCGACAGTTCGACGGCAAGGAACGCCCGGATCACTTCGACTCCTGATCGAGCAACCAGCGGCGAAGGAGATCCAATGCGGCTTGTGACGAACGTTGTTTGATGGCATTCCGGTCGCCGTGAAACCGGAATTCCCGCGCAATTGGCCGGCCGGTTCCATCATCCAACCCAACATAGACCAGCCCGACTGGCTTAGCTTCGGTCCCGCCGCCGGGCCCAGCGATGCCGGTGACGCTGAGTCCCACCGAGACGTTGGCACGCTCGCGAATGCCGCTGGCCATCGCGACGGCAACCTCGTTACTCACCGCGCCATGTCTGGCAATCAGTTCCGCCGGCACACCCAGCATTTCCGTTTTCGCTCGATTGCTATAGCAGATAGCGCCACGATCCACATAGGCAGATGAACCAGCCACCTGTGTCAACCGATGGCCGATCAATCCACCGGTGCAGGATTCCGCGACCGCCAACATGAGTCTCCGTTTGGTGAGTTCCCGCCCGACGATGTCTTCCATCGTGTCGCGCCCCTCGGCAAAGAGCCAGTCACTGAGTCGTGAGCGGACGTCGCGTACCAGCCTCTGCAGCAGATCACGATTCTTCTCCAGGGCAGATTGGTTTCCCTTCGTCGTCAGCGAGACCAGCACGCCCAGGGGCGATACGAGGAGCCCCAGATCAACCGGCGCTCCATTTGGAATGAGCCCTTTGAGCTTGGCATCGACATCCGCCTCCGCTAGGCCGAATGTATGAAATACCTGACGAACGATCGGCGCTCGTTGAGGCCTGCCTGGCGATTCACTTGATGTGCGTAGTAATGGCACGACTTCCTGCCGCATCATCTCTTCCATTTCCCGCGCCACGCCGGGCAACGAAACGATCAACACCTTCTTCCATGTCAGACAAAACCCCGGCGCAGAACCGACCGGATTCTTCAAGATGGTGGCGCCGGATGGAATCATGGCTTGGCGCAACTGCGCGCGGTTTGGCCTGCGGCCCCATTGCGCGAGTCGGGCCGTCATGCTTTCCAATGCTTCCTTGCGACGACCGAGCCGGCGTCCGGTCGCGGAGGCCACGGCCTCTCTCGTGCAATCGTCCACCGTGGGACCCAGCCCGCCAGTCAAAATGATCACCTGGGCTCGCTTCACAGCTGTGTGAATAGCCGTGACGATGTCGTGCCGTTCATCACCGACGACCGATTTGAATCGAACTGCGATCCCGAGTTTTCCGAGTTCATCGGCAAGGAAGAGCGAATTGAAATCGGATCGGCCCCCGATCAACAGTTCAGTACCGATCGCGATGATTTCTGCGTCGACATGTGGAACCATAAATGCCTTCCCAAGTTGTCGCAGCGCTATGTTGCCTCAAGAGGACTTCGATGGTCCTCGCCTGCGGGATGATCAAAAAGGCCGTTCAGCAAGGCTGCAGCAGATGAAAGCACCGGAGGCGTAGCGTTCCTCACCCGCCCATCCCGAGCTGCCCAAACAGCTCGTTTCCCAAGTGGGCTACGTTGAGGATGCGTTCGAGGCGAGAACGCCGCTGACGGACTTTTTCATCATCCTGCTAAGGGATCTGGGAAAAGTCTACACTAAAGCGCTCCTCTCCCCCGTCCGCCGGAAAGACCGTGATGGTCGTGTTGGCACTCGGATCGAAGTCGGCATAGTTGAAGGACGCCACGACTTTCGCTTTAAATCGTGGGCTTTCCGACCAGGCTGCACTGCGATTGGCGACCCCATCGAAACGGACAGTCACGGGCTTGATTGTGTTCCCTCCCTGGTCGAACACCATATAACTGTCCACCGCGAAGTTGGGAGCATTCCCGAAGATGACGGTGCTGACCAGAAGGGTCTGGCCTTCTAGCACTTGCGTCACATCAGTTTCGCTCGGCTGCAGCCCCCGCAGAGCCATATGTGTCGCCATGACCGATAGTCCTCCGAGCTTCGTGATCAAAAACCCGTTGGAATGGAGCTCGTCGGTTGCGCCGAATCGAATATAAAAGATATCTGGAGGACGCTGCTTCTGCCCCGCCTCTTTTCCCCGGTCGAGTGCGATCTGAATCTGCTCCGCGGTGGGGTGCACATCGATGGCATGCGCCGACACATGAGCCAGACTACTTGACACAAGAACGCCAAGACAGAGCCATAGACTCTTCAAGCAACCCGTCGGCGGGAACCTCTGGGCGGCGTGCCGATGAACCTCTGTCCCCCACATGAGCATGCCAGTACCAGAACGCTCTTTCCATGTCAACGAACGGCCCAGCCTTCTCTACCCGTTGACAACAGCAAAGGTGAAGTGATAAAAATCCAACCCGTCGGCAAGCCGACATTATTCACGAATGCCGTCGTGAACACGCTTCAAAGTCAACGGTCCCGTGCCTCTCGCCCAAATATCGGAGATCGCAGCAGACCTATTTATAAATCGTCAGGATTCGCCTACTTTTAAGGAAGTTATACGGAGGAGTTTCGATGTCCACCCCTGAACAAGCCCCAGCACCTCAAGCACCGAGACGCCAATATGTGAACTTCGCTTTCTATAAAATCGACCCGGCTTGGCGGCGCCTGCCTGAGAGTGAACGTACAAAAGGCAAACAGGAGTTTATCCGTGCAGTCGAGGATTACACAGGTAAAGTCCTCGTGGTGGCGTACTCCTCGGTCGGAATTAGGGGCGATTGCGATATCATGCTCTGGAGGATCAGCTACGAAATGGAACTCTTCCAGGACATGACCACGAAAATTCTGGCCTCTGGGTTAGGACAGTATCTGACCACCCCCTATTCCTATCTTGCGATCACCAAACGCTCGGTCTACGTAGATCATCACACCCACGAAAATCAAGAGAGCAAGCGTCTGACCGTCGTTCCCGGGAAAGCCAAATATATTTTCGTCTACCCGTTCCTGAAAACGCGCGACTGGTTCCTGCTCACAAAAGCGGCGCGGCAGGGCATGATGGACGAACACATTGAAGTCGGCCATCGCTTTCCCTCGGTCAAACTGAACACGACCTATTCATTCGGGTTGGACGACCAGGAATGGGTGGTGGCGTTTGAAAGCGATAAGCCGGAAGACTTCCTGGATCTCGTGATGGCACTCCGCGAAACCGAAGGCTCACGCTACACGCTACGCGATACGCCGATTTTCACCTGTATTCGCAAGAGTCTCAAGGAAACGCTCGACACGCTCGGAGGCTGATTCGATGTCGAGACATTGCATTGAACACAGCCTTCGATCTCATGATCGAAGGCTGTGCTTTTTGAGCACCCCCCTGGCCGATTCTGCTGCCGACTCCCTGTAACCGCACCGTTGTATTGTGTACACGCTGACCCAGCAATCCAGAAAAGATGCTCCGCTTTGACAGCGAAATCTCCTATATGATACCTGTATGAACTGAGAGGCGGACATTCAAGAAATCGGTGCCTCCACAGGCCAATGGCTGACAATAACGCACTCTACGCGGTACGCTTTCCAGACGGGTCGGTAAGCCTATATATCGACGAAGACTACGCGATTGAACGTGGGGTCGATCCAGCGACTCTCACGCGCGTGGAAATCCCACGGGACATGTTCGTCAGTGGAACCATTCAAGAGATTCGAGAATATGTGGCCCTCTATCTGGAATCACATCATTCCGGCAACGCGTAGAAGCTCATAGCCCAATGAACACAATAGCCCCATTCACATCGCCCCTGACGGTTGAGTTGATCCGATCCGTCATCGATGCCATGCCGATGCAAGGGCGGATTTTGCTTCGACTGATCCTGCTCCAGTACTTCGACGTGACGGACGAAGAAATTCTGTATATCGTGGCGGATCGACCGGATCCCCGCTGCGTTGCCGGGACCAAGCCCACCAACACCACCATGACCAAGGAATCGATTAAGGTGGTCACGGATCGGCGCGACCAATACCGTCGGCAGGTGCGGCTCAAGCGGGAACGGACGTGGCTGCAATGCGAAAGTCTTCGGAGTCTCGCGCGACTCCGCGAGGCCTTCGCCGACCGTGCCCGCACCCTCCTGGCCGAGCGTTTCTCCGTCTCCGCCGACAGGCTTGACACCTTACATGCATCTGCGAGAACGGTGCTGCCCAAACCGGCAATCCGCCTACTCGAGCAACGTTGGGAAGCTGATGAAATCACGGCTGAAGATTACCAGCAGCAACGGCTCAGCATCGAATTCCAAACCCAACTCCGCATGGCCGAAAAGTATCGCACCAGACTCAATCTGGCAGAACGTGAGCGGCAGAGCGCGATCTCTGCGCCTCTACAAGATCACGAAATCGCGCATGTATGGGGCCTTCCCGCCAGCAGTCTCGCCGCCCGCAAAGTGAAATACCTCACCCAGTACCTCCAGGCCCTCCAGGCCACATTACAAGCCGGCGCAGCAGCCACGGCGATCTCGCCATTGGATTTGTGGAAGGAAACATTTTCGGTCCTCGCGAAGCAGCCCATCGAACGTTCACACTCGACCTACGACGGGTTGGAAAAAACAGAATCCGCGCTCATCGACAAACTGACCGCCATGATCTGGGGGAGCCTGGCAGAGGAAATCGAAGTTAAGTTCTGGACCTCGCTCGTTTTCGGGGCCAGCTCCAATGCCATGCACTCGGAAATCACCAGGAACTTGTTTGGTCTGCAGCGGCTCATCACCATCCTCAACGACATGGAGCACTCTCCCGAAGCCGTGGATGAAGACTTGCTTAAACGAACCGCAGCCACACCCAAGATTGTAGTCGGCGCGCTTGACGCCCCTGCCGAACCTCCGGTCAAAGAATTAAGCGAAATGCAGACTCAGATCCTCAACAGTATGAGGGGAGAAGATGTGAGCGGAAGGCCCTCCGATAAATGGTAACGATTGCACTTTGCTCCCGGTACGGTATAATACATTCACACCATGGCTAGACGGTCCAACATTCAGGGAGTGTTTCTGCGTCATCGAACAGGACGCCTCCTCTTTCTTCTGCTCACCCTACTCACCTTTCTCTCTGTACCGTTACTTGTTCATGCATCCAGTCTTCTGGAGATCACCGAGCTCCTCACCCATCCCGAGCAGTACGACCACCAAGAAGTGGTGGTGACCGGCCAAGTCACCAACGTCCAACTCGCGACGAATCGGCAAGGTCAACCAGCCTATGGGTTTCTCTTGAAGGATCAGGCCGGCACGCTGAAAATTGTCACTCTCGGTCAAGTCAAAGTTCGGGAAGGCGACCAGGTGATTGTGGAAGGAATCTTCTCGCGCCTTCGCCAGGCAGGACGCACGGTCATCTACAACGAAATCAAAGCCCTTTCGATTAAGCCAATGAGTCGGCTCAACCCCGACCTGGTTGGCTGACAGCAGCCTTCATCCATTCACGCATCACCCCACCCCGTGCCCTCATCAGACCGAGCCTTCGCGCGGATATTTGAGCGCCCACACCAGTAGCCTGTCCTGAACTCGATCCGGCAACCACTTCACCATCCACGCACGCAGCTTGGCATCGGAGCCCACGAGATAGCGAGTACGGGGACGAGAGGCCGTCAACGCATGATGGACCGCTCGAACCACCGCATCCGGTGCGATCGCTCGTTTGGCTGCTTCGGCAATCGCTTCCCGAATTCGAATCACCGCCTCGGCGTAGAGAACCTTCGCCTCTTCACTGACTGACGCTTCAAGTCCCTCAGCTTCCTTTGCTGATTTCTCCCAAATCGGCGTGGCGATCGCCCCCGGTTCGATAATCGACACCTGAATCCCCCAGGGTTGCAGTTCCATTCTCAGCGCATCAGTCAGCGCCTCCAGCGCATACTTCGAGGCAGAATAGGGCCCCAAGAGTGGGATAGTTCCTCGTCCGGCAATCGACCCCATGTTCACAATTCGACCTCGACCACGGCGCAGCAAGGGGAGAAACGCCTGCGTGACCGCAATCTGCCCGATCACGTTGATCTCAAGCTGTTTCCGCAGCTGCGCTAGGGGAACCACTTCGAGGGGACTCCCGATCACGATCCCGGCGTTATTAACGAGCCCTCCAAGACCACCCTCGCCCACAACCCGTCGCACTACCTCGACAGATCGCATGATTGACGGCTCATCGGTGACGTCAAGCGTGATCGGAATGAGTGACGGGCCAGCCTTCGCGGCAAGCACCTCCCCTGCCCGAGGGTCACGCACGCCGGCAAACACCGTCATCCCACGACCAGCGCAATCGAGTGCACAAGCCGCACCGATGCCGGTCGAGGCACCAGTCACGACCACAGTCATGGACGATGGACGATCAGACATAGGCGAGAGTACCACGACTGCCCACCAGAGAGCAGCCAACTGTCTTGTCGCCACGATTGAAGTTTGCCGACCTTGACAGGCCAAGCTACCTTCATCTAGCCTAACGCCATATCAAGTATAAGTGTTTGATAGGATTTCATTATTTCATGGCAAAGATTGCCGTCATCGATATCGGAACGAATTCCATCCACATGGTGTTGGCTGAAATCCAGCCGGACGCAAGCTACAAGATCCTCGATCGCTTCAAAGACATGACGAGACTCGGAAATGGCGCCTTTACAACCCATCGCCTCTCCGACGAGGCAATCACACGTGGACTCGACGTCATTCGCAATCTTGTCACTCTGGCCAAGAACAAGGGATACGACCGCATCATCGCCGTCGCCACCAGTGCCGTGCGCGAGGCCAAAAACGGAGGAGACTTTATCGATCTCGTGGCCGAACACACGGGGCTGACTGTCCGCGTCATCAGCGGCACCGAAGAGGCCAGACTGATTTTCTTGGGCATCAAAAACAACATACCCATGACGGAACAGCCGACGCTCTCGGTGGATGTCGGCGGTGGGTCAGTCGAACTGATGGTCGGGAATCGTGACCAACTCCTCCACTCAAAAAGCCTGAAGCTGGGCGCCATCCGACTGGCAGACGAATTCCTCAAACGTACGCCACCATCTGAGGGAATGCTCCAGTCACTCGAAGACACGGTGACGGCTCAATTACAGGGCGCCTTCGATTCGTTCATGACGAAACGATTCGATTCCCTGATCGCCACCTCCGGCATGGCGGGCAACTTGGCGGAAGTCATTCATCTTCGTCGAATGAATCGCCCGCTCTCCCAAATCAATCTCGCGACGATTTCACTCAAAGATGTCAAAGAGATCGAACAGGATCTCCGTCACTCTACGATTAAAACGAGACTGGCGATCCCCGGATTAGACCCTAAACGGGTCGATACTCTGTTTCCCGCCACGATGGTTCTTCGGCGTCTGATGGAACTCTCAGGGCGAGACGAACTCATCCTGTGCGACAAGGCCATTCGTGAAGGCATTATCTACGACTTTATCCACCGCCATCGTGAGCGGCTTAAAGCGGAAGCGGAAATTCCCGACGTGCGGCGACGCAATGTCATGGCACTGGCCCGTCGCTGTCACGCCCCCGAAACCCATAGCCTCCACGTCGCCCGCTTAGCCCTGCGCCTCTTCGACCAAACAACGCGCCTCCATCGCTTGGGGCCCACCGAGCGGACCTGGCTTGAATATGCCGCGATTCTGCACGACGTCGGCTACCTCATCAACGAGCGCCAGCACCACAAGCACGCCTACTATCTGATCACGAATAGCGACCTCGGAGGATTATCCGGCGAGGAGATACAGGTGGTCGCAAACGTGGCACGCTACCACCGTCGCGCAATCCCTCAACTGAGACATGAGGGATTCAACACCCTCTCACCCAAATACAAACGCATCGTGCGGATCCTGTCCGCCCTGCTTCGGATCGCCGATGGTCTGGATCGGACCCATTTTTCAGTCGTCCGCACTCTCGATGTGAGGCTGGGCGCTACCCTCACTATCACCGCACACGTGACGGGCGATGCAGAGTTGGAAACCTGGGCCGCCGCAGGCAGGGCAGATCTCTTTGAACGCGTATTCCGCCGCCGCGTAAAGTTTTCCGTCATCATACAAGACGAGGCTGCATGAGCGAGCAACTCTCTGTATCAGGACATCCCCATCCGTACCCAGGAAAACTGATCACCGTCGAAGGCATCGACGGGTCCGGCAAGAGCACGCAACTGCTGTTGCTACACAAATGGCTAGAGTCGAAAGGCCATCGAGTCTTCTTTACGGAGTGGAACTCCTCGGAGCTGGTCAAAGACACGACCAAACGGGGAAAGAAAAATAAAAGCCTGACACCGACGACATTCAGCTTGTTACACGCAACCGACTTTGCCAGTAGGCTGTATCATGAAATTTTACCCCCGCTCAAAGCCGGCATGATCGTCCTGGCCGACCGCTACATGTACACCGCGTTCGCACGCGACGTGGTCCGTGGCGTGTCGCCGGAATGGATTCGCAAGCTGTACAGTTTCGCCATCACCCCGGACATGGCCTTCTACTTCAAGATACCGATCGAGACCGCCATCTCGCGGCTCCTCGGAGGCACGCGCGGACAATTCAAGTACTACGAAGCCGGCATGGATTTGAACCTGAGCCCAGACATGACCGAAAGCTTCCGCATCTTCCAATCACGCATCCTGGCCCAATACGAGAAGGTCGTCGATGAGTTTCAGCTCATCCCGATGGACGCAACGAAAGACATCGAAGCCCAGCAGAACAAGATGCGCCGGCTCGTGGGAGAGGCACTCAAAGATTACAAACCAAGACGGGGCACCCATGGTCGACGCACAGTATTTTGGCGACGGTTTGACGAACCTAAACCCGAGTGACCTCAAAGGGAAACTCATCGCCATCGAAGGCACCGATGGAGTCGGCCGCTCCACGCACATCGAGATGTTGCAGGAGTGGCTGGAGGTGCAGGGCTATGGTGTGGTCACGACGGGCTGGACCCGTTCCAATCTCATGTCGAAGGCGATTGAGATGGCTAAAGAAGGCAACATTCTCGACCGATGGTCCTTCAGCCTCCTGTACGCCACCGACTTTGCGGATCGCCTCGAACACGAGATTATTCCCGCGCTTCGCTCAGGCTTCATCGTCTTGGCCGACCGATACATCTATACGGCCCTTGCCCGCGATTTTGTGCGCAGCGGAAACCGCCAGTGGGCGAGAGACGTCTTCGGCTTCGCCTTGGTCCCCGATCTCGTCTGCTACATGCGTATCGATGTCGAAACACTGGTGCTGCGCGTCATCGAAACCAAAGGGATGAACTATTGGGAATCAGGAATGGATCTTCGTCTCGGCAGCGATCTCTACGATAGCTTCAAGAAATACCAGTCGCTCCTGATCAAAGAGTTCGACATGATGGCGAAAGAGTTTCACTTCGAAGTGATCGATGCCAGACAATCGCCGGACGAGATTCAAGCCGCACTACGCAGCAAGATTCAGCCGCTCCTCACCGCCACCCTGCAAAGTGTGAAACTACCCTCCGACCGCCTCACCCAACCGGCCCCGTCCGCCTGACAAGATACCTGCGCGCGCCGAGCAAGACGAGGTGGATTCCAATCTATCCACGTCGTGCCTTCTCGCATCTCTCGCACTTCATCTGACACAGCCTGTAGCGGTGGCAAACTTTTCTCGCTTCCTGCTACAGAGATGCACTGCATCCTTTCTGATTCCATCAGAATCAAATTTGATTCAATTCTAGAGTGATTGCCCAAGCACCTTGAGCGGTATCAGCGCGATAGTCGAGCTTAACCCTAGCAAAGACAACGGGTATTC
>JBBRRK010000035.1:0-24862 GCA_038200765.1 Nitrospirales bacterium
CACGCCCCTGGAGGTCTATGCGCAACTGCGTCATCATTCACCCGTTGCACTTGGAACTTGAAACCGCCACCATATAGACTCAGATCGATCCTCTCCTCGGGTGGTCACGCGCCACCAAGTGGTGGCGGTTTCAGCTGTGACCGGCCGATCAGCACCCTAATCCCCAAATACACCCCGGACAAGCTGAATATCAGGCCTGCGACACAGAGAGTCAGGAGCAACATCTTTCGCTGGCCGTCATGTTCCAACAAAAATGGAATATCCCAACTATGCAGGCCATGGAACAGCCATCGATACACCCTCCTGCTGTGATCCATCAGCTCGATCAACCCGCCTGTCTTCATATCGATGTGAAGCCATGTCTGGGCCGGATCGTCAAAAATAACCCGCAAACCGGGAAGCAAGCGAGGATTGTGAGCCGTGCTGTAGTAATAGGTATCACCGTCGATCATTTCACGTTGCGTAATATTTCGAGTTGGAAATACTGCGCTCGCAGCTTGCGTCAGAACCTGGAGGCTGAACTCTTGTAATGGCGCCTCCATCGCGGACGCACTCACCACAACTTGATGCGTAGGGTCTAGACGGAACACATAGTAGCTCGCTCCCCCAACCTTGGTGAGCAGGGTCTCTTTGACGGCATCACCGAGCTGGGCCTGCCGCAGGGCGTCTCGTAACGGAACGGCAATATCCTGAGGCATCAACGTTCCACCCATGAAGCGTTGACGCTGGTCCACCGTTGGCTCGGGGATCGAGAACCATCGGCCATGATCCATCGAAAGCATACCGCTCAAGAGCCACGTACAGACCACGGCTCCGATGGCCACTCCAAAAAGGTGGTGCCATCGCTTGATCCCCGAAAATGGGCTGCTGTGGCCTTGCCCTCTCCAGCGATGAAGATGCTGAATTCCCAGCGCAAGCCCGGTGGCGACGGTGACCACACCAGCCGCAGCCAGCCACCAGACCGTCTGATCCCACACAGACCAATGCCGACGTAGCACCGGCACATAGAGCCAGTGGATGACAGCACCAACCGTATTCCACCTTCGCTCGAACACCGTGGTGTCCATCACCACTTCCCCGGTTTTGGAAGAGACGTACACCTCACGCCCATCGGAATCGTGTAAGGGAACTTTCCACAGGGGCCGATAGGGGTCGAATCGCTGTTGGACCGTCCATTGATCGTCCTGCAGCGCCTCCGCCGCGATCTCACCTTCGAGCGGCACACCTTGTTGAGCGATACGTAAGGCATCGCTGGGTGCGATCCCCGACATGGGCTCTCCGCGATCCGCCCACAGACTCTTCAGCGTACCGTCCAGAAAATGGATGACGTAGACCGGATGCCCGGCAGCCATCAGCAAACGCACCCGCTCGACCCCCTGGGTTAACCCAACCTGATTCCAGACTGACTCAAGCGGCACACAGCAGTGATCGAACTGGAGAGGCTCGAGCCAGCTGAATCGCTCCGCCTCGGTCAGGCTCGGATAGGGCACAAAGAGCAGCACCGCGCCCGATCCGAACCAGAGTATAACGAGCAGACCGATCCCCACTCCCAGCACACGGTGGATCACCGTCAGTCCGGCACTCACCCAACGCATCCCTGCACCCCCGTCAGAATCGCGCCATCATGCTTAATTCAACCGTCCGTGGCGACCCGATGATGACTTCGCTGGGATAAAAATTATCGCCCCAGCTCGCATACGTTTTATCGAACAAGTTGCGCCCGCGTAGCGTGAACCACAGATTCTTGTACGGCACTGTCATCCAAGCATCGGCCGTCATATAGGCATGCATTCGAACGGCATTGGCCGCATCGTTGTATCGATCTCCCACATAGCGCAACGCCGCCCCGAGATCGATGGGTATCGCCGTTGGGAGCCGGTAGATCGACCAGAGATTGGCCATCGCCTGTGGCACATTGAATGGGCGATTGCCGGTCCGAGAGACCAGATTGCCCCCTGAGAGTTCGGCAAAATCGTCAAATTTGGCGGAGAGAAAGGTCAGATTCCCCTGTACTCGCCACGCCTCGGTGGGACGCACCCCGATGGCTAGCTCGACCCCTTTGGACGACTGCCGACCCACGTTGACCGCTTCCGTCAGCGAGGTTTGCGTTAAAATATTTTTCCGGAAGATATCAAAATACGCGACTGTCCACTCGGCCCGTTTGTTCCCGAAGTCCCCTTTGACGCCCACCTCCCACTGCGCCCCGGTCGCGAGTGTAAAACTTTCCTGACGTGTCACCAGGAAAATATTGCTGGCAGCCGGATCAGCCGCCGTCGCATATTGCCCATAGAGCGTGATGTGCGGCAGCACGTCATAGACAAGGCCTGCGCGCCAGGTGGTGGGATTGAAGTTCCGCGAAAAACTGCTCGTCGTATTGAGGACGCCGGCGATGTCGAACAACTCCCGGGTCAAATCGATACGATCATGTCGAAAACCGGCGATCAGTTTGAGCTGATCGGTCAGGCTCAGCTGATCCTCGGCAAACATCGCGGTCGTCGTGATCACCGCCTTCTGCGTCGCCGGTGTGATCGGCCCAAACAGTCCGGCGACAGGGGCAAAGGGATCCACGCTCCCACCAGCCCCACTAAAGAAACTCGGACGCGTGAAGTCGAGATGAGTGAAGTCCAATCCCGTCACAAAACGATTCTTCAACGACGCGACGGGCTGATTGACCTGAAACTCGAGTCGGTCGCCGATAATAGCCTGATCATGCGCCACATAGAATCGATCACGATCAATGAGCTGTGTCCCGGTGTTGAATGTATAGGTTTCAGCATTTTGCCAGTGTCTCTTCGCCGTATAGTAATAGGCTTGGTTCCGCACTTCGATCAGATCGGTCGGATTCCAAGTCGTTTTGAGCTTCGTCCACGTTGTCAGCGCACTCATGTCGCTGTCCTGCGTGTTGTAGTTTTGCCGCAGCATCCGCGCATCCACAGTGCGCCCATCGAGCGTACTCACGACTCCGTTGACCCCTTGGGTGGCAAACGACGAGGGCACTAGTGGCGTGCCAAAGTAGGGTTTGCTGCGATCGAATCCGAGATCGAAGGACACTTCAACGCTCAGCCGAGACGTCACGTCATAGAGGAGGGCGCTCGTCCAATTCCAATAGGTATAGGGCGCCCGCTGCACACCCAGGAAGTTGTCGGAGTTCTGATAACTCAGGTCCACCCGATAATGCAGCGTGTCGGTACCGAGCCTCCCTCCGCTGCCGACGCCTGCCCTGGTCGTATTGAAGCTGCCATACGAAAGAAACGCTTCCGTTC
Organism: Nitrospirales bacterium; assembly: GCA_038200765.1. GTDB lineage: Bacteria > Nitrospirota > Nitrospiria > Nitrospirales > Nitrospiraceae > Palsa-1315. The sequence continues at coordinate 3,264 of JBBRRK010000035.1, forward strand.
CCTGTAACTCACGGACCGGTCGTTTAGTCACGAAATTGATCGCGCCGGCAATCGCCCCTTCCCCGTAGAGCACCGACGCGGGCCCCTTCAGGATCTCGATGCGATCCAGATTCCAGGTGTCACGCGGGCGCGAGGTCATATTGGCCGGGCCGGTCATCAGCCCGTCGCTCAGCAATCGAATCTGGTTATTCGTGAATCCCCGCATGGAAAAGTTCGCGGGGTCGCCTGGTGCGTCGCCCACCGTCACCCCCGTCGCGCCTTCGATCGCTTCCGAGATCGACCGAAACCCGCGCTCCTGAATGGTCTGCTGGCCGATCACCTCAATGCTGGCGGGAATCTGACGCAGCGTCAGACCCAAGCGGCTCGACGTCGTACTTGGACTATCAAGATTGAGCGTCCCAGTCCCCTGGCGCTCGACTGGCTGCCCAATCACCGTAACTTCCCGCACTTCCACGGGACCCTCTTCACCCTCCTTGGCAAAGAGATTGAGTGGCATGAGACACAACACAATTCCTGAGGCCATGACAAGACTGCGAAGCATATGCTCCTCCTTCGATCACGAAAGGAATGACTGGAGTCTCCCATGTACCCAGGTCTCCTGACTCTCGGCTCGTCCTACTCTCTGCGCCTTCCCATCCTCACGGACAGTGGCTATTGCAGATTTCGTCCCCGATCACAGTTGCGGACCAGTGGCGGCTTCTACCGCGCTTCCCTTGAGGTACATGGGCTATCGATTCATTGGATTGAAAAATTTGCTGCTCTCTCAAGCCTCCTCTCGGTTACGCCACCCGGCACTTTGCTTTCACCAACGCTGCCATAAACGCCAACAGCACCGCTCCGAACACCATGAACGTGAGACCCATGTCGCTGATCGGCAGCGCAAAGGAGGTGGGCTGAAGCAATTTGATAACCCCGACAACGTAGGCTAATCCCACGACGGTTAGTGTCATCACGCGATTACCCTGGAGGGCCATCTTGGTAGCCGCCAGATACAGCCGGCGCACGACGAGTCCGTTGATCGAATCTGTGATGACCATCCCTACGCTGAATGCTATCCCGATGAGTAACGCTCCCAGAAGGCCGTACCCCATCGTTCCAGCTAACGCCCAAGCCGACATTTGGCTGGCTGTCTCAAACCCCAGCCCGAACAACGCCCCAATAGGCACGGCGCTCATCGGGTGCGCGATGTTGAACATCTGTCTGGGCAACAGATGACCCATGAAGCCGCTACTCGGAGCCGCGGCTCCAACGGGCAATCCGATCAGCCGCGCGAGATTCAGGGTCCCGATGGCGAACAGGAGAAACGCCGACAACACCCCGCTGACTTGCAGCACGGAATTGCTGAACGATTGCAGATACTCTGCCGCCAGCGCGATCAACGCCGCAATCAACAGGACTGAGAGCGCGTGACCGAATGCGAACCACGTTCCCACCCACCGGCTCATTTTCGGATGCCGATCGACCGACGCCCTCGTCATGCCATCGATGGCAGTGAGATGGTCCGGATCGGCTCCATGGCTCAGCCCCAATGCGAACGCGAGGCCAAGTAAGGGCCAGAGACTGCCGTCAGCTGGATTCATAAATGCCCTTGTTGATCCTGGCTCTCAAACCGAAAATAATGACGCATCGTTCACCGTGGAGAAACCGAACACAGGCCGGTGAGACGCCAGAGCAGCTCGCAATCGATATGCTCACGAACCACTGCTTCCAGCCGGTCATACTCAGCCTGCTTCGAGGGGATGCGCTGGATCCTGGTGCATGCGGGGAGCCCTTTACGGGTACGCAGGAAAGCGAGAGTGCGAGCCCGAATCACCTCATTCTCGAACAGGCCGTGCAACATGGTGCCCACCACCATACCGTCGCCGCTGATGGCTCCGTCGCTGCGCACCTCCATGCGCCCATTCCGCGAGCGGATCTCGAAGGGGCTCGGTTGCAAGTTATTTGGTTCCACCATCCCCATGTGAATTTCGTATCCTCTGACGTCCTCTTCGACAACCGCGCCATCGGTAAGGAACGACGGGCGCAACACGCGGGCCAGCACTTGTGCCGTGATTTTCTCCCGCTCGAAGCGGGTCCGCAGAGCAAGCAGTCCCAACCCGCGCACCTGGGTTTCAGTCGATTCCACCCCGTGGGGATCGTCGATGAGCTCGCCGAGCATTTGGCACCCACCGCAAATGCCTAACACTGGCTTGCCCTCCCGGGCGCGCGCCTCGATCGCGCCGGCAATGCCGCTGGCGCGGAGCCAGGCAAGATCGGCCACCGTATTCTTCGAGCCAGGCAGGATCACCAGATCGGCGCCCAATACCTCGTCCGGCTGCTCGACGAATCGCACGACAACACCAGCCTCGTGCTCCAGCGCTTCGACATCGTCGTAGTTGGAGATGCGGGGCAGACGCACCACCACGATATCGAGCTCCTGTTTGGACGGTCTACGGCGTGATAGCCGCTCTTCGAGCGAGAGGGAATCCTCGTCTGCAATGCGGAGGTCCGGGATGTAGGGCACGACGCCTAGCACGGGCTTGCCGGTGCGTTCGGTGAGGAAACTGAGCCCCGGCGTGAGCAGCGCAAGGTCGCCGCGAAATTTGTTCACGACAAACGCCGCGACCCTAGCCCGTTCGTCCGGATCGAGCAGTTCCATCGTCCCGACAAATGACGCGAAAACGCCGCCGCGGTCGATGTCACCCACGAGAAGCACTGGCGCGTCCGCCAGCTTGGCCACATGCATATTGACGATGTCGCGAGACTTCAAGTTGATCTCGGCCGGGCTCCCGGCCCCCTCGATCACGACGAGGTCATAGTCCGCTCGGAGTCGCGTGAGCGATTCCGCGATCACCGTCGAGAGGCGAGGCTTATACTCGTGATACTCGGTCGCCGTCATGCTGCCGATCGGCTTGCCGAGCACCACGACTTGGCTACGTCGATCGCCTTCCGGCTTGAGCAAGATTGGGTTCATGTCCACGCAGGAGAGAATGTCGGAGGCCTCTGCCTGGACCGCTTGCGCGCGCCCGATCTCCAGACCGTCTGCTGTGACGGCTGAGTTGAGCGACATGTTCTGCGACTTGAAAGGAGCGACCCTGAGTCCCTCGCGGCGGAAGAACCGGCAGAGAGCTGTGACCAGGAGACTCTTCCCGGCAGACGAGGCGGTCCCTTGGACCATGATGGTGGGAGCCAATCCGCTCACCGGCCCCTCCTCCTTGCATGGACCGCGCAGGCCTGCACGAAACCCTGAGCCAGGAGAGGATTCGAGGCCCAATGGGCATGTATATAGGACGCAAGCGTATTGCCCCGACGATAGCCCTCTTGGAACACCTCTCCTCCACGGCGGCGGTGGACACTGTAGACGCACTCGACCTCCGCCGGGAGACGAAAATCCGAATAGCGAAATTGGTGTCCGCGAAATCGCAGGCCTGACGGACCGAGCATCGTGGCGTCCTTCGTCTCTACCTCGACATATCCGAGCGCCTGCAAGCGATCTTTCATCTCTGCTTCACCGGGAATGAGCCCCACCATGCTATGGAGAACACCCGTGAGTGTCCTGATGCCATCGGATAAATACATGAGCCCACCGCACTCGCCGTAGATAGGTCCTTGAGCTTCGGCAAACGCCGCCACATCCTTCCGCATGGAAAGGTTCAGGGACAGATCTTTGGCATGAACCTCCGGGTATCCGCCTCCGAAATAAAGACCGTCCACGTCTGGCAGGTGCGCATCGTGAATGGGGGAAAACCGCACGAGCTCCGCGCCGAGGCTCTCAAGACGCCGGAGGTTGTCGTCATAATAGAAATGGAACGCCTCGTCGAACGCGAGACCGATTTTGCAGCGTGCTCCCTCCCCGACAATCCGTTCCATCGCAGGAATTTCAGAAAGAGCCGGCGCGGTGCGCGCCAGCGCTACGATCGCATCGACATCGCACCACTCGCTCACCCGATCGCCCCACGCCACAAAGACATCTTCCGACACCGTCGCTCGATCGGCGCTGTGCAGGCCTAGATGCCGGTCCGCAAAGGCCAGGGGGGCTTCCTTGGGAAGCCCCCCCATGACGGGAGGCGAGCCCCCCGTGGCCTTGCGGAGCAGATCTAGATGCCCGCGGCTGCCGATCCGGTTACAGATGAGGCCGGCGATCTGAAGCTCGGCATCGAAAGTCGAGAACCCGCGGGCAAGTGCCGCGATGCTGCGGGCCATGCCCCCTGCGTCACAGACGAGCAGCACCGGCGCCTGGAGCCACTTGGCGATCTCGGCGGTCGAGCCCTCGTCGCTCGTCGGTGACGCGCCGTCGAACAGACCCATCACCCCTTCGAGCAGCGCGATGTCTGCCCCTTGCGACGCGCGTGTGAACGTCGAGAGGACCGCGTCACGCCCCATCATCCATCCGTCGAGATTGTGGCAAGGCGCATCGGCCGCGCGAACGTGATAGGTCGGGTCGAGGTAATCGGGGCCGCACTTGAAGACGGCCACTCGCAGCCCCCGCGCGCGCAATGCCCGGGCGAGACCAACCATGACGGTCGTCTTGCCGACGTTGCTGGAGGTGCCGGCAATGACGAGCCGTGGAATCGTCACGAGTCGATCTCCGGCTGAGCGCTGATGGCACATTGGAACGGATACGTCACTTGGTTCTGCCTTCAGCAGAGTTTGTCGGTGCGGAAGTGGCTTGCTCGCCGTCGATCCGGCTCGTCTCAAGCGCACGGAGGAGATCGGGCCGAGGCCGCTCGTCCCAACGGTCATGAAACACCACCTCATGAAGCGGCAGCCGAGGCAGCCAGCCCCTGCTCTCAAACACGGGCCGTTCGAGAAAACTCTCCACAAAGCCGACGCAGAGGTAGGCAACCGGAACGATCCGGTCAGGAATTCCTAGGATCGTACGGAGGATGGCAGGCTCCATGATACTGACCCAGCCGACGCCAATTCCTTCCGCCCGTGCGGCGAGCCAAAGGTTTTGGATGGCGCAGCACGTGCTATAGACCGCGGTTTCCGGAATTGTGTTCCGCCCAATCACCGCGGGCCCGAAACGCTCCTGGTCGCACGTCACGCATAGGTTGATGGCCGCATCGAGGATCCCTTCCAGCTTGAACGAGAGATACTTCTCGCGGCGCTCCTTCTCGAACGCTTCAGCGGCGCGCAGCCGCTCCGTCTCGACATGGGCATGGACCTGCCTGCGGACCTCACGATTCTCAACCACGAGAAAGTTCCAGGGTTGCGAGAGCCCGACTGATCCGGCCTGATGCGCCGCCAGGAGAATACGAGCCAGAGTCTCGTCCGGGATGGGATTGGGGAGAAACGATCGCATGTCGCGGCGGCGCGTGATCGTTTCGTACAGTCCGCGTCGCCAGGGCTCAGGAAAGGCATGATCCGTCATAGAGTCCCCATCATCGAAACGGCGAGGGACACCAGCGATGCCACGCTGTCCTCCTCCGCCACCACCACAGACTGAGCTCCACATTGGCGCGCCGCTGCTTCGGTCTGCGGGCCTATTGCCGCCATCGGCAGACCCAACAGGGCCTGACCGACATCGCCCGAGAGCACAGTGCGGGCGGCCGAAGAACTCGGCAGTACCACGAGGTCGATCGGCGGCAAGGGGAAACTCGGCATCCGGTGAACATAGCGATAGGCGGCCACCGCTTCGACCTCCGCACCAATCCTGACAAGTTCGTTTCGTAAGTTCGGACGACCGTCCTCCGATGTCACAAGGAGAAATCGCCCTTTCTGAAAAAGAACAGACTGTTCGCCTAGCGCCTCCTGACAGGCGCCTCGCAGAGAGACAACGAATTCGATGCCATGCCGGAACAACGCCTGCGTAGCCGCTTCCCCGACCGCAATGACCGGTATGTCGAAGCTGGGGATTTGTGAAACCACCGCGTCGACACCGGCGGCGCATCCAAAGACGATGCCCCTGAATTCGTGGAGGCGCGCAAGGGCCGCATCGATGGGAGACCCTCCATTGAGGGACACCGCCTCGACCACGGGAATTTCCAGCACCTCGGCTCCGAGCGCGCGGAGCTCCGTCGCAATCACAGAGCGACCGGGGCGCGCGCGGGCGATGAGCAGTCGCCGGCCAGCCAGGGGGCGGCGCTCGAACCAGGCAATCCGCTCTCTCAGTCCGACGACCTCGCCGACAATCACGAGAGCCGGGATGGTGAGATCGACGTCTCCTGTCTTGTCCGCAAGGGTCGCCAAGGTACCGACAATAACTTTTTGCTCGGGAGTGGTGGCGGAGGCGATATAGGCAGCGGGAGTCTCAGCGGAGCGGCCTGCCTGAATCAGGCGCTGAAGATTCGTTGAAAGTTTTCTGGCAGCCATGAAGAGCACCAGAGTGCCCTTGCCGCTGGCAGCCCTGGACCAGTCGGTGAGACTCTGGCTCCCCTCAACAGCGTGGCCGCTCAGAAAGGTTACATTGGAGGAGTGCAGACGATGGGTGAGCGGGATGCCTGCATAGGCAGCGGCGCCAAGAGCCGCAGACACGCCTGGAACGATCGTACAGGGAATGCCTGCTTCCGCCAGCTCCTCCGCTTCCTCTCCGCCTCGCCCGAAGATAAGCGGGTCTCCCGCCTTCAACCGCACGACAGTCTGGCCTGCCTTGGCACGAGCCAGCACCTCCGGATGCAATCGGTAGGAGGTCTCTCCCGCACCATGACGTCGGCCCACCGGCAACAGCTCTACCTCAGGCCTGACGAGCGACAGGATGGCCGGTGAGACCAACGCATCGTAGGCCACCACGTCTGCGGCACGCAGCAATTCTAATGCGCGGACGGTGAGAAGGCCGGGATCGCCTGGTCCTGCCCCCACCAGATAGACCATGCCTTTTCGAGTCTCTGGCTCAGTCGGCACGAACATCTCCTTGCTTCTTCGTTGCCAGCCCGCCCTTCCGGAACCGGTGAGTAAACTCCGGATCGTACAATCGTGAATTGGCAAACTCGGTAGCTGTGAGCACACGACCGACCAAGACCATCGACGTGGAGTTGAGCTTCGCTGCCTTCACCTTCCCTTCGATGTCCGACAGGGTCCCGGTCACAATCACCTGATCAGGCCAGGAGGCCTTATGGACGACCGCAACGGGGCAGTCCGCTCCATACGAAGGAGTCAGGGAACGCACGACATCCTTGAGGAGCGTGATACTCAGAAACAGCGCCAAGGTCGCTTGATGCCGCGCCAGATCTTCCAGCTTCTCGCCCTCCGGCATCGAGGTCCGCCCTTCCGCCCTGGTCAGGATCACCGTCTGAGACAGTTCTGGAAGGGTGAGTTCTCGGCCCAGCGCCGCCGCTGCTGCGGTGAAGGAGGAGACACCGGGAATAATGTCATAGGGAATGCCCAGCTCAACCAGCCGGCGCATCTGCTCGGCGGTGGAGCCGAAGATCATTGGGTCTCCCGTATGAACCCGCGCCACATCCTGGTCGGCATCGCGGGCTGCCACGATCACCTCGACAATCTGTTCGAGCGTCATCCCCGATGAGTCCATCACCTTGGCGTCTGGCCTGGCATGGGCAATGACTTCTTTGGGGACCAGCGATCCCGTGTACAGCACGACGGGGCAGGACGCGATCAACTCAGCTCCGCGGAGCGTGAGGAGTTTCGGATCGCCTGGGCCTGCTCCAATGATATAGACGCGCATCATGACTCCTTAGCTGCACTTCAAAACGGTCTCTCGCACAATGTGCCAAATCTCCGTCGGGATCTCCCCAAGCCACCGCGCATCGATATTGCCACTCGACACTGCACGGTGCGCTTGTGTGGGATCAGTCACCAAACGCCAGAGGCGATCGCTGATCGAACCATTGCGCTGGATGACAAACCGGTCGACGAGCAACCGGGCCAGCGACTCCCCTTCGACATCCACCATCATGTACGGTTGAGGCACATGAACCGGACGGCACGGAGACAGCCTGATAAAAGGACACTCCAAGGCATCGATCACGCCAGGAGGCTCAAACCCCACCGCAGCAAAATCGCAGGGCTCCTTGGGATTGCCCACCAAGAAAAACTGTCCTTCCGTTTCGGCCAGGATGGCTCCGGCTAAACGTCCGACCAGCGCCATCAGTCCGCCTCCGATGTCGGCGGAACGACGAGCGAAAACCCCGGTCTCTGACCTGGGAGGACTGCGCCATCGAAACTGTACTTGTTGGTATAGCCACGCGGAGTGACCATGTAGCCCTCGAACATGAAGGTATTGCTCGACCCGATAAGAACGGTGGTCAACATCCCGATCTCGTAATCGAGAAAATTCTCCAGATCCGTCAGGACCACCTGCTCCATGTCGCGATAGGCGCTCTTGACGAGCGCCACCGGTGTGCTCGCCTCGCGGTGACGCCGGATAATCGTCTGCGCATCGACGATCTGCCTCGTGCGCCTGCCGCTCGCCGGATTGTATAAACCAATGACGAAATCTGCGCTGGCCGCCGCCTCGATCCGGCGCTCAATCACCGACCAGGGAGTCAGAAGATCCGAGAGCGAGATCGAACAAAAGTCGTGGACCAATGGCGCGCCGACCAGGGAGGCGCAGGAGTTGAGCGCGGTCATCCCTGGGATAAGACGGAGCTCCGGTGAATCGCCCCTCTTCCAGCCCATCTCCTTCAACACCTGAAACACCAAGCCGGCCATTCCGTAGACGCCCGCGTCTCCGGAGGAGATTAACGACACGGTGGCGCCAGCCTTCGCCCGTTCGATGGCGGAGCGGGCACGGCCGATTTCCTCCGTCATCCCGGTCTTGACGATGTCTTTTCCTTCGAGCAGATGGCGAACCAGCTTGATGTACGTGGTATAGCCAACCACGAGTTGAGACTCGGCGATGGCTTTCAAGGCTGCCGGAGTGGCATGGTCCTGTGCTCCCGGCCCAATGCCCACAACGTACAGAATCCCTTTTGGATCGCTCATAGACTACCCACCTCCATCTGCCGTTTCACGAAGGGCCGCCTCGCCACAGCCAAGGTCATCGATCGTCCTGCGCCTGGTTCGGTATAAATGTGTTTGGGAACGAGAAGCTCATCCGCTCCGGCAGCAAGCAGCGCGGCCGGCTCCGAAACCCCGCGAGAGCCGACATGTTGCTTCACCTTCTCCGATGGATTCTGGATGCCTGGCACCACATCCAGTTCCTCCGGCGGAAAGGCACGCAGGGGCCAACCATATCGCTCGCTCAAGGCCAGCAACGCAGGCTCGTCCATTTTCGCATCGATGGTCGCCAGCTCTTTCACAGACTTTGGCGAGAGGCCATGCCGGGCCAAGAGGGCCATGACGCCCCGTTCCACCAGGTCGGGAGCCGTCCCCCTGTCGCAGCCAATGCCAAGCACGAGGCTCTTCGGGCGATAAATGACGGCATTCTTCCAGTGGGCCGGATGAGACTCGCCGATCTCGCGATCCGTGGCGATCAGTAGAATTTCAAAATTGTTTGGGTCGACGCCCTCCAGCGAGGTGGCGTAGCAGACACCCTCCGGCAGAGGCTTCTCAGCCGGCCACCAGTTCGGCTCTCCCGTCTCCTGAACAAAGAGCACCTCGGTGGCATTCACGACTGCAGCGCAGCCCCTCGTGACATTGCGGTCTGGATCGTCGAGTGTCCACCCGAAGTCGCGACCCAGGATATCCACCGTCAATGTGCCGATGACATCCGACGCGGTCGTCACGACCGACTGCGCGCCCAGCGCGGTCGCGATCCGATCGGTGAAAATATTTCCACGGCCGACGTGACCGGAGAGCACACAGATCGAAAATCTGGCGGCGTCATCGATACAGACCACCGCAGGATCAACCTTCTTGTTCTTCAACAGCGGCGCGATCATCCGCACCACTGCCCCGACGCTGATCATAAAGATATGGCAGTCGTAGGCAGAAAAGGTCTCGGACAGCGTGGGACCCATCGGCAGCGACAGACGAAGCGCGCCGGCTGGCGCTGAGGCGATCAATTTCTCTGAAACAAAGAGGTCGGCACCCGACAACTGCGGCAGCAAACGGGAGACAATCGCGATTCCATGCTTCGTGATCACATAGATAGCGAATGGCTTGCGTTCGGCTATCATGCCCCAATCTCTCTGGTAGCCCCTCTCGGCGTCGCGGGCACCAAGCCGGCCAATAACCCGCTACGTTCCTTGCGCGAGACGATAATCATCGCAAAACAATCGCCCCGCTCAGTCTGAATCGTGCGGATATCCCGAACAATCCGCTCTTCGGCCATGGTGGCCTTCGACACGTAGACCGCCCGGTCGACGAGTCCCTGGTGCTCAAGCGCTTCGACCACCTTGGGAATCTCGGTGCCCATCTTCATCAAGACGACGGTATCGAACATCTCCAGTACCTGACTCAAATCCTCCACCCCATAACTCGCTGGAAGAATAGCGATCCGCTCTTGTCCATCGGCCAGCGGAATTCCGGTCACCGCGGGCACCGCCATAATCGACGACACACCAGGGACAACTTCGATGCGGATACCAGGCCAGCGCAACGGAGCCTCTCTACGCAGATAAATGAAGGTGCTAAAGAGCGAGGGGTCGCCTTCCGTCGCGAACGCGACCGACAACCCACGCTCCAGACGCTCCCCGATGGCAGTAAAGGCGGCATCCCAGGCTGGCCGAAGGCGATCCGGGTCTTTGTTCATCGGGAACGTCAGAAACATACGTTCTTGTCCAGGAATCTCGCCCAAGGTCGGCTTGAGGATCTTCCAGGCCATCGACTCTCCGTAATCGGAGCTGCGAGGCAGCGCAAGGACCTGCGCCTGTTTCAACACATTGAGCGCGCGAAGCGTGATCAGATCCGGCGCGCCGGGACCGACCCCGACTCCGTACAATGTTCCATAGTTCATGAGACCGCTCCTGTCTGGCTGGGCTTCTCGATCGCAAAGATTTGAATGGGGTTCAAGGCCTCGTAGCGAAGATAGTGGGCCAAGGGCGCGGCTCGTGACACCTGGAGCAATGTGACCTCCGGCACCAACCCTCGCTTGCGCAAGGCCTGATAGGTCTCCGCCACATTCTCCAGCGTAATGGCGTTGACGACCAGGCGACCACCCGGTTGCAGCCGGTCCATGACGACGTCGATGATCTCCGCCATGCTCCCCTTGCTGCCGCCGATGAAGACCGCATCGGGCGCCTCCAGACCGGTAAGCGCCTCTGGCGCTCGGCCGACGATGACGCGCACGTTGTCCACCGCATGGGCCAACAGGTTTTCGCGGCAGATCTCGACACCTTCCAGATCAACCTCGATCGCGTAGACCAACCCTTTCGGTGCGAGCAAGGCCGCCTCGATCGATACAGAACCGGAACCGGCCCCGATGTCCCAGACCACGCTGTCCGGTCTGATCCCCATCGCAGCCAAAGACAACAGTCTCACTTCGCGCTTGGTGATGAGACCCTTCTTAGGCATCCGCTTCGCAAATTGATCCTCGTGAAGAAAAGGAATGGTGCAGGGGGCGCGCCATGAGAGATCGGCGCGGACGAGCAACAGAACGTTGAGCGGCCCCACGTCCTGGCATGCAGCTAGATCCACCACGTCGAATCGCCGGACCCGTTCATCTGGGCCGGCAAGGTTTTCACAGACCCACGCCACCCAGGCTGTCTCTCCATGCTCGACCATTCGCCTTGCTAACACCCACGGCGAGTTTTTCTCATCGGTGAGGATCGCCACCTTGGCCTGGCTCTTGAGCCTGGTGAGGAATCCCTCCGGCGAGCGGCCATGCAGAGAAAGAAACGCTGCGTCGTCCCACTTCAGCCCGGCACGCGCAAAGGCCCACTGCATCGAACTCGGCTGCGGCAAAATCTCGACATGCTCAGCGCCCAGCCGTTTGATCACTAGACTGCCGATGCCGAAGAACAGGGGATCGCCAGAAGCCACCACACAGATATTCTGTTCCTCTGCCAATTCCGCTACCCGGTCGAGCACCGCTGAAAGTCCGTCCTTGAAGACGATCCGCTCGCCTTGAAATTGCGGAAAGAACTCAAGATGGCGCTCGCCACCCACAAGCACCCCCGCTTTCATCACCGCACTCACGGCACGGCTCGTCAGACTCGCACAGCCGTCGTCCCCGACCCCCACCAAAGCAATGGCGCGCCGAGGGTTCATGTCGGTTCCTTTATCGACAGGAGCAGCAGGGCATGGATAATCGCGACAGCGATAGGGCTGCCCCCCTTGCGGCCGCGGGCTACAATAAAGGGAGTCGAGAGTTCCAGCGTGACTTCCTTCGACTCAGCCGCCGACACGAACCCGACCGGCACCCCGATGATAAGAGCAGGCTTCGCTCCCTCCTCGCGAATCAGGCGAGCCAACTCCAATAAGGCAGTCGGGGCATTGCCGATCGCCACCACCGCTCCATCGAGCAGGTTGAGGCGATGAGCCTTTTTCATGGCCTCGATCGCGCGCGTTGAGTTGTTGGCTTTAGCCGTCGCGATGACATCGTCGTCCGAAATAAAAGAATGGACCTTGCAGCCGTAGGAGGAGAGCCGTTCCTCGTTCAGGCCGGCAGAAATCATCTTCACATCGACCAACAAGGGGCAGCCTCCTTGAAGGGCCTCCACACCGGCACGGACCGCATCAGAATGAAATCGCATCAACGTCTTAAACTCGAAGTCTGCCGTCGCATGGATCACCCGGCGCACGACCTGCCACTCGGCCTGCCCGAACTCGTGTACGCCAGCCTCCTGGTCGATGATGGCGAAACTCCCATCCTCAATGCTCCGCCCGAGCGCGGTCATCTGTCTCATATCATTCATTCGTGAGCCTCCGGGTAACGGCCGAGCAAGGCCCCGCCGAAGTCGACGAGGCTAGCCTCCACTATCAGCCTGCCACCAGCATGGCGCCGACAATGTTCGACGACCTTCTTGCAGACAAGCGACGTGATGCCGACGAGACCTGCCTCGCGGCACAATTCAAGGACATGACGGGCGGTGTTGGCCTGCTGGATGGACGCAATCAGCTCGTCCGGGGCGGAGAGTTCTACCGCCAGAGAAGCCAGGAACTCCATATCGACTTCCGATCCGGCAACGTGCGTCTGCATCTTGCCGTTGGCCATCTTCGAGAGTTTCCCCATCATCCCGACGATGATGCCGCGCGCGATCCCTCGCCTCGCGCATTGCCTGACGCCGATGCCGATGAAGTCGCCTACCTGGATAAAGGCCTGTTCCGGCAACTGCGGGTACAACGCCATCGCATACTGTTCCGATTTACCGCCGGTCGTCAGCACCAGGTCACGCAGACCGCCAGCCGCGGCGACGTCGATCTCCTGCATCACGCTCGCTTTGAAGGCCGCCGTGGAGTAAGGCCTCACGATGCCAGTCGTACCGAGAATGGAGATGCCGCCCAAGAGGCCGAGCCGCGCGTTGGTGGTCTTCTTGGCCATTTCTTCACCGCCAGGCACGCTGATTGTCACGACGGCACCTCCGTAGGGAGCACCAGCGAGCTCTTCTCCGACCATCTCCGTAATGTTTCGCCGCGGGACCGGATTGATCGCAGGTCCGCCGATCTCCAGACCCAAGCCGGTCTTGGTGACTGTGGCCACGCCCATGCCTCCCCGGATCTCGATGCCGGGCTCTGTTCGCAGCTCGACTTCGGCGGTCAACTCAGCTCCGTGCGTGCAGTCGGGATCGTCGCCGGCGTCCTTGATAATGCTACAGATTGCGCGGCTGTCTAGCCGCTCGCAGCGGGCGAGAGCGAAGGTGGCTCGCGTCCGATTCGGCAAGGTCGTTTCAATTTCAGACAGCATAGAACCCTTCACGAGACAGCGAGTCGCGGCTTTGGCTGCCGCTGCGGCGCACGCGCCGGTGGTGAACCCGGTGCGCAACCCCTTTCGATCTTTTGGCGGTGCGCTCTTGTCCATCGGTCATGTCCTCGCATACTCCGCCAGACATCCAAAGCGCTCTCGGACCTGTGCGGCACGGTCAGAATTGTAGGTCTCTATCCGCGCCCGATTCGTCCCCCGAAACGATACACGACAGAGCAGGTCCTCGTTTGTTCCTACGAGCTCGAGCGCCACATTGCTCTCGTCTGGCTGCGTATAGCGAAGCCTGCATCCGACCTCAATCTTGAGGTGCACATGGGTCTTCCCCTCTTCGCCAAGCGTGACCCACTCAGCCCCTTGCCGCAACGTGAGCAGGCCATGGACTTCGGCAATCGCACCAGCCGAACGGACGATGACGCTCGTCTCCCCACACGCAAGCGCTGCTTCCAGCGCTGAGAGGATCTGCTCCCGTCCGGTCATACAGATTTCTTCTGCATATTGAAGAACGACTCCACGTTGTCCTTGCTCACGGCCACTCCGGCTGCGACCAGATCATCGAGCAACACCTGGTTTACGTCGCCATCTCCCGCGATGAAGGCCTGATCGAGGCCGCCGCACGACAGCACCTGACGGAGAATGGCTCGGGCATGAGAAACTCGTTCCGGGTGGCCAATCGCGGGGATCGTTTCAATGCTCGCCTCTCCACAACCGGCTGGAATGCGTTCCCGCACGAACGCATCCGGGAGAAAGTACTCCGACGAGGCACGTAGCCAAATGAGCAGAGCCTGAGAAAGCACCGGTGCGAAGCGGGTCGCATGCAGAAAGCCCAGCGCGGCGGTGATGCCGGTATCCGTCGCAAGGATCAGCGTGCGCCCCGATCCCCCCTCCCGAGGAAAAAACTTGCCCCAGGGCCCACTGAACGAAATGTCCGTTCCCGCAGCAAGCCCATGCACGAAAGCTGAACCCAGTCCATCGGGGATGCGCTTCACCGCAAGCTGGAAGCAACGTTGCTCCGCATCGCTGGTGAGAAACGAGTAGGCCCGCTTGACGGCCTTGCCGCTCGGCAAAATGATTCGACTGTCGAGGATGAGGTACTGTCCGCCGAGGAACCCCAAGGGCTCGGTCGCGCACAGATCAAGCAGCAGGGTATCGGCCCCCAGCCTCTCGGTTCCCACCACGTGGGCAGTCTTCGCCACGGCCATCGCTGCTACTCCGCCGGATAGATCTCATGGACAAAATCATGCATCTCGTCGAGGTCGCGGTAGAGGTGCGTGAGCCCCTCGATCTGATGCGCCAGGTCGAGATCGACCTTCTTCGTGAGCACCACGAGGGTGCGCAGATAGGGAAGTTTGGGGTCATCGGAGCGTGTCGCGGACACGCGCTGCTCAAGCCCGGCAACCGCACTTTGGTAAAACTGCTTGAGCGTGGCCAAATCCTTGGCCCCGCACATGGAACGAATCGGTCCCGGTTGATCAGCCCCTGTGCCAAGCTCCGCCAGCTCATGCTGCCGTTCAGCTTCGTTCTTCACCCCCAACACTTCCATTAAACTCAGCCGAAGCCCCGCGATTTCATGACAAGCCATCGTCAATCCTCCGTTACTGCATAATGTTGTCGACCAGGCGACTGACGAGCCGATCGCCGAGCAGATGCTCCTCGACCAACTCCTTCGCATCCGTCTCTTTCACACCTCGGTACCAGATACCGTCCGGATACACCGCAACCGTCGGCCCTTCGCCACAGCGGCCCATACACGACGTCTTTGTCACTCGAATATCCTGAGCGTGCCCGGCGTCCTTCAACAACCGCCGCAATGTGGCAATGAGAGGGATACTCCCGCCGTCGGCACAATCAACATTCCCACATACCAGCACATGCTTGGCCAGCGGACGATGGGCATGGACGTGCGGCATGGCCTGCGCATGGGTGAACCCGTGCCGCAGACTCCAGAGCAGTGCGTTGAGGCCACCCACGTTCTCGGTCACGGCAGACACCGGCACACGATACTGGCAGGTGTCGCAGGGGAGCGGGCGTTCCCCTACCATCGCTTCGGAGAAACGCTCGTCCATCAACCTGAGCAGACGGTCGTCGCTTCCCAAATGCGGCGTAAGCTCGGTCTTGATCCACGGATAGCGAGCTTGAAACGATTCCACCTGCTCGCGAATCTTACTGATTAACCGTCCGCCAAAGAGAAAGTACGGGACCACGACGATCCGTTCGGGGCGCGCACGCGCGACCAGCTCCACTGTCTCCTCAAGCAGCGGTCTCGTAACGCCAATGAAACAAGGCACCACCCAACCGATCTCACGTCCTTCTGCCAGGAGGCGAACGACTTTACAAAAGTCACCGTTCGCATCTGGGTCGCTTGCGCCACGCCCCACGACCACAACAGCGGTCTTCGCAGTTTCACGGGCACCTTCCAGCGCTGTTCGTGCACGCTCGAACGCTAACTCCACGAGGTTCGGATGGACGCCCAAGGCATTGGTGACGGTAAATCGGACGGACGGGAAATCCTGGCGTGCCTGTGAGAGCGCGAGAGGAATATCGTTCTTTACATGCCCCGCGGCAAAGAGGAACAACGGCAGCACAACAACAGAATCGGTCTGCTGAGCCAGTTCGCGAAGGGCCGTGGCCAACGATGGCCGAGCGAGTTCCACATAGCCGTGGGCAACGTCAAGATCGGGGCGTGTCGCACGATAGGCCGCGACGACAGACTCGAACTCGAAATTGGCGCTTGGATCACGGCTGCCATGTCCAACGATGAGCAGTCCCGTGGTCATGCGACACGGACCAGTCTGGGACATGCTGCCAGATCCGGGGGTCTGCGATCAGTCTTACGCTGATCCAGAATGGCGGAGAGCATAAAAAAACCTCCAGTCCCGCAACGGGAACAAGAGGTCACATGCCAAAGGGCAGGCGAGATCTCCGTTACCGCGCGGAGAAACAGTGCCATGTCACCTCGGATAGGTCTCCTGGCTCGTGGGTTCAGAAGGTTGGACCTTCAACGCTTCCCCCAGCCTTCCCCGACGAGTTTGTCGAGTGGCTTGAACGGGGGTCGCTTCCCACTTACAGTGGCGGGACCGCGCCGGAATTTCACCGGACTTCCCTGTTACGCCCTTGCGGGCATCCGAGAGGCTGTTCAGTTATCGAGCGTCGTACATACCGCAGGCTAGCTCGCCCTGTCAATCTGAAATAAATACAGGCGAATCTGAATCAGCTACTGAGAGCACCAGTTCTGGTGTTCTGCCGTCCCAGTCTTACGGAAGAATGTCATACAGAAGTGTGGTACTCATGGAGTATCTCTCACCAGAAACATGAAAACATATAAGAGGAACTCCCCCACCTGATTATAAACACATCAATCCCTACGCCCCGCCGCTGTAAAGAGATTCACTTCCGGCCGCAGCAGAACGGGCCATGGCGCTCCCATCCATGACAAGCAATACCGGCGCATCCAGTTGCTTCGCCAGTTCAGCCGTGCTCCCGATCTCGTTCACCGGCGAACTGCCGTCGAACAGGCCCATCATTCCTTCGATGAGAGAGATATCTGCATCAGCGGCGACTCTTACAAAGCTGTCTTGATTGACAGCTTCCCCCAACATCCAGCCATCCAGATTACGAGACGGACGACCAGTGGCCGCGCCATGATGGCCCGGGTCGATGAAATCCGGCCCTACTTTAAATGGCTGGACTCGGCGGCCCTGCTGATGCAGGGCCGCCATGATCGCCAGAGTGACCGTCGTTTTGCCGACACCGCTATGGGTGCCGGCAATGACCAATCGTGGAGCGATCATACGATTCTGCTACTTCGCATCGTAATTGACTTTCACTCCCACAAAGATCGATCGCACCGGAGTGCCGAACAGCAGGATCTCTTCGTATTTCTCATTGAAGATATTGTCGAGTCGAACGTATGTCTGCACACGGTTCGTGACATTGTAGCTCGCAGAAATATTCCACACGTCGAATGCCCGCATGGGCTGTTGATTGTTCACATCGTTGAACCGTGACCCCACGTATCGACCTTCCAGGTTGATCCTGATCGGATCGATCGGCTGATAACTCACGACCAGGCTCCATTGATCGACCGGTATACGCTGCGCTCGGTTACCGGGTTGCTGCGCGAGATCCCTGGTCAGCGTATTGGTGTACTGGGCTTGCACATCGAGGCTTTTGATCCAGGGCACATCTCTCACCACGGCATACTTGATACTGGCCTCCCATCCTTTTGTACTCACCTCGCCGATGTTCTGCGCACAGAAGGCCGCAAAGGGACCGAATGGGGAGAGGCCGCACACCGCCAAACTTTCCTGCGCGACAATCATGTCACGGAAATGGTTCCAGAAAAATCCCCCGCTGAGGGTGAGGCGGTTGTCCAATAAATATTGGTCCACGCCGATGTCCATACTCTGGCTCTTTTCAGGTTTCAGAACTGGGTTTCCAAAATTTGGAAAATATAATTGATTGAACGTGGGAGCGCGAAAACCTGTGGCATAACTGCCTCGAAGCTTGGTGCCGGTTTCTTGATGGAGATACCCGGCGGTAGCCCGATAGGTCGTCGCGCTGCCAAAGACGTTATATTCATCCTGCCTCACACCTGCCGTCGCAAACACTCGATCCCAGAGATTGAGTTGGGCTTGCGCGAAGCCTGCATGGCTGGAAAGGACTTTATGGGGAATATCCAAATTATTCGTCAGGAGATCGCGATTTTCTCCCTGTTGGTCGCGAAACTGATACCCGGCGGTGAGTAAGAGGGGCTTACCGATCTGAACATTATGTTGCCACTCGACTCGATTCGCCAATGTATCGATCTGGGATCGGAAGGCAAACGTCGGGGAGACCACCCCCGTTTGTAGATTACGCTGCGTCGCGCCTGAAGACGTCTCGGAGTCTTCTGTTTGACGAGACACAGTCAGTGCGGTGTTCCACCACGTGGTGATCGGCTGGCTATATGAGGCGCTGTACACAAACTGCTGGCTGTTAGTGAACGCTCCCAGCGTATCGAAGCCGGGGCCAAACCCGCCGTCAATATTGGTCCTCCCCTGCAAGAGACGAAAATTGAAGTCGAGCCGTCCTTCATGAGGCAGCGCAATTCCAAGCCGCGCCGACGTTTGCCAATTATGAAACCCATCTCGCTCTGAAGCGCCCCGGCGATAGTTGACCGCTGAGAATCCGGTATAGTCCCAGCGTGAAAGGGCCACGCTGAAATCGACCGGTCCTGTTTTACCGGATGCCTGTCCGCCTTCTCGAATGGACGAGAACGATCCGTATTCGAAGAACGCACTGGCCGACGGAGCACCGGTGCCCTTCTTGGTGGTGATATTAATCACACCACCCATCGCATCCGCTCCCCACAACATGCTTTGCGCGCCGCGAAGAATTTCAATGCGCTCGATATTGTCGGTGGTCAAATTGGCAAGGTTAAAATTGCCCAGCGTGGCGCTGTTCATAATCGCGCCGTCGATCACCACCAGCACCTGGTCGGAATTGCTCCCTCGGATGCGTACCGTCGAGGACGAGCCTGGCCCACCATTCGAGAAGACCGTCACGCCCTGGCTGAGGCGGAGCGCATCCACAACCGTCTTCACGTGCCGACGCTTGAGATCTTCTTCCGTAATGACTTCGACCGCGCTGGTCAGTCGAGTGACAGGGACTGGAGTTTTAGTCGCGCTGACCACAACCTCTCGGGTTTCAATGACATCGGTCCGGTCGGCCATTGCAACTTCTTGCGCAGAAACATCATCGGAAGAAAGTAACCGGGCGAGAACGCAGACACACATCAACCAACGAATGATACACACCGGCATGACGAACCTCCCTTGTGCTCGAAGGGTTGAGTCGAATCAACTGCGGGATGGGTCTCCTGGCTTGCGGATCGTCGCGCTTCTTCCGCCTTCCCAGCAGGGGCGTATCACGTATCTCGTGAAGCGTATCTCGCAAAAACCTTCGAGGTCTTCGCTTCACGCTTCACGCACGACGCGTCACGCACCAAACCAGTGGCTTATTTGGAAGAACGCTCCCCGCTTACAGTGGCGGCACCGCGATGGATTTGCACCATCTTCCCCGTCACCCGCGTCGCTTCTCCAAAACGCCCTTTCCCTAAAAAGTTGACCGTCCCCCTTCTGCACTACAGCCTGGCCGGGGACAGGACCCTGGCTGCCTGCTACACTCGCACCGTATTCATCGGCATCGTCACGCGCGGTCGGCCCGTTTGCGGATGGGCATCGACAACCACTTCGCACCCATAGACCATTCGAAGCACATCGCGGCAAATCGTCTCTTCCGGCGGGCCGATACGATAGAGCCGGCCCTCTTTGAGCATCAACACTCGGTCGCAATATTGGCTCGCGACATTCAGATCATGCGACACCAACACGACCGTCAATCCTCGCTCCGCCTTGAGCCTGGACACGAGCGAACAAATCTCAATCTGGTGATTGATGTCGAGAAATGCCGTCGGCTCATCGAGCAGGAGGATCTTCGGTTCTTGTGCCAACGCTCTGGCGATCATCACCCGCTGCCGTTCACCTCCGGATAGGTCCGGCACCAGCCGATCGGCCAGCGACAGGACATCGGTATCGACCATGGCTTGGTGCGCACAGGCGAGGTCGTTCGCCGTTTCGTCTCCGATTCCCATGCTCCACCAACGCGCAGTCCGATGGGGGAATCGTCCCATCAACACCGTCTCGGCCACGGTAAATGGAAAGACTTGTGCGTATTCCTGAGGCACGACTGCAAGCAAACGCGCGATATCGGTCTGACTCCGTTTCCCAAGTGAGAGGCCGCCAAGCCGCACATCGCCCTCGCCAATCGACAAGAGGCCAGAGAGCACTTTCAACAGTGACGACTTCCCGGACCCGTTCGGCCCGACAATGCCCAGAATTTCTCCGGCATCGACCTGGAACGAAAGATGGTCCAGCGTCCACGGTCTTCCCTGCCCCTCCATCGTGTGATAACGAAAGGACAGGCCTTCAACCTCAATGGCACGCGCGTCGACCGGCAACCAGGGTTGCGCTGTTCCCATCATGTCGATCGTCCTCTCACAACATCCGTTCTTTTCGCCAGAGGAGGAGATAGAGGAAGAACGGTCCACCGGCGAGCGCGGTCACGATCCCGACCGGAATTTCTGCAGGAGCCATGACCGTCCGGGCTATCGTATCGGCTACAGCGAGAAACATGCCCCCCACTAACGCCGACGCGGGGAGTAACAGTCGATGGTCCGATCCGATGAGCAATCGCACGGCATGGGGAACGACCATCCCGACGAATCCAATCATGCCGCTCACCGACACAATGGCGCCGGTCAGCAAGGCCGTCAGAATAAACAGCTGTTTCTTCGTCCCCTCGGTATTCACACCCAGTGAACGAGCCGTTTCCTCCCCCAATGTGAGCACATTTAACAACTGGGCCTTGTGCATGAGGAACGCAAGGACACCCACGACGTACATCAAAAAGATGCCCAATGCGGGATAGCCCGGCGCCGTGAGCGACCCCATCAACCACGCCATCAGTCCCGCTGAACGATTCGGCTCCATGAGCGATGTGATGAACATGATGAAGGCCGTCAAAATGGCATTCAGAATGACGCCCGCCAGCAGTAAGCTATGAACCGGCAACCGGCCTTTTGACTGCGCCAATCGATAGATCAGGAGAAGCGCCAGGAGGCCTCCGACAAATCCAAAGAGCGGCAAGATCGGCAACAGCAAGAAGGTCGAGCCGATCCCAAACAGGATGGCCAACGAGACTCCCAATGCAGAGCCGCTCGATACTCCCAACACATAGGGATCGGCTAAGGGGTTTCTCAACAACGCTTGCAGCGTCACGCCGACGGCCGCCAGACTGGCCCCTACGAAAAACCCCATGAGCACTCGTGGAAAACGAATCTGAACCATGATGATCTCGGATGTCCCCACGCGTAAAG
>JBBRRK010000036.1:0-23824 GCA_038200765.1 Nitrospirales bacterium
CGCTTTACCGACCCTCAGACCGGATGGATTGTGGGAGAACGGGGCATGGTCTATCGGACGTCCGATGGCGGGTTTACCTGGACAGAGCAGGGGGCGATCGCGAAGGTGTCGCTGTTCGGTCTGTCGTTTCCCGATGGGACACAGGGATGGGCCAGTGGAGAACAGGGCACGATCGTTCGGCTGACCATTGGCCACTAACCGCATCCGTGAAACGTGAATCGTAAAAGGTGAAAGGTTTCCGGGAAGACCGCTCGGCAATCCGGCACGTTACGTTTCACCTCAAACTTTTCACGGTTCTTGAGTGACATCGAGTCGTGATTGGAGAATGCTGAGCGCGGCGATTGCGGCGGTTTCGGCCCGCAAGATTCGTGGTCCGAGGGTGAGCGGAAGAAATCCTTGTTCTTGTGCAAGGCTTTGCTCGTCCGGCGCCCAACCTCCTTCCGGCCCCACTAACAAGACAATCGGATGTTGAGAATCTCGCGGTAACGGGATGGTGGCGAGCGACGAGCCGCTGGAGCGTTCAACGAGCATGCTCTTCTGAGCCGCTGAGGCATAGTGTCGACAGATTTCTGCGACGTCTATCGGATCTGCGATGGTAGGAATGGTCCACCGTTCCGACTGTTGTGCCGCGTCCCGCGCAATGCGCTCCCATCTGGACCGTTGATGTTCTAAGCGTTCTGAGTTGGGCTTGATCACGCTGTGTGTGCTGTGAATGGGCACAATGGCAGCGACTCCGAGCTCTGTGGCCTTCTGAATAACCCAGTCCATTTTGTCGCCTTTGATCAAGGCTTGCCCCAGCACAATCGATGAAGTCGTGCGTGCCGGCTCGGTCTGTCGGTCGATGATGCGGCTGTCGATGGCCTGTGAGGTCACGTGGGTCACTTCTGCGCGATAGCGGGTTCCGCATCCGTCGTTCAAGGTGAGGCAGTCCCCCGGGCGCACACGGAGGCTAGCGCGAAGATGATGGAGGAGGTCGCCGGTGATCCGAATCGTAGGGGGGGTAATGACGTCAGGGTCAACGAAGAACGTGGACATAATGCGGGTGACCGCCGGCGCTATTCGAAGAAGGTCTTCATTTTGTCGAAGAAACCGTCGCTGTCTTCTTCCATCGACATGCCGCTCTCTTTGGCAAATTCGGTGAGCAACTCTTTCTGGCGAGCGGTCAGTTTGGTGGGTATCTGAATCTTGATGACAAATAATTGATCGCCGGTGCTTTGGTTCTTGAGGCTGGGAATGCCCAGGCCTTTGATGCGCAGGATCTTATCCTGTTGCGTACCGGCAGGAATCTTGATGACGGTATTGCCTTTCAGCGTGGGAACCTCGATCTTTCCTCCTAGCACGGCTGTGACAAACTGAATCGGGACGTCGCAGAGGATATCTTGCCCCTGGCGCTGGAAGATCGGGTGGGGCTTGACGGTAATCGCCACATACAGATCGCCGGGAGGGCCTGCGTTGACTCCGTGCTCCCCTTCATTCGAGAGACGAAGGCGCATGCCTGACTCGATGCCGGCTGGAATGTGTACGGCGATGGTCCGTTCTCGATAGATGCGTTGACGGCCTTGGCAGGCGGAACAAGGTTCTGTAACGATTCGTCCCGCTCCCTCGCATTGGCCGCAGGGACGGGTGATGCTGAAGAACCCTTGCTGGAAGCGCATCTGTCCGGCCCCTTTGCAGCTGGGGCACGCCTTGATCGATGCGGCGCTCTTGGCGCCGGTCCCTTTGCAGTCGGTGCACACTTCCCATCGCGGGATTTTGAGTTTGGCATCTTTCCCGTAGACGGATTCTTCGAAGGTCAGTTCCAGATTGTATTGGAGATCATTGCCGTGCTCTGCCCGGCTGCCGCCTCGCTGGCCCCCGAAAAAATCCTCAAAGATGTCGTTGAAGGCCTCGCCGAAGCCGCTTCCGCCGAATCCAAAGCCATCCGGACCGCCACCCTGCTGAGTCCCGGCGTGACCGAACGTATCGTAGCGCTTGCGTTTGTCCTGGTCGCTCAGCGTCTCGTAAGCCTCATTGACCTCTTTGAACTTTTCTTCTGACGCTTTTTTCTGGGCCTCTCCGGTCTGGAGATCTGGATGGTGTTGGCGGGCCATCTTTCGATAGGCCTTCTTGAGCTCGTCCTCGGACGCGGTTCGTTCAACGCCTAAGGTTTCATAGTAGTCGCGCTTGGACACGGGCGTCATCTCTCTGGGTGATAGTGCAGCAAGACCGAGCCCCTGTATCGGCGAAGCTCGGTCTCACTGACGGTCTTCTCAGTTACTTTTTGTCTTTGTCGACTTCTTCAAATTCTGCGTCGACGACCTTTTCATCCGGCTTGGTCTCGCCGGTTCCGGATTCGGTTCCGCCGGTTGCATCGGCACCGTTGCCGGCTGCAGTCGAGGCTGAGGCCTTCTTATACATTTCTTCAGCCAACTTGTGGGACGCGGTCGTCAATGTTTGGGTGGCCGACTCGATTGCCGTTGGGTCGGTTCCTTCCATCGCTTTCTTCAGCGCAGCCACGGCTTCCTCGATCTTGGTCTTGTCTTCCGCTGTGATCTTGTCGCCGTGCTCACTCAGGTTCTTTTCTGTCTGGTAGACCAGGGTGTCGGCTTGGTTTTTGGCTTCGGCGGTCCTCCGCCGTTTCTTATCTTCGTCGGTGTGGGCCTGTGCATCCTTCACCAGCTTTTCGACTTCTTCCTTGCTCAACCCGCTGGACGCCGTAATCTTGATGGACTGTTCCTTTTGTGTCGCCAAGTCTTTGGCCGAGACATGGACGATGCCGTTGGCGTCGATGTCGAACGTCACTTCGACTTGCGGCATCCCTCGGGGTGCGGGAGGAATCCCGACCAAGTCGAACTGGCCGAGGAGCTTGTTATCGTTGGCCATCTCGCGTTCACCTTGGAAGACTCGAATCGTCACGGCCGTTTGATTGTCTGCAGCCGTTGAGAAGACCTGGCTCTTTTTCGTCGGGACAGTCGTGTTCCGCTCGATCAATTTCGTGAACACACCGCCGAGGGTTTCGATGCCTAGCGAGAGGGGCGTCACGTCGAGGAGCAGCACGTCCTTCACTTCGCCCTTGAGCACACCGCCTTGAATGCCCGCGCCGATCGCCACGACTTCGTCAGGATTCACACCCCGGTGCGGTTCTTTCCCAAAGAATTCTTTGACGGCCTGAATGACTCTCGGCATACGGGTCATGCCGCCGACGAGGACGACTTCCTTGATGTCGCTTGCGGAGACGCCGGCGTCGGAGAGCGCCTTTTTGCAGGGCTCGATTGACCGTTTAATCAGGTCGTCGACCAACTGTTCAAGTTTCGCGCGGGTCAGTTTGACGACCAGGTGTTTCGGTCCGTTGGCGTCTGCGGTGACGAAGGGCAGATTGATTTCAGTTTCTTGTGACGAGGAGAGTTCGATCTTGGCGCGTTCCGCCGCCTCTTTCAGGCGTTGGAGAGCCATCCGATCCTTCCGAAGATCGATGCCTTGATCCTTCTTGAACTCATCGACTAACCAATCCATGACGCGCTGGTCGAAGTCATCGCCGCCGAGATAGGTGTCGCCGTTGGTCGACTTCACTTCGAAGACGCCGTCGCCGATCTCAAGGATGGAAACGTCGAATGTCCCACCACCCAAATCATAGACGGCTACCCGCTCGTCCTTCTTTTTGTCCAGGCCGTAGGCAAGGGCTGCCGCGGTCGGTTCGTTAATGATCCGGAGGACGTTCAACCCTGCGATCTGGCCGGCATCTTTGGTGGCCTGGCGCTGGCTGTCGTCGAAGTAGGCCGGGACGGTGACGACCGCTTCGGTGACTTTCTCGCCGAGATAGTCCTCCGCGGTCTGCCGCATCTTCTGTAGAATCATGGCGGAGATTTCCGGCGGGCTGTAGCGCTTGCCGCGTAATTCGACGTACGCATCGCCGTTGTCCCCCTCGGACACCTTATAGGGCAGCCGCTTGGCGGCGTCGGACACTTGCTGGCTGTGAAACTTGCGGCCCATGAGGCGCTTCACGGAGAAAATCGTATTCTCCGGATTGGTGATGGCCTGGCGCTTTGCGATCTGTCCGACGAGGCGCTCGCCCTTCTCCGTAATGGCGACGACGGACGGTGTCGTACGGGCTCCTTCTGCGTTGGCGATCACAATCGGTTCGCCGCCGCTCATGATGGACACGCAGGAGTTTGTGGTTCCAAGGTCGATACCGATCACTTTGCCCATGTGCCTACTCCTTCCTGACTAGGTCTGTCTTTGATGATGTTGTTACGACGAACTGATCGCGTCGCCTGTTTCCGGTGCGTCGTCGGTCTGCCCCGACGATACGCTCACCATGGCCGCCCGCAAGATACGGTCGTGCAGGAGATATCCTCGCTGAAGCTCATCGACCACATACTGCTTCGGAACCGTCTCGGACGCGACGGAGATGACGGCTTGATGTGTGGCCGGATCAAACGGTCGTCCAACTGTCTCAACTGGAATGACATGAAACTTCGTCAAGGCGCTCGTCAACTGTTTCAAGGTAAGATCCACACCCTGGATGAGAACCTCGTTGCCCCCTCCCTCTCGTGAGGACTTGATGGCCCGTTCGAGATTATCGACGACCGGCAACAGTTCCTTGAGCAACGGTTCATTGCCGAATCGGATCTGATCGCGCTGATCCCGCTGAATCAATCGTTTGTAGTTATCAAACTCGGCGGCGAGCCGGAGATACTTATCGTTCAAGCCCCGTACTTCTTCAGCCTTTGCCGCGAGAGCCAACTGAAGCTCTGTGACCAAGTTGCCTTCCTCTGTGGTCGAGGAGGTGCTTTGCGATGGAGTATCCAAGTTCTCGATTGTATTCGCGTTCTGGTGTTCCTCAGTCATGCAAGACTCCTGTGTCCGTGTGGAGATAGCCACAGGGCTCAGAAAGTCAACCAGGTCAGAAAAATTAATTACTTGTGGAGGGAAAAGCGCGACGGGTGAGGCGGTCTGAAGTCTGAAGTGCCGCAGTTTCGAGGCGGACCCTCGTTTCACGTTCACGCCTAACGTTTCACGGTTCCTTGAGCCCGTCGGTAGAGAAGTTCAAGCCCTTCTATGGTTAGGAAGGGTTCAATTTTTTGAATGGATGTCGTTTCGGTTGCCAGGATCGAACTGAGTCCTCCAGTACCGATGACGTAGGCTGAGTGTCCAAGTTCCTGCTCCATTCGACGGACAATGGTATCGACCAGTCCTGCATAGCCAAATAACAGGCCGGATTGAATACTACTGGCCGTGTCGGTGCCGATCACTGTTTTGGGACGGATCATTTCCACTTTGGCCAGTTTGGCGGCTCGTGCAAACAGGGCTTCCGCGGAGATTCCGAGGCCGGGAGCGATCGCGCCTCCGAGGTAATGGCCTGTGGCCGTAATGGCGCAAAAGGTCGTGGCGGTGCCGAAATCGACGACGATGAGGTCACGGCGATATTTATGATACGCGGCTGCGGCATTCACCAGCCGGTCGCTGCCGATTTCTCTTGGGTTGGCGTACCGGAGTGTGAGCCCCGTGTCCGTGTCCGAGGTGACGATCAGGGGATGCTGATGGAAATAATGGTCGAGCATGTTCTCGACGGTCTCGGTCAGCGCAGGTACGACGCTGGAGATGATGGCTCCAGAGAGGCGTTGAGCGGGAATCCCTGCTGCGGTGAGAAGATTGGAAAAGAGGATGCCGTATTCGTCGGAGGTTTTCTTGGCGTCCGTCGCCAGTCGCCAATGGGCCGCTAGTGTACGGTCGTCGTAGACGCCCCAGACGATGTTTGTGTTGCCGATATCAACGACGATGAGCATGGGAACCATTGTACGGTTTGGTTGGGCCGTTTGGCCAGCCGGTGAGGGTCGGCTGAAGTCGAGGTCACGGTTGAGCGAAGGCTAGACGTGTTTCTCGGCCTTCACCTCAGCTGTAATCTTTCAGAAAACCGGCGGCCTGCTTCAGCCTCCCGCTAGATTTTCACGTGGATGATGTCGGCCACGCGCACGTGGACGACGTCTGGTGTTCCCGATCCACGGTGAGTCGTCTGCGGCTGCACGCGCAAAGATCCATCCTGGCCGATTCCCTCGGCCAGCCCTACGAGTACGTCTTCATTGGCCAACGTGGCTTGTACCCTGTGGCCGATGGTCGAGCATCGTTGATGATAGGCCAATGCGAGTCGGCTTGTTCCATGAATAGTCAATTCATCGAGGCACTGTTCGAGTTCGAGGAGCAACTGCGCGAGCAGCCGGTTACGGTCGACGACGATGTTCCGTTCCTGCCAGATCGATGTGGCTGAGTCGCGTAGATCGGTGGGCCAGTCATCTCGGTCAATGTTGACGTTGATGCCGATTCCGATGATCTGGAACGGATCTGATCCTGTTCTTGTGGCGCTTTCACAGAGGATTCCGCCGACTTTTCGTTCAGCGATCAGGAGGTCGTTGGGCCACTTCACCGAGACGTGCGCGGACGAGACCTGTTCGATCGCTTCGGCTGCGGCCAGCGCAGAGATCAGCGGCAACCAGGAGAGCCATTCCGTGAGACGCTCCGGTGGGCGTATCGTTCGGAGAATCATGGAACAGTAGAGATTAGCGCCGGGTGGAGAAAACCATGTTCTGGAGAGACGCCCGCGTCCGGCAGTCTGGCTATCGGCGATGACGACCGTGCCATGCTCCACTTCTGCCTGCGCAAGTTGAACGGCCTCCCGGTTGGTTGAAGGGAGGGAGTCGAACAGTTCGATGCGGCGCCCAAGCCACCTAGTCGACAGGGTGCTGTGGATCGTGTCTCGGGCGAGTGGTGGCGAAGGTTGCACTGGCTTGCCTAGCAGGGTGCTGAAAAATTCCGCCAGCTTCGTTCTCGGCTCATCGAAATCCTCAACGTACCCCAGAGGGTACGCCTCCGGTTTCGACTCGCCTGCGGCCTTGCTGGACGGCCTTTTTGAGTACCCTGTGGGAGTGTTTTTTTGTTGTCGTGCATATGTGGATACTCAAAGTTTTTGCCTACCGAAATAACCTTCTCCTACCTGCTAGATTTGCGGGATTGGCCACGCGGTTCAATCTCCAGGCTGAGTGTGGCACCTGGGGCTGAGTGGGTGAGGGCTCCGATAGAGATACGGTCTGGGCCTGCTGCTGCCATGGCGCGGACGTTCTTTAGCGTGATGCCTCCCGAGACTTCCACCAACGCACGGCCGTCAATGAGCTTCACCGCATGCTTGACTGTGGCAGGAGTCATATTGTCCAAGAGAATGACGGCGGCCTTGCCACGAAGGGCGGCCTGAACTTCCGATAGCGATTCCACTTCGACAATGACCGGCTTGTCTTTGGAAGCTATGGCGTGCGCTTTTCGGCAGGCGGCAAGGACAGCTGACTTCTTGTTGTTCATCAGGGCCAGATGATTGTCTTTGATCAGGATGCCGTCGCTCAGCGATTGGCGGTGATTCGTGCCCCCGCCGAGGAGGACCGCCCATTTCTGAAGCGCCCGTAGGCCTGGTATCGTTTTTCTCGTGTCGAGGATGGTCACAGGATATCCACGAACTGCATCGCAGAACCGGCGTGTCAAGGTGGCGATACCGGAGAGGTGTTGGAGAAAGTTCAGGGCAATTCGTTCAGCTTTCAGGATAGATCGACCATCGCCTTCGATCTGGAGCAGACAGTCGCCATCCTGTGCGCGCTCCCCATCCGGGCGGTGGATGGTGATAACAAGAGACGCATCCACGGCCTGAAAGGTTTGCGTGGCGGCGGCGAGACCGGCGACGACCAGCGATTGTTGGGCGATGATGCGCGCGAGCGCTGGGGTTGGAGAGGGAAAGAGCGCGGACGTCGTGATGTCATCGAGGGGGAAGTCTTCTTGGAGGGCCAGTCGAATGGCACGTCGTATGTCGGCAACCGGAGGTCTGACCATCGCCTATGTCCCCAGCATGGTGCGCAACTGTTGTTCGCTGCTGGCGAGCATGGTTTGATCCCGGCGCAAATTAGTCAGGCGCTCCTGGTGGTCGGTAATGACCTCAGCTGGGGCCTTGGCGGCAAATTCCTGATTGCGCAGTTTCCCCTCCAGCCGCTCGATCTCCTTGGTCTGTTCGGATTGCTGCTTGATGAGGCGATCCAGCGCGTTGTTGAGATCGACGTCTCCTGCCACCGCAATGCCGACGGATAAGCCTTCCATGACCAACCGGAGGAGGTTGCCGGTCGGCCAGTGAGTTGTTGAGGCTAGATTGACCGTGCCACGGCCGAGATGGGCGAAGTAGCTTCGGAGTGGGTCCAGGTGGTCCTGTTGCTGAGGGTCGTTGTGCGCAACGTAGAACGTGATCTGTTGCCCTGGCGGATAGTTCAAGAGGATGCGGGATGTGCGCACCAGGCCGATGGTCTGTTCGAGCAGCGCAAAGCGTTGCCCCATCTCTGGTGCGGCCCATGTCGCGTCTGGTATGGGAAAGCGCTGAACCACGATGCTCTCGCCCTGGTGGGGGAGCGTATGCCAGATCTCTTCGGTAAGAAACGGCATGAAGGGATGCAGGAGACGCATCGTGGTCTCTAGCGTCTCGACGAGGGTCTGTCTGGTTCCCGGTGCGTAAGGGCTGGCCGGATTTTGGAGTGTAGGCTTGATCAGTTCAAGGTACCAGTCACAGTACTCGTGCCAGATGAATTGGTACAGTGCATTCGCCGCACGATCGAACCGATAGGCCTCCAATTCGGACGTCACCAACTGGACGGTCTGATTGAGGCGACTCAAAATCCAGCGGTCGGGAAATGTACGTTCGGCTGGGGCGGTGGCCGTTCGTGGCCCATCGAGATGCATGAGGCAAAAACGAGCGGCATTCCAAATCTTGTTGGCGAAATTGCGGTAGCCTTCGATCCGTTCTTCCGCGAGTTTGATGTCGCGCCCGGGTGAGGCCATGGATGCGAGCGTGAAGCGTAGCGCGTCGGTGCCGAACTGCTCCATCACGTGCAGCGGATCGATCACGTTGCCTTTCGACTTGCTCATTTTCTGCCCTTCGGCATCGCGCACCAAGGCATGGATGTAGACGTCGCGGAAGGGGACATCGCCCATGAATTTCAGGCCCATCATGATCATGCGGGCCACCCAGAAGAATAGGATATCGAGCCCGGTCACGAGCGTCGATGTCGGATAGTATGTTTTCAGCTCGGGTGTCTGCTCAGGCCATCCCAGCGTAGAGAAAGGCCAGAGGGCAGAGGAAAACCAGGTATCGAGGACGTCAGGCTCTTGCATGAACTGTTGGCCTGCGCATCGAGGACAGATTGACGGCGCGGTCTTTCCGACAATCGGAGTCGCTCCTTGGAGGATCGTCAGTCGAGGGGATTGAGCGGCTGAGGCTGATGCGGCAGCGTCCTCAATGATGAGGTCTTTGTTGCAGTGGCGGCAATACCAAGCAGGGATCTGATGCCCCCACCAGATTTGGCGTGAGATGCACCAGTCTTTGATTTCTCTCATCCATCCGAGATAATTGTTCGTCCATCCTTCTGGGATAATGCGGATACGTCCGTCTTCGACGGCTTGGATCGCAGGCTCGGCCAGGGGTTTGATCTTCACGAACCATTGAGGAGACAGATAAGGTTCGACCACGGTTTTGCAGCGATAGCATTTTCCAATGGCCATTGGATGGTCGTCGACTTTCGTCAGGAGTGCGCGATCTTTCAGGAGCTCCTGGATTTTGGGCCGTGCTTTGATGGCAGGAAGGGCTGCCACTACGTCAATGACGGCTTGGTCGACGCCGGCAATTTTGAGGCCCTGCCGATCGAGCAAGGCCTGACGGTCGAAGACGGGAAGGCTCGGTAGTCCATGCCTTTCACCTGCGTCAAAGTCGTTGAAGTCGTGCGCCGGCGTGATTTTCACGGCCCCGGTGCCGAACTCCCGGTCGACGAGGATGGCATCACCCACGATCGGAATTGTGCGATTGGTGAGGGGGAGCTGGACTCGTTGGCCGATCAGTCGATTGTACCGGGGATCTTCCGGATGCACCGCCACCGCGGTGTCGCCGAACATGGTTTCCGGTCTCGTCGTTGCGACGGGGAGACGAATCGTTGGATCCTGTTCGAGCGGATAGTCGATTGAGTACAGTTTTCCTTTGATGTTTTCATGCTCGACTTCGATGTCCGACAGAGCAGTCAGACAGCGCGGGCACCAATTGATCAGCCGCTCTCCTCGATAAATCAGCCTGTCTTCATACAGCCGGACAAAGACTTCTCGGACGGCTTTTGACAACCCTTCATCCATCGTAAAGCGAAGACGATCCCAGTCGCAGGACTCACCAAGACGTTTTTGTTGACGGATGATGGTATCCCCGGAGGTGGCCTTCCATTGCCAGACGCGTTCGATGAAGCGTTCCCGTCCAAGGGATTCCCGCGACACGCCTTCGGCCACGATCTGCTTTTCCACGACGTTCTGTGTGGCAATCCCGGCATGGTCGGTGCCTGGTAGCCAGAGCACATTGTGGCCCTGCATGCGTCGCCAGCGTATCAGGATGTCTTGGATTGAATGATTCAGCGCGTGGCCGACATGGAGTGAACCTGTGACATTGGGTGGAGGAATGACGATGCAGTAGGGTTGGCCTGGATGGGTCGGCGAGGCGTGGAAATAACCTCGCTCGTTCCAGATCTGAGACCATCGTGCTTCGACCGCCTTGGGATCGTAGACTTTATCGAGTTGGGGTGTGGTCATTTAGCGATAGTGTCCTAACTTCACGACCCTATGTGTGGCCCAAAAGGAAATACATACAGCAGGATGCTCAAAAAGGCCGTTCAGCAAGGCCGCAGCGAGTGAAGGGCCGAGGCGTACCCTCTGGGGTACGTTGAGGGTCTGAACGATGCGAGAACGCCGCTGGCGGATTTTTTCAGCATCCTGCTCGAAACGCGGCGCATCTTAGCACGGGGGTGGCGGCCTCTCAAGGCAATGCAGGCGACAGACATAGCTTGAGGGGTGTCGAGCCGTGTGTTATACAGACTCGCACACAGCGAGGGCGAAGGGTTCGCTCCGCTTCCACTTTTTACAATTTGGAGAGACTATGGCCACAGGGCGTGAAAAAGACCGCAAGACGAAAAAGAAGCATCGGAAGAATGTCGCGCGGGTGAAGGCACTGGTGACGACAGCGAGACGGAGTAAGGGGAAAAAGAGCAAGAAAGGGTAAGTCGGAACGGAGGAGAGAGCCTTACGCGGCTTGTGTGAGGCGAAGGATCTCTGCTTTGATCTGCGCTTCGGCTAGATTCGGCACGAGTTTCAGAACGGCTTGCTCAACCTGCTCCTGGGCCGTCGCCAGGACGAGCGCTTCGGCCACTCCAGCGGTCTGCTTCGCAGCAGCCTGCTGGATCTCTTCCTTCACGAGTCCCTCAAGCGAACCGAGTTGTTCCCGAACCATATCGGACAATGAGGTGAGAACGGCAGCGATTTCTTCGCGGACGCATTGATCGATGCGTTCTTTGATTAGGGGGCTCGCGGTTTCGAGCACGCTCTGTCGAATCATGGGTTCGAGGAGGGACATCTCCCGTGAGAGAACCTGTGGGAGTGCCGTCATGAGTAAGGGTTCTAGTACCTGAGTCAGCCGTTCTTCCGAGAGGGATGCACCCGTCTGTGTGCGCACCTCTGCTTCCACGGCTTTGGCCACGAGGGTTGCCAGGTCTTTTCCCACCATCTGGGGGAGCAAGGCGGTAATCTTTTTCTCCGTCCGTTCAGACATGGAATGAAGGAGTTGACCGAAGAGGCCCATCATCACTTCTTCCGGTTCGGGCGTCGACGCCTGCGCGTTTTCTGGGGTAGCTACAGGGGAGTGTTTTGGTTGGGAGAGGGGGATGATGGCTTGTATCTCTTCTTGCTCGATCGGACTGTCATCATCCACGCTATCATCGTCTGAATCCGTCGCACTTGAAACTGGAGGCCAGGAGCGAGATGTCTTCTTTGCTCCGTTCGCCATGGATGTCTGCTGCTTTTCTAAATCCTTGATCACATCGATGAGGGCTTCCGACTGAAAGGGTTTGTTGAGAAAGGCCTTTACCCCCAGCGAACGCAAGTGGGTTTCATCTACACGATCTGAAGGGGTCGTCAGGGAGACAATATAGGTTTCGAACAAGTTGTCCAGCTTATAGACTTCGTTACAGAATCCCGAAAACGTCATGTTCTCCAAATGATAATCTGCGATGATGAGATTCGGGCTCGTGTGACGTGCGGCTTGCAATGCGGTAGGGCCATCCTGGAATCCCTGGACCTCGGACCCTGCTTGCTTTGAAATTTGCTCGACCAGCCGGCGGACGGCAGGGCTGCTGTCGACGACAAAGATGCTTGAAGCCATCGTACACTCCAATGTTATCGATCGATATCGAAGCTAGCAGCGAGGGCATTCTTTGTCAAGAAATCACATGATTAGGTGCGTGTTGTGACTCTCCTTCGCCAGAATGCCCTGCTCCGAAGAGCGGGTATGAATGGCGAGGAGAGCCCTCCGAAGCTTTAGCGAAGGAGGGCTACGGGCTACGGAGAGTTCCGCTTTCTTATTAGGATGCCTCGCAGGGAGTACGGGGAGCTTTACTTCTGATTTTTGAACCCACTACAATTTAATCCCAATAGGATGTGCACGACCGATGAAAACCTCAATCCAGGTCATCTTTTTTGACGCGGCTGAAACGCTGTTTCATATCAACGGCTCGGTAGCGGATATCTACCTCACGCATGCGGTTCAGTATGGATTTCGGCAGACCTCCGACTCTGAGGCGTCGATTGCGCAGGCCTTTCAGCGTGCCTTTCGCGATGCGTCGCCGCCGGTTTTTGCCGCAACGGATCCGAGCGACTTAAAACGATGTGAACGGCTCTGGTGGTTTGACATTGTGCACAACGTGTTTTATCGCGTCGGGATGTTCGAGCGGTTCGATGAATTCTTCGAGCAGGTCTTTCAGGTGTTTGAAGACCCTCGCTCCTGGGTCTTGTTTCCTGAAACCCATGCGGTGCTGACCAAGTTGCGTCAAGAGGGTTTCGAGCTTGGGATTGTGTCAAACTTCGATTCCCGGCTCTTTCCTGTGATGCGGGGACTCGGTATCGATCGGCTCTTCGATACCGTGACGATTGCCAGCCTCGTGAGGGCAGCGAAGCCGGCCTCAAAGATTTTCGAGATTGCCATCGAGAAACATGCGGTCGATCCGGAAGAGGCCGTGCATGTAGGGGACAGTATGAGAGACGATGTGGAGGGGGCTACGAAGGCGGGCCTGACGGGTATCTTGCTGGATCGAGAGTCGCGGGTATCGACGGCTCTACCGGCCGGTGCATTCCGTATCGCAACCCTGTCGGAGTTGCCTGCTCTCCTGGATCTCGGTAGATAGGAAGCGTCCTCTGTCCCATGGCGCGATGGGGCGCTTCATCTGGTTTTGTAGGGCGGAGAGCTAGGTGGGCAAGACGGGGTTGAATTTTGGATCACTATCCCCATAATCTAATGGGGTCGCGACTAGTTCGTTGATCCACTCAATAACCGCGACATGGCCAAGGCCTTCCGTGTCGCCGGGAAGATAGTCAGAGACCACGGCTAAGACGCGAAACCCGTGTTTCAGTTGAAAGGCCAACGTCATGCCTGGCAGTTCCCCCCGGATGACCTTGATCGTATAGTCTTCAGCGCTCATTTGGTCGGCATAGCGGTAATAGCCGCGCAATCGAGCGCCCGCGCGAAGGCGGGGCAGCTTCAGGTCTTCGACGAGACGGCGCCGGGCGGCGTAGAGGGCCGACCCGATGCCCCGCCGCTGAACGGCAGGCGAGACCATCACCTCTGCTCCGTACAGCGTTCGTCCCCGACCTGGGTCATGGTTGGCGAACGTGCCTCTGTCTGTGAAATCCTGCCACGACCCGTGGAGATCGTAGTCGTCCCATCGGATAATCAAACTCGCCGCCATTCCCACAATCTTTCCCGATGCCGGATCGACGGCGACAAACTGGCCTTCTGGAAAGACTTTCAGATGGGAAGCCAGGAGAGTGTCGTTCCAGTGGGGAGGGAAGGAGTACACGGCTTTCGAGAGTTCGACAATCGCCGGGAAATCCTCTGCTTGAGTATTGCGGACGAAAATGTCAGATCCGGGAGGACTCATAGAGGAA
Source organism: Nitrospirales bacterium (assembly GCA_038200765.1). Lineage (GTDB taxonomy): Bacteria > Nitrospirota > Nitrospiria > Nitrospirales > Nitrospiraceae > Palsa-1315. The sequence continues at coordinate 14,017 of JBBRRK010000036.1, forward strand.
CGACTTCGGTTTGCCGGACGATCTCATTGGTGTGATGGCTGTCGAGTAACGGCAGGACGGTGCCGTGCGACCGCCCTTGGAGGATCGTCGTCAAGTTGATATCGCCGATGACCATGCTTTCCTGGTTGGGAATCCCTTCGGCGAGGATGCCATCCCGTGAGAAAGCGAAATCGCTTGGAGTTAAAATCGATGCCTGGCCATAGTTGAGGCTCACGGCCGGCACCATCGGGATCGAACCCACAGTCGAAGACTGAACCACGTACATCTGGTTTTCGATGGCTCGGGCCTGCGCGCAATAGCGCACTCTGAGAAACCCTTGGCGGTCGTCGGTGCAACTGGGGACTACGAGAATATGCGCCCCTTCCCGACCTGCCGCCCTGGCAATTTCGGGAAATTCAACGTCATAGCAGATCGTGATGGCCACCCGTCCGAAGTTGGTCTCAAAGATACGAAATTTTACGCGCGGGGAGACCTTCCATTCCTCTTTCTCGAATCGCGTCATATGGAGTTTCCCCTGCACCCCGCGCGCTCCAGTGGGGGAAAAAAAGAAGCTCTCGTTGTATACACTGTCAGAACCATCTTCCATCACTGGAATCGTGCCGGCCACGATGTACAAGCCATGTTGCTTGGCGAGTTCTCCCATGAGCGTGCTGAAGCGATCGGCTTGACGGGCCAGATCTCTGACCTGTTCACGAATGGGGCGCTTGACGTTACCCAACGTGAGGAGCTGGACGGTGAAGTACTCGGGAAAGACCAGGAGCTGAGCTTTATAATCGGCCGCCGTTTCCACGAGGGCCTGCACCTGGTCGCGAAATTGGTCGAAGGTTTGGACGGGTCTGATGAAGTATTGGAGCGATGCGATGCGAAGACGTTCCATATTCGATGCGCAGCGAGGGTGAATATGCATTCACCTATAGCAGGGGGTTGGCCGGTGCGCAAGGGCCACGTGTATTCTCAGCCGACGGCTACAGGAGCAAGGGAACGATGTCTTTTGCCCGTCCTTGGAGGGAGAGGGCGGCATCAGGTGAATTGGGTGTGGAGTCAAGGTTGATTTCGATCACAAAGGCCCCGTTTGCCTTGGCTGCCGGCATCAGCATCGCAGCCGGATAGACGAGTCCGGATGTTCCCACGATTACCATCAGGTTGCACGATTCGGCGGCCCGAAAACTAGTAGCCAGGACCTGTTCGTCGAGTGCTTCTCCGAACCAGACGATGTGAGGTCGGAGCAATCCGCCGCATGTGCGACAGTGAGGGAGAAGTGAGAGTGGCACATCTCGATTGTCGATCACGAGGCGGCAAGACGTACAGCGAACCTTCCAGATGTCGCCGTGCAACTCTGAGATCTGTCGAGAACCTGCCAGCCGATGGAGTCCGTCGACATTTTGCGTAATGAGATGGAAATGCTTCATGCGTTCTTCCAAGCGCACCAGAGCATGGTGCGCCTGGTTCGGTTGCTTGGTGGCAAGGATCTCCCTCCGCCAGTTGTACCATTCCCAGACTAATCGTGGGTCTCGCAAAAAAGCCTCGGGCGTTGCCAGATCCTCCGCGCGAAAGTTGCGCCATAAGCCATCCGCTCCGCGAAAGGTCGGCACGCCGCTATCCGCAGAAATGCCGGCTCCCGTGAGGACGGTCACGTTTCGTGCGGACTCGAGCTGTGTGCGGGCGAGGAGAATCTGATCGTCGGTCGCCATAGAATGTGCGATTGTATCGCATTTCGAGCCAACGAATCTGCGTGGTATAGTACGCATCATTTTTTGTGAGGAGCATGATGAAACAAATTCTCATGGTGGGAGCTGGATCAGTCGGTGGGTTCTTCGGTGCACATTTCGCCAAAGCGAAGCTCCCTGTGTCGTTTCTTCTTCGGCCCAAGACGCTCACAGCCGTGAAGCAGCGTGGCCTCACAATCCGCAGTGCCCAAGGCTCCTTCACCGTGCATCCGCCGGCTGCGTCCGACCCACGAGATCTCGCGAAGCCAGACCTGATTATTCTCTCCGTGAAAGCCTACGATCTGGATGAGGTGCTGACCCAAATCGAGCCGGTCCTTTCGAATCAGACTGTCATCTTAACCCTCCAGAATGGAGTCGATACCGAAGACCGTATCCTGGCGCGCGTTCAACGGGATTGCGTCGTCGGTGGGATTGCGTACATCTATACCAAGATCGCGGAACCTGGCGTCATCGACCATTATAAGAAGGGAGCTGTGGCGATCGGGGAGTTGATGGGGCATCAGAGCTCTCGCCTGCTTGCCATCGCGGATCTGTTCAAACAGGCGGCGATTCCTTGTCAGCTGGTCGACGATATCCGACGCAGCAAGTGGGAGAAGATGTGTTGGAATTGCGTCTTCAATCCCTTGACCGTGATGATCGACGACAAAGTGTCCAAGGCGCTCGATCATCCAGAGATGCTGCAAGTGATTCGCCAGATCGTGGGTGAAATTGTGGCGGTGGCGGCTACTGTGAAGGTGCCGTTAGCTGCCGATATGGCGGACAAGGTGGTTCGCTGGACCCAAGAGATTCGGGATATTCACACCTCGATGTATGACGATTGGAAGGCTGGTCGACCAACCGAGATCGATTTTCTGAATGGGTATATCGCGAAGCTCGGGCGTGAATTCGGCATTCCGACGCCGCTGAACGATATGCTGACGGCGGTGATCAAGACCATCACCGAGCGAGACCGAACCGGCCCCGGTATCGTGCGGATCGACGGGGAGGTGGTCCAACCTGTCTCGCTCAATCGTGCCGCAATCGCATCGTTGCCGGCAGAACATCAGCTCGATATCTCGACAGTGATGCCCGGCATGATGGGGAAAGGAATTCGCGTGATGGGTCTGCTCGATATTCCGGCACTCGCCATCGGGGCAGATCACGTGACTTTTCATGCCGCAGACGGCAAATACTCAGCCTGCCTCACGTTGGAGCAAGCCAAGGCATTTGGGGTATTGGTGTACGAGCTTGACGGAGAGGCGTTGCCGGAATCGAAGGGCGGCCCGTTCCGGTTAGTGACACCAGGTCTTGGAGATTTGTGTGCGAATGTGAAGGGGGTTGCGAGAGTCGAGGTGACCATCGGAATGGGAAGAGACACGAGGGCAACGAATTGTTAGGTCTGTCTGGACTATCTGGTTCATCTGGTTGGCTTTGTTTATCTGGTTAGTTTCGTTCAACCAAAAAAACCAGACGGACCGTACTAACTAAAGAACGGTCTTTTTCATTGAGAAGCCTTTGATCCAACACGACAATCACAGAGAAATGTGTGGGCCGATTTCGCGTACTATGCTGGTCAGAATAATCAATAGTTAGACGGACAGCTACCTGTCTTGACAATGATGGCTGAAGACACCGAACTGCCAGCGGAGATCTTCGGAAAGTTCCGGCAGTTCAATCGCGTGCTGATGTCATACGTTGACTTTCAGCAGGCGGCCGGTATTGCTGGTTGCATTGTAAACGAGAACCTCCATGAGAGATATCCCCGTGATCGCTTTCTTCTGCAGGGCCTGAACTGCGCAATGATCGTTGCCTATTGCAGACCATTTTCGGGGAACGACAAGGGCGCGGCTGTCAAGATTCCGGACTTGCCACCCAAGATTCTCCAAGTGTTTACCCCCGAGGAGTGGGAGATTCACGCGGCGGTAATGGAAGACCGCAATACCGTTCTTGCTCACTCAGATTCCCGAGCGTGGGAACCACGACCTCAGATCCACCGCGTTCGCGGTCGGGATATCGTCGTCCCAATGTTCAACTATGCCCATGCGCCACTCACCCGAGCGGTGACTGAGCAGTTCGTGGTGATGTGCGACAAGCTTAGGGAGGCCTGTTTTGAGGAGCGTGTGCGTCTTGAGCCGGAGCTGAAGCCATATCTCCCAGTGATCGAATACGACGAAGAGGAGGTCAATCGATTCGCAGAAGAGCATGGGATCAAGTGGCCGGCATGACAGCATCGCCGTCTAACGAACCGTTGTAGCGACGGCGCTTTCTCCCCGACGCTGAACCGGAACCTTGGCCGGAAAAAAAGGGGCGTGCCGTGAGGCACGCCCCCTGAACTTTTGGCGGTCAGATGACGGAAGCGTTTACTTCAATGCGTCGATGCCGGCGCCGAAGTTAATGTGAAATGCCGCTCCATTCATTACCAGAGCCGGAACCGACTTGACGCCGGCTGCTTCTGCTTCTGCGACACGCGCCTTGTTTGTGCCGAGATGGACGTGTTCCACGTCATATTTCGACGGATCCAGAGCGTTGGCGACGCTGTTCTCGGCTGCGACGCACACGGGGCATCCTGCGTGATAGAAAGTTGCTTTGGTTTTCATGATGGTCTCCTCTCGGTTGTGATGGGTTGGGTGAGATACCGTATCTGCGACAGGGTAGAAACGGCGCCAGGCTCAGGGTAGCAGGCACGTTCGTTTTCCCGGCCACTTGTGGGTAACATACTGACAGTCCGACAATGAAATCAATACAAAAATTACTGCCCCGGTGGGTGAAGCGTCGTTCGTGAAGCGTGAAGTGCGGCAGAAAGAGTGTGTCTGGATCATCGCTTGCAAAATACACTTCCAGAGGAACGCGCTTCGGATGATGCCATGATGAGCCACCATGAATCAGGCGCGTTAGCGAATAACCTGAATCGCTTTCCACCGCTCTGATCGGTAGCGCCAGAGTAGCAGCCCCATTCGAACCGTCCAATCCGCGATCATCGCGCCCCACACGAAGAGCACATCCAGTTCAAGCCAGGGCCCTGCGATGGCCGCGAGGGGCAGGCGGACTCCCCACATACCGATCGTCGTCGCCACCATGATGAACCGAGTGTCGCCGGCTCCACGTAACGATCCGGCTAACACCATGGTGAGGGCGAGCGGCACTTGGAGAATGGCGACGATGCGCAGGAAGACCGTCCCGAGTTCCACGACGGCTTCGTCGTTGGTAAAGGTGCGCATGAGTAGGTACGGAAAGAAAAAAAAGAAGATGCCCATTACAGCCATGGTTATGCCGGCCAGGCGATTCGCTTCCCAGTTTTCTAATTTTGCCCGGACGTATTTCCCCGCGCCGATACTCTGTCCCACCATCGTGGCAGCTGCGATTGCGAAGCCATATCCCGGCAGGAACGACAGAGATTCGATCGACAGGCCGACTTGATGGGCGGCGTAGGTCACCGTGCCGTAGAGCAAAACGATCTTGGTGTAGAGAATAATCCCCGCCTGTTGAAAGATCCGCTCACCGGAGACCGACGCGCCAATTTGCCAGGTGGAGCGCAAGAGATCGCGCCGAATGTGAAGTGATTTCTTCAAGAGCCTTCGGCAAGACCAAAGGAGGTAGGCCACGCCGGTTCCTTCCGCGAGACCAGCTGCCACAGCCGCTCCGGTGATACCCAAGGCAGGGACGCCCCAGAGTCCGTAGATCAGTGGGTAGGCTATCGTGAGATACAGCACATTTACCGCGATCAAGGCGTACATAGGAGTTTTGGTGTCTCCGGTGCCTTGGATAATCGACGAGAGGACTTGCAATAAGATCGTGCAGGGAATGACCAGGAAGATGAAGTTCGAGTAGGGAAGGGCAAGTGCGATGACGTCGTGCTCTGCGCCCAACAGCTCCATGATGATGCGATTTAGGGACAATCCGAGTACCACGAGTGAGCAAGACACGATGGCGGCCAATCCGAGGAGATGCGTGGCGGCTTCTCCGACGTCTTTGGTGCGGCGAGCGCCCCACAGCTGGGCGATGAGGACGTTGGCACCCACCGATAATCCAGAGACGAGTGTGGTGGCGATGAAGGCCAGCAACTGGCCCAGTCCGACGGCCGCAATGGATGTCGCGCCGAGACCACCGACGAGGAAGACGGCGGCGATGCCTTCTGTGCGTTGAAGCAGGGTGCTGACGGTGACCGGGAAGGCCAGGGTGAGGACGGATTTTCTGATCTGTGCAACGCCGGACGCCATGGCGGGCTATCCTAACAGGATGCGACTCACAGGATGCTGAAAAAAGACACCAGTTTGTCTTGCGGCTATTCTGATGGACAAAGGTGGGTCTGTCCGATTAGTGTCGTCTCACCATGACTGAACTCAGTGATCTCTCACTCGTTCTTCTTCCGAAGGCCCCACGCCTGTCAAAGTCAAAATTCCTCTCCGGCCTGCAATGTCACAAGCGTCTGTACCTCGAAGTCCATCATCCTGTTCTCGCGACCAAGCCGGATGCAGGGACTCAGGCGATGTTTGATATGGGAACAGAAGTCGGGGAGCTGGCTCGGAGTCGCTTCTCAGGTGGTGTGTTGGTGACGGCAGGTTATCGTCAGACAGAAGCCGCGCTTGCGCAAACGGCCGAATTGGTTCAGAACCTCACCGTACCGGCCATCTTTGAAGCGGCATTTTTGCACGGGGGGGTGTTGATTCGCGCGGATGTGTTGGAACGTGTCCTGACCGCGGAGGGACAGCCCTGTGGCTGGCGCCTGATCGAAGTGAAGTCTTCTACGAAGGTCAAAGACGTGCATCTTGAAGATCTCGCTGTGCAAAGCGAAGTGATACTCGGCGCAGGGCTGATGCTCGTTTCCGTCAGTCTCATGCATATCAATACCGGGTATTTGTATCGAGATGGAGCCATCGATCTGACCGAATTGTTTGCGATTCAGGACCTGTCCGAGGCGGTGGCTCAACGACGGGCTGCGGTGCCCGAGCGGCTGGCTATGATGACTCGCATGTTGCTCCAGACGCAACCTCCTGCCATCGAGCCGGACCAGCATTGTCATACGCCCTACGATTGCCTGTTCTGGGACCATTGCACCAAAGACAAACCGGTGCGGTGGATCCATTACTTGCCGGGATCGAAGCAGGTGGTCGGTCAGTTGACTCAGCAAGGGGTGACGACGATCGACGAGATTCCATCCGGCACAAAGCTGTCGTCGGTGCAGCGCCGTGTGAAAGAGAATGTCGAGTGGGTGTCAGACAAACTTGGCTCCGTGTTGAAGGCCGTACAGTATCCGGTGCATCACCTCGATTTCGAGACGGTCATGTTAGCGGTGCCTCGATTCTCAGAGACGAGACCCTATCAAGCTCTCCCTGTTCAGTGGTCGAATCATATCGAGCAAGCAACCGGTGAGCTGCGGCATGAGGAGTTTCTGCACAAGGATGTGAGCGATCCCCGGAGGGTTCTTGTCGAATCTTTGCTGGAATCTCTGGGGGAGCAAGGCAGTATCTGTGTCTATTCGCCGTACGAACGGTCTATCTTGGAGCATCTGGCCGCTGCAATTCCATCACTCAAGCCGGCACTCACGCGCATCGTCAGTCGCCTGTGGGATCTCTTTCCGATTGTGCGAGACCATTATTACCATCCAGCATTCGGTGGATCCTATTCCATCAAGTCTGTGCTGCCGGCCATGGTCCCCTCATTGGCCTATGACGATCTGGCGATCAAAGAGGGCGGGCATGCCGCCAGTCAGTATTATCGTATGGTCTTTGTCGAAACGGATTGGATTGAACGAGCGACGATTGAAGAGGCGCTGCTGCGATACTGTGCGCGAGATACCTTGGCAATGGTCGAACTGAGGCGAGCGCTGAAAGAAAAATCTCAGATGAAAGTCGAGTGAGGGACTGATTCGCTGGCCTTATTAGATAAAGGGCTATATCTGCCAGCCTTGACTATCAGGCCATGAGCCCAGGCGAACGTGGTTTGGCGGAGAGGGTGGGGATCGAACCCCACTCTCTCCGCCAGGCGCGTGATCGTTGTCGGCGAGAGCCCTTCTGAATCCCCAGAGAGTTTGAGGGGCCAGCGAAGTCCTAACCGACAGAGTGTCTCCCGAAAATCAGTTCTCATCGCAGTCGTCCCCAGAGCGACAGGACAGCTCCATGAAACGCATCTGAGGAAACCGCTCAGAGCTATGTGCGGTCAGCCTTATCCGTTCGCCGCGTTGTTCTCCATAACAACAGGCCAATGACAACAAGAAACAACGCCGGCAGCAGCGCATCGCCTGTTCCCAGTCTGTCGACTGTACACCCTCCGCCGTCACCGCTTGCTGGAGGAGGAGGCGCGGAGGGAGTCGGATCGGGAATCGGATCGGGAATCGGATCGGGAATCGGATCGGTTGTGACCTTGTATGTGGCGGTATAGGTCGCAGAAGCGGTTCCGGTAATAGTATGTGATTGGCTACCGCCATCGGACCAGGACACAAACGCATAGTTTGTCCCTCCCAAGGCCTGAGGCGTGACCGCACTGACGGAGTTCTTGGACCCCCGAATGACGGTTCTCGCAAAGGGGGTGGGAGTGCTGCTACTGCCGACGACCAGCTCCAAGCCCGACGGTATTGACGCAAAGTTCAGGGCGACTGTTTGCGGATCCACGAGAACACTCTTGGTACCCGTCAGCCCTCCCGCATCCGTCACCGTCAGTTTGATCTCGATGTGCGAGGGGTGGTCGTGATCAGGTGCCGCAATCGATCCCGTTGTGACGCCGGGAAAACTCTGAATGGGGTGCGTGTGACAGACATTCGAGGGACAATGATGCAGAATAATTTCCCACGAAAATGCAGCGGGCAGGAGCGTCTCGTTTGGATCGGTGGCGTGTCCGGAGAATGCGATCGATTGGCCGACTTGCCATTGCGTATTCGCCGATGGAGCATCGATGAACGCTGTGGGTGAAGAATTTCCAGCCGAGATCGAAGCGTCTTCGATGCCCGTTGCCCCTTGATTCTCCGTCACTTTGAGCTTTATATTGTAGAGTTTCGCTTGTGTGTAAATGAACGAGGTCTGGGCTGTCAGGGCATCGCCGAAGACGCCGTCGCCGTTCAGGTCCCATGAATATGACAGGCTTCCTCCCTCCGGATCGTGTGAGTCTCGCCCATCAAAGGCGACCGTCAGCGGCGTGGGTCCGGACAACGGCGTGGCCTTAATGACGGCAGTCGGGGCCTGATTGCCACTGGTGTGCTGGATGCGTCGGATGGTCCCTCCACCGAAATCCACATAGAACAGGTCGCCCCCTGGCCCAATTTGCAGGTCGACGGGAAGCCCGGCGCCGGCCACAAACGTGGCTCTGGTCGCCGGATCTGGTAAGCCGTTCGCCCCTGCCAACATGCTCCAAATACACTTCCGGGAAGAGTCGGAGAAGAACAGCGCGCCCTGATACGTGGCGGGATAGGCGCCACCCCGATAGAATGCGATTCCTGATATAGCCGAACTGCCGATGGGGCAGGTTTCTCCAGCCACCACTTTCTGACTGTGTCTGTAGGCAAAGTAAGGAGGAATTGCACTCCCGCTTGTATAGAGGGTGTTGCAAATGTTGAGACCAAGGGCTTTGAAGCTTTCATGCTGGCTGGCTCCTTCGTAACAGGGCCAGCCGAAGTTTCCCACGGTAGACGCTAGAGGATTGGGGATTCGGTCAATCTCCTCCCAGGTTGTATCACCTACGTCACCGATCCACACTTCATTGGTTCCGGGTCTGAACGTAAACCGAAAGGGATTGCGGAGCCCATAGCCCACGATGCGGCGGGCGTTGGGGTCGGCACTCGCGGAGAGAGGGTTATTGGCGAGGCCCGAGCCCGTGAATGGATCTACCCGGATGAGGGTGCCGTTTAAAACGGCCGGTCCGGTGACCCGGCGAAGACTCTGTGATCTGGTCCTGCCCCCCTCCGCCGTGGGAGGCGTCTGCACGCCCCCGATTCCTACCGGCGGATCTCCTAACGGATTCAGCGGGCTCCCATCCTGGCCGTAATCGGCAAAGGTAAAGCTGGCCCCATCCCCGGCAGATGCATAGAGCGCCCCGTCCGGGCCAAACATGACGGTGTCCATCGAGTGCCCGGGATACTGTTGCCCCCACCCTTCGACCAAGACCGATTCGGT
>JBBRRK010000037.1:0-23719 GCA_038200765.1 Nitrospirales bacterium
GGGCTTCTTCTCTGACGGGCGGCCTGGCTGGTCTCCGTACCTGCGCGCGTCCAACGAGGGCCTTCTGAGGCCGCGCGGTGCGCGAGCAGGAGAGTTCGGCAGACGCCCTTTCTGATCTTTCTGATCTTCTCGACTACTCTATTTTCCGAACGCTTTTTTCAGCAGCGGCTCTATCTCGCCTTTGGCTGCCATCGGATCGAGCACATCGGTGTCGCCATAAAACTGCCCGTCGATGAACACCTTGGGAAGAGTCGGCCAGTTGGTCATTTTTGCAAGCGCCTCTCGCTTGCTCGGTTGAGACAGGACGTCGATGAGTTCAAACGGGTACCCGTACTTGTCGAAGAACTGTATGGTCTCTCTCGTAAACCCGCACATCGGCATTTGTTTGGTGCCCTTGCCGTAGATCAAAATCTTGTGCGTGGCGACTTCCTTGTCAATTTCTTCTTGAATGGGATCTGCCATGGGTCGGCCTCCTAGGTTTCATCTGTGGTTTTAGCGGTAATCTCGAGCGCATGAATCCGCCCGTCTTTCATCGGGGCATCCAACGCCTGATAGATCAAGCGATGCCGATCCAGCAGATTCTTCCCCGCGAAGGCTGCTGAGATTACCACGACTTTGAGATGATTCATCGTGCCGGTCCGGTCCGAGACCGTGACCGTGGCATCCGGCATCGTCTTGCGCACATATTCTGTCAGTACATCTGGCGTAATCATCACCCCTCCGATCTCATAGGCTAGAGAATACCTCAGCGGCAGACTGAAAGGCAATTCGAGGCCGGTAGGACCAGCTGCTGCAGTGTATCTGCTTGCTCTCGCAGGATGCTGAAAAAGCCCGTCCAGCGGCGTTCTCGCATCGCTCAGAGGCTCAACGTACCGAAGCGTACGCCTCGCCTCTTCGCTCGCTGCGGCCTTGCTGGACGGGCTTTTTCAGCATCCTGCGAGTTGTTCATGTGTCAACGCCACGTGTAAGAACACAGCGGGATTTGAGCGTAAACTGAGTTTTTCCACAGCCTGCTAGTCTGTCTCGTGTCATTGAACAAGACGAACCAGATGAACAAGACAGACCGGAGCACCCGCCGCTTCTCGCGCATCACACGGCCTGCGACATGGCAGCTGACGCTGGTGGTGGATTTCAGCACATGGTGGTGGATTGCCACCACGTGTGCCTGAGTTACGTCACAACACGACATCTCTTTGCTGGGGGAACGTGAGCCATTGCCGCATCGCCATGCTGGCACGCACATTGCGCTTCAGGCAGGGCAAAGACACGTGAGCGGCCATGACGTAACCGCATTCACCTATCAACCAAGGAGGGTCCCATGGATGAGTTCAAATCTGGGTTTTTTATCGGAGGAGAGGCCTGCGAGGGGCGGGTGCTCGTGGTAGACGACGAGCCCGACATTCGCAAAGTCGTGAAGATGACGTTGCAGAAGGCCGGATATGAAGTCCTTGAAGCGGAAAACGGTGAAAAGGCGATTGAGGTGATCAATTCTGGAGAAAACCGGCTCCTCCTCGACGTTGTCATCTGCGACATTCGTATGCCAAAAATTAATGGGGCCGAAGCCGTCGCCTATTTCAGGACCAACTACCCTCGCGTCCCGCTCATCGTGCTGACCGGCTTCCCGGATACCGATATGGCGACCTCCTTCCTCCGGCAAGGCGTCGTGGATTATCTCGTCAAGCCGGTCGAAGGAGAAAAGCTGAGATCAGCCGTTGCGCGAGCCCTAGAACAGAGGGAGCTGGCGAAGCTGTGAGAATGCACTACCATCTTTCCTGTCTCGAGGAGAGACGTTCCCCTCCGTACTCTCCTCGGGATGGAGGGGCACAAACCCTGCCACAGGGAGACCGCCTGAATGGACCGCGCTGACCCAACCAAAGTCGCCATTCTGGGAGCGGGGCGCGGCGGTCGCGCGCTCTTAGATCTGCTGCACCAAATCCCGTCGATTGAGATCGTCGGCATTGCAGACCGTGACCCTGACGCACCAGGGATGCAACGCGCGCGCGAGCTTCACATTCCCGCGACCACCAATGTGCCGGACCTGACCGGCAATCATGGCGTGAGCCTGATTATGGATGTCACAGGCGATCCGGAGATGGAGCGGTATCTGTATGCCCACAAACCTCCTGCCGCAGACATCCTCAGTGGATCGGCCTCCCGGCTGCTATGGAAGCTGGTCCAGCACGAATCCAAACTCGAAGCCGAGCTCCTCCAGTCGGAAAAACTTGCAGGAATCGGCTCATTTGCTGCGGGAATCGCGCATGATATCAACAACCCCCTGCAACTCATTTTGGGCCTGGCAGAAAATCTCACAGAGGAACACAACCTGACTGCCGTCCACGAACAAGCTCACGATATTATTGAAGCCGTCAAACGGACGAGTGCCATCTGTCGGGACCTCACCCGCTATTCACGGCGCGCATCCCCCCACCAAGATGTGCTGGTGTCTGTCAACGAAAAATTGGACGAGGCACTGAAAATCGCACGCTACGCCGCGAGTCTTCACGATATTGAAATGATCAAACAGTACCAGCCTGGCGCCGTCGTCAAGGGTAATCCTGATGAGTTACTCCACGTCCTCGTGAACCTCATCACCAATGCGGTCCATGCCATGGAGCTCGTTGGCGGCACACTGACGCTCACGACCTCACTCATTGACGGGCAGGTCCACGTCCGGATCTCCGATACGGGGTGCGGCATTGCCCCGGACAAAATCTCTGAGATTTTCGAGCCGTTTTTCACTACGAAAGCTCCAGGCAAAGGCACAGGACTGGGGCTCTATAATGTCAAAACCATCGTCAATAAAATGCACGGTACCATTGCGGTCGATAGTCACGTCGATAAGGGCACGACCTTGACCTTGACCTTTCCCAACGCCGAGCTGGCCGGACAAGGACGCCTGTCATGAATCCCGTACCCCCTGCATCTCCAACGACAACACGATGGGGGCTCCAACTCAAACTGATTCTGTCCATGTTGCTCGTGGGAATAGTCCCCCTCCTGGTGGGTCTCGGTCTCGCCTTTTGGCAAGGCTCTCGAGAGATCCAAGTTGTCAGCGGCGAAAGCTTCAAGGCTTTGGCCGAGGAGACCGCACGAAAAATCGACCTTTTAATGTCTGATGAAGTCGCCAGAACGGCACGGATTGCGGGAGACCCTTCGATTGTCCATGAACTTGAGCAACGGCGCGATACCCTGTTGGGCATGACAGAAGCCGAGCACCGCCAGGCAGTGGACCGGCTCAAAGAAGGATGGGAGACCAACGATCCAGCGGCAGTCCAGACTATCACGGAAAGCAAGATGGCCGGCCTCATTCAGGAACATCTCTCGGGAGCCAAGAGCGAAGCCGATCAACTGATTCCGCAAGTAGTCCGTTCTGCCACCAAGATGCTGTACCTCACCGACTTCGAGGGCAACCTGGTTGCCGCGTCGACCACGACATCCCCCTTTGCCAATAAAGACACGGCCTGGTGGAAAGGCGCTTTCAACCGTGGAGTCGGCCAGCTCTTCATCGAAAATGTACACTTCGACGAACGTGCCCAAACCTATGTCATCAGCATCTCGCTTCCCATTATGGACCGCATCCGATATGAAGCGGTCGGGGTGCTCCATCGCGTGATCGACGCCAAAGAGTTGACCTCGCCCTCGATCTCTCCCATTCGCTTCGGCAAGACCGGACATGTGATGCTCATCGACCATCGCGGCATCGTCATCAGCTGCCCCATTTTGCCGACCGGCGTGCCGCTCTCCGATGCACAGCTCGTTCCCCTCGTCACGCCTCTACAACCTGGCTGGGTCAGCGCGCCGAGCGATGGCCACGGCGGACAATCAACCTCGCTGATCGGATTCGCCCCGGTACCGGAAACCAGTCGTGCCACGAATAGTGATCGAGGCAAAGGCTCCTGGCACACCTTCGTGTGGCAAGCCTCCGACGAACTCTTTGCCCCGATCCGTCACTTCCTCACCTGGATGGCCGTATTCAGTCTCCTCGCCGTCGGATTGATGACGTCGCTCGGCTACCTTGCAGCCAATCGCATTGTCAAACCGGTGCGCCGGTTACAGGCAGCGGCACAATCGATCGGGCGCGGTGAGCTTCGACAGCCCATCGACATTCAGACCGGCGATGAACTTCAAGATTTGGCCGACGAGTTCAATCGAATGAACCGCCAATTGGAAGCCGCCTTTGCAGGCCTAACCGATCAAGTGACGATTAAGACGCAACAAGTGGAGTCCCTGATTCACTCGACAGACCAGATCCTGGACGCCGTCCCAACCCCGATCATCATGGTCGATCAAGACGAACAGGTGCAGTACATCAACCGGGTCGGACGCGAATCCTTTCAGCCCATACTTGATTCGACCCACTCAATCCCGTTGTTCGATATACTCCCCGTCGACGCCACGGTACGAGAGCACTTGCGAAAAGAATTCAGACGCGCCCGGAGCGGAGAAGATGTCGCGATCGCATCTGGGGCAGAGGAAGCCGCTGTCGTCAGCACCGCCCGTGACCCGTTGGCCCCCATGATGGGAACGGCGGAATTACATAACCGACAGGAGATTCAGATTGGTTCCCAGCGGTATCACTATCAGTGGTTCCACATGGCGGGGAGAAACCAAGGGGAGGACCGGATCGGCCTTGTCTTCAGGGACACGACTGACGACAGCCGTCTCCAAGACCAGCTCATCCAGGCCGAGAAATCAGGCAGCCTTGGAACCCTCACGGCCGGAATCGGGCATGAGTTGAACAACCCGCTCTTCGGAATTCTCGGACTGGGAGAAGCCATCGAAGAAGAAACCAACCTCGATCGCGTCAGATCCTATGCCCGCGACATCGTCCAGCATGGCCGCCGAATGGCCGCTATTATTCGAGACTTCACCGGCGTCGCGGCCCGCGAGACATCGGACCACCGGCAACCGGTTCACCTCGAACGGGAACTCGATCAAGCCATCGCGACTCTCACGGGCAGCATGGACGCTTCAGGAGTCGCGATCCAGAAATCGTACGCGGGAGACACCTGCGTGCTGGCCCTCCCCGACCAACTCAGACAAGCGTTTACGAATATGTTGATGAATGCCATACAGGCGATGAAAGGACAAGGCACTTTGTGTCTTTCGACATCCCTGACGGATACATCCGCCGTGACCACGATCGCGGATTCAGGCCACGGCATTCCGAAACCACACCTATCAAAACTGTTCGATCCGTTTTTTACCACGAAGGGACAAGGCGAAGGATCCGGACTCGGCTTGACCGTTGCGCGCCGGATCATCAAGAAATTCGGAGGGGACATCAGAATTGAAAGCCAGGAGGGAAGCGGCACCTCGTGCATTGTGACCCTCCCGGCGATTCCACTTCAGCCGCCCACACAGGAGGCTTCATGCACCGAATCAACGTCTCGCTCTACGCCGCAGCCCTCAGCATCCTAATCTCCGTGCTGTGGTGGGGGCCCTCCACACTTTCCGCAAAGGAACGATCTCGATCGCCCGGCATCCCGCCGGAGAAAGCGGCCGCCTATATCTATGCCGTCATCAAGGCCGATCGTACACTGTACACGACGGAAGTCGTCAATCGACTCCAAGCCAAAGGCGTCACCACCGCGTCCGAACATTGGGAACAGGAGAACGCCCTCATGCTGCCGGCCCAGTTTCTCCAACATTCTGGAAAGCTCGCGGCCGAGGACGGAAGCGGGGTCCGATATCGACTGATCGGGCTCTGGCCTATTTACCAGCGCAACGCTCCCGCGAGCGACCTGGAGCGCAACGCATTGGAGTCCCTCAGGAAGAGTCCCGATCTGCCTGTTACCGGAATCGTGTCCAGCGGGCAAAAGCAATACTTTCAGGCGATCTATCCAGACCTTGCCGTCTCACAGGCCTGTATTGACTGCCACAACGGTCATCTGCTCAGCCCGAAACGGGACTTTAAGCTCAACGATGTGATGGGTGGGATCGCCATCACCATTCCGCTTGAATAGGGATGTTGATGGCTGCGCAAGACAGGTGGGACGAGCGAGGGTTCGAGGCCAAAGAGCGAGGCCGCCGGCTGAAGGCCTGTCGTAGCAGCGGATCGGCGATTGCAGCAGAAACGTTCGTGAATAATGCAGGCTCCTAAGACGGTGTGGCGGGGCCAGCGGACAAAGCAGTTTCAGCGTGGTGATATACCTCCCGGTAAATCTGGATCGTGATCATCAACAGACTGACGAGGACCGGCTCCACGAAGAGCCCAATGAGGCCATAGAGTGCCAGCCCGCCAAGAACGCTGAATACGAGGAAGAGTACGGGGATCTGCACCGTCAGTCCAATCAACCAGGGTCGAAGAAACCGATCGATCATCGACACCACGCCGATTCCCCAGCCCAACATGACCAGCGCTTTCCACAGCGGGATTTGAGCGTAAACTGAGTTTTTCCGCAGCCTGCTAGGCCCTGCACACTGCACGAATGGTCTGATCCATGCGATCGACGATCCGCTGCTTATGTGAGGCTTCCAGGGGAATCACTTCCTGAAGGGACGCCAACCATCGCTCCCCGTCCTTGAAGAGAAAAAACAAGGCAAAGAGCATGAGAGAGAAACACGTCACCAGCAGAAAGGCGTTCTTCAACAGGTCACCGACCTGATCAAGAAAGAAACGACTGAGGAATGTCGCAGCAGTCTGGAGCGCTCCGCTTGCAACTCACTCGCGAATGGCCTGTTCTGTAGTACTGACTTCGCGTGCCGGCAATATCCCCATCATCGAAATTGGAATGACCACGAGCGCCAACACCAAAAGAGTGAGGCAGGAGACCGACACAACCTCCTGTCCGCGCATGAGCGATGTGACGCGCACATGAAGTGGAAATGTGAGATGGGCGAGGAGTGCGGCCCAGAGGACAGGAAAAAGAAACGGCCGAAACATCAGGGCAATCTGATACAGAAGCAACAGAAGGAGCGCAAAGAACACGGCAGTGAAGAGCTGAGGATTCGTCAGAGGTCCGACACGAACAGAAGAGAACCGGCAGACCTATCGATGTGCGTCGCTGCGGGGCTCTTTGTCCAGCACCACAATATGCTTAGCCCGGTGGGCGGAGAGATCACTGACGTTGCCAGGCAGCTTTGGAAGCTCGTCGGACCAGACGGTGGCCCCCATGTCCGTCGTACCTTGAAGCTTGGCGCCTTCTTCCATGATAAGTATCGGCGTCAGGACTTCTCCGATGAGCGTCGCAGTCTTCAGCAACTGGACTCGCTCGCTCGCCGTCACCTTCGCCTTGATGCGGCCGCTGCTGACCACCGTGGCGGCCGTAATCGTTCCCTGGACCAATCCGTCCTCGCCGATAATGACGTGTCCTTTGGTCTGAATTTCTCCGTCGAGACGGCCATCGATCCGTACCGTCCCTTCAACGTGGATCTCGCCTTTCAACACCACCCCTTTGGCCAAGAGGGTAATGTTGTCGTCTCCAGCAAAGTTACTATTCTTCATGCGTCATCCTCCTTTTACAGCCAACCATTATGACGCCAGCTTACATTGTTCACCCACCAAGGCCTAGGAGAATCCAAAAGTATGCCGGAGCCGTTCCCATAGTCCCTCTCCATGCACCTCACAGTAGACGCTGGGTTCCGTACCCTCGATGAACACTTCCGAGACCTGCTCGGGACATTGGGACGTGGCCAACTGCCCCGTCTTCGGATCGATGTTGCGGGCGACGACACCAGCCGGCATCACAAATGCGGGAACAGTGGGAGGAATGATCCGGTGCGCGAGATCCATCCAAATCGGCAGGGCCGCCTGCGATCCCGTGAGACGCAGAGCCCGTTCATCGTCGAATCCCACCCAGACCCCAATCACCACGTCGGCCGTGTAGCCTACAAACCAGGCGTCTCGATAGCCATTGGTTGTGCCGGTTTTCCCGGCTACCGTGCCTTGGAGTCCGAGAACTTTGGCTTTGCTCGCCGTGCCCCGCTGGATGACGCCTTCGAGGAGTGACGTCAACACATAGGCCCCTTGAGGTGAGACCGCCTGTCGCCGATCCGGCACACTGTTCCACACGATATCTCCCTGTCGATCCCTGGTCGATCGCACCGCGGTCGGCTTGACGGCGATCCCTCCGTTGGCGACCGTTCCATACGCCGCGGTGATCTCCATCAACGACACAGACGAACTGCCCAAGGCCACCGACGAAAGATCTTCGCCGATGGCGCTCGTCACGCCAAGACGATGCAGCAGCTCCACGATCGGCTTCGCCCCCAGGGTCTGGGCTGCTCGTACCACCGGCACATTAAACGATTGTTCTAACGCGTTCCGTACGGTAACAGGCCCGTGAAATAGTTTGTCGTAGTTCTTCGGAGACCAGGGACCGGTCTCCGACTCAAAGGTCACCGGCTCATCCATCAACAAGCTCGCGGCGGTCAACTGGCCTGCCTGGCCATCACGGGCCGCTTCCAGCGCCGCAAGATACACGAAGGGTTTGAAGAGTGAGCCCGGTTGCCGCCGCGCCTGAACGGCCCGATTGAATTGACTCCGCCGGTAGTCCCGCCCTCCGACCAACGCCAGCACAGATCCGGTTTTGGGATCAAGCACCATCACCGCCCCTTGCACCGGTTCCAGCCCGCTCGTGAGATGGGGATGCGCCGCCTCTAAACTAGCCAGTCCCTTCTCCAACGACTCGGTCGCCGCCTGCTGGATCATGGAATCGAGCGTGCTGTCGATCCGCAAGCCCTCCGGCAAGGGGACCACGCCGGCCTCCTCCACCTGGCGAAGCACGGCATCAACGAAGTAGGGCGCATCGGTCAGGACGTCTTCTAACGGAATCACGCGCACCGGTTCATGCATCGCGCGTTTCCAGACCTCTTCCGTCAGAAGACCTGTTCCCCGTAGCCGCCGCAACACCACATCACGCCGTTGTTTCGCCGCTGCAGGATGCTTCGTCGGCGCGTAACTATTGGGCCCCTTGACCAGACCCGC
Organism: Nitrospirales bacterium; assembly: GCA_038200765.1. Classification (GTDB taxonomy): domain Bacteria; phylum Nitrospirota; class Nitrospiria; order Nitrospirales; family Nitrospiraceae; genus Palsa-1315. Next base: position 8,930 of record JBBRRK010000037.1, read on the forward strand.
GATCATCGCGACCTCTTCCACCGTCAATTCCTGAAGGGTCTTGCCGAAATAGCGATGGGCGGCCTCATGCACCCCGAAAATCGAGACGAATCCTGCCTGCCCGAGATAGATTTCGTTCAGATAGCTTTCAAGGATGTCCTGTTTCGTATACTTCACCTCCAGAACCAGCGCCGCCAAGGCTTCTTTGAATTTTCGTCCCATCGTCCGCTGCGGCGAGTAAAACAAATTCTTCGCCAGCTGTTGCGTGATGGTACTACCGCCCTGCACCACTCCGCCCTTGATGACATTGGTCCAGAGCGCCCGTCCAACAGCAACCGGGTCGATGCCAAAGTGGGAGTAAAACCGGCGATCTTCGATGATAAGGATTGTCTCAATGATCCGTGGAGGAATCTGCGCCAACGGAACCCATTCGCGCACCTGGCGCGACTCACCACGCACCCCGCTCAGGAGTTCCGGTTCCAGAAAGATGGGAAACAGGGGCGTCCCATCGAGCGGAGACAGCACAGCCGTCACTCGCCCCTGATCCAGCGGCAACATCACCATCGTCGCGCCGACATGGCCCTCCGGCTGCGGATGGAGATAGACCGTCAAGGCCTCTTCGGTCAGCTGATAGTCGCCCGGAGACTGCACCGGCACAGACACTCGTCGATAACTCAACCGTTGCAGCCGCTCAAGCAAATGGCTATGCGCAAGGGAGAGATCGGGTTGCAGTAAGAAGGGTCCACTATACAGACGCAACGGAGGATGCTCGTCGCTCTTGGGCAGGGCAAGAAAGGTCGCTAAATACGCGCCATAGGCTACGACGACAAGACCAAGTACGACGACAAGACCTGCCAGGCCCATGCTCGCATATGTGATCCATCGGGTAGGTCTCTTCACGGTTCTAGCCTGAATGATTCATGAAGACTCGTCGGCGCAGCAGATCAGTGATTGTAGCAGATGCATTCATGCATCATGCGAGCGACAGCCTCACCTCATACGTGACGCGTTCCGATCTTCTGCGGCAGAAGCGAGCCGGCGACCATCCCCATCGTTGCCATGAGAAGACCAAGCAGTTGAGGGTGCCAGATTGAGCCGGACGGGCCGAATAGTTCCAGCCCTATCCATGTTGTCAGCCCGGCCACACAGGCACACAAGGCCCCTTGCGTCGTCGCTCGGGACCAAAAAAGCCCGGCACAGAGTGGAATAAACGCTGCGACCAACGTCACCTCATACGTACCCACCACAAGCTGGTAAATGCTGGAGTTGGAGATGAGAGCGATCGTCAACACTAGTATGGCAAAGATCACCACGACGAGACGCATCACACGAAGAAATTCCCGATCGCTGAGGTGAGGCAGCGCTCCTTTAATCACATTCTCACTCAGTATCACCGACGGCGCCAACAGGGTAGCGCTGGCACAGCTCATCACTGCCGAAAGGACCGCCCCGAAAAATAGAATCTGCGCGAAAACGGGCGTGTGTTGCAAGATCAACGTCGGCAACACCAGCTGAGAATCCTGAGCGAGGAGCCTATTGAACAGAGCAGGATCGATCAATGTTGCCGCATAGGCGAGAAACATCGGCACAAAACAGAAGCAGAAGTAGAGCGTGCCTCCCAGCAACGATCCTCGCACGGCCGTGCGTTCGTTCTTGGCCGAGGTGACACGTTGAAATACATCTTGTTGGGGGATTGACCCAAACATCATCGTGACCCAGGCCCCGATGAAGGGAACCCATGCCTCGAACGTAGCCTGGGGAAACAAGTTCAGCTTGCCGGCTTGAGCTGCATGGCTGATGACCAGGTCCACGCCTCCGGCCAATCCACTCACCACGGATGCGATATAGAGCAGTCCCCCTATGATCACGGAGATTTGGACAAAATCAAGAATGGCGACGGAAAACATCCCACCGAAGGTCGTATAGGCCAGGACAATCACTGCGCCGATCACCATCCCAACCGGCTGACTCACAGCGCCGTCCGTCACGACGTTCAGTACTAACCCAAACACTTTGAACTGCGCCGCCACCCATCCGAGATAGGAGGCCGCAATACAGACGGCACAGAGAACTTCAACAACACGGTTGTACCGTAGACGATAAAAGTCGCCGACGGTCAGGAGGTTCAGTCTATAAAAACGGGGAGCAAAGAATAACCCGACCAGGATCAACGCGAGACTCGACCCAAAGGGGTCGGCGACGACACCTCGTAACCCCTCCTTCACAAACGTCGCCGAAATGCCGAGTACGGCCTCTGCTCCGAACCAGGTCGCAAAGACCGTGGCGATCACAATCGGCAGCGGCAGGCTCCGACCGGCCACTGCAAAATCCTTCGCGGTATGGACCCGCCTCGCGGCCGCGAGTCCGATCCCCACCGACAGGAGCAGGTAGAGAATGATACACCCGAGTATCATGCAGGCGGTGTAGACATAGGTGTGGGCGAATTCTGGTGAGGCTTCGACGAGGGCGCAACGGCAGAGCGGAGAAGGCGCATTGGAGTAGTCAGGGCATGTTCAGCCTGGCCGCTCCTCTCATGATCGAAATCCATGGCATCACGTCTGGTTTCTTTGGTGCGTCTAGTCAGTCTGATGTAACCAAATACACGAGACAGACCCAACACGCAAGACCAACCCGCCCCCTGTTCTCTTGGAAATTTCCATGGTAGGGTAATACCTATCGCTCTGAATCGAGGCCCTTATGAACGATCATACATTCCATCATCGGAAAGCCTCTCGAAAAACAGCAGGGCTGTGGCCACAGCTCATCTTTGGAGCAATCGGAATCGGGATGGTGTTGCCCGGGCTGCCGGCCCAGGCGAGCGAGTCGCAGACACCGTGGGAATGCTCAAGTTATACCGGCGACGCCCTCACCCGTTGTGTGGAGACCTTCGCCGAGTCACAGCGCGAACAGATCGCCGCACTCCAAGGAAAGCTGCACGCTCAACAAGAGACCGTCACTCGCTTACAAAATCAGCTCGACCGTCAGGCATCCACGAGCGCTGAGCTGCAACGTCAACTGGCACAACCACCCGCCGTCGTGCAGGCAGTCCCTCCCCTCTACACCTATCCCTCGGTGGGACTCAGTTTCTACTTGGGCAACCCCTGGATCTACGGGTTGCCCTTTTCTTACCGCCCCTACGTCTACGGCCCGCACTACTTTGGATCACACCACCGGGGCCATCGGCACTAACGAAGACCTTACCGACTCCGTTTCATTCTCTTGCATTTCGCAGTTAGCGCACAACTATTGTGTCATACAGGATGCTCAAAAAGTCCAGTCTTCACACCCACCTACCCTTTGGCGCGCCAGGGCTGGGCGGGTGAGAAGGGCGACTTTTCAGCATCCTGATAGATATAATTGTCTTGAGCCCGCCCGCGACATCGCATACCCTATGCGACAACTCCAGGACTTGCGATATCAGGTCCGACGCAGTCATACATAAAAGAAAGGACAGCTCATGCGTTTCATTGTCTCCTGTTTAGTGACCCTGCTCTGCCTGGGAACCACTACATCGTTCGCGGCGACCCTAGAGCCTACGACCGATGAACAAAAAACACTCTATGCCTTGGGATTGGCTATGAGCCAATCGCTCGGGACCTTCAATCTGAACGAGTCTGAACTTGACCTCGTGAAGTCCGGTATCACCGATGGGGTCCTCAAAAAGGCCCCTAAAGCAGACCTCCAGACATTTGGCCCGAAGATTCAACAACTGCAGCAGGCTCGTACCTTGATCGTCGCCGAAGCGGAGAAGAAAGCGGGAGCCGCGTTCCTCACGAAAGCCGCGGCAGAATCCGGCGCGAAGAAAACCGAGTCCGGCGCGATCCTCACCACCATCAAGGAAGGGAACGGCGCGAGCCCGAAAGTCACGGATACAGTGAAGGTGCATTATCATGGAACTCTGACCGACGGGACGGTGTTCGATAGTTCCGTCAAGCGAGGCGAGCCTGCCACGTTCGGACTCAATCAAGTGATCAAGTGTTGGACGGAAGGGGTCCAGCAGATGAAAGTCGGCAGCAAGAGCAAGTTGGTCTGCCCATCCAACATCGCCTATGGCGATAAAGGCGCACCCCCCTTGATCAAGCCAGGCGCGACATTAGTGTTCGAGGTCGAACTCCTCGAGATCGTCGCTGCTGCGAAGTAGAGATCCTCATTGTATCTTCATACGGTCGAGCGGGAACGCATCCCGCTCGACCTTGCCTGGCCCCCGCATTCAAGGACGCTTTGCCTGGTAGCGCGATGAGGGGAACTCTCCTGTGAGATGCACTCACTCACACAAATTTGTCTTGATCCTCATCGCGACATCGCATAACGTACATGGATTCGGACATTGCGACACACAGGTTCGTCACCGTCACACATAAAGAAAGGACAGCTCATGCGTTTCGTTGCCTCCTGTCTGGCGACCGTACTCTGCCTTGGAACCACTGCATCATTCGCGGCAGCCACGGAGCCCACCACCGATGAACAAAAAACCCTCTATGCGTTGGGGTTAGCCATCAACCAATCACTCAGCAACTTCAGCTTGAGCGAACCTGAATTTGAACTCGTGCAGTCCGGTATCACCGATGGTTTCTTAAAGCGGCCCCCCAAGGTGGACCTTCAGGCGTTCGGCCTGAAGATTTCAGAACTGCAACAGGCCCGCGCCTTGGTCATCGCAGAAACGGAGAAGAAAGTAGGGGCCGCCTTCCTTGCGAAAGCTGCAGCAGAATCTGGCGCGAAGAAAACCGAGTCCGGCGCAGTCCTCACGACCATCAAGGAAGGGAACGGGGCCACTCCGAAAATCACAGATATGGTGAAGGTGCACTACCAGGGAACCCTGATTGACGGGACAGTCTTCGATAGTTCCGCCAAGCAGGGAGAGGCAGCCATGCTCAGAGTCAATGAAATGAGTAAGTGTTGGGTGGAAGGGATACAGCAGATAAAAGTCGGCGGCAAGAGCAAGTTGGTCTGCCCGTCGAGTCTCGCCTATCGCGACAAGGGCCTGCCCCCTCTCATCAAGCCCGGCGCGACTTTAGTCTTCAACATCGAACTCCTGGAGATCGTCGCCAAGTAGTTCCGCACTGTAATCTTCCACAAGGTTGAGCGGGGTACGTGCCCGCTCAACCTTGCGGCCTTCACCGCGCCACCATTCATATGCCCCTCTCCATCTCAACGCCAAACCAAGCAAGGACATGAGGAGCTTTCCACTGCGGCCGCCGAGCGAGGCCCTTCCAAATCCTCCTCATCTCTTGTCAAGGGAGTGGCCAAGGCTGCCCTTCGCTGCGCACGACATTTTCACCCGCCCAACCCCGAGCGCGCCGAGACGCGCTTTTACCCCAGGCGAGCACTGTTTCATCGTGCGCGTTCTGCGAGCAAGGAAGGATGGTCTGGCTGCTCCCCTCCCATCCTTCGGAGGCCGCGCGTTGCGCGAGCACAGAAGATCATCAGCTTCCACCCCCTCCCCCTCCCACCCCCTTGCAGTTCCGCTGTCCAACCCGTACACTATTATTTTCGCGATCCAGCCTGGCCTGAACAGTCCTGCCCGATCGTTTATCAGCGGATCAATAACTTCGTCCTTCGTTCGGTAGAGCTATGCCGCCAACAATTCTCTTGAGCTGCGAGTCCATCAGCAAAACCTACGGCGTAAAACCGTTGTTTACTGACTTATCAGTTGGGCTGGCCGAGGGCGACCATGTCGGATTGGTCGGACCAAACGGCTCCGGCAAATCAACCTTGCTGAAAATCATGGCAGGGCTCGAAGAGCCGGATGAGGGGACGAGATCGATGCGCCGGCAACTCCGCGTCGGCTACGTGCCACAAGAACCGTTATTTAACGGAGCTCATACGATCGAGGAAGTGCTTGCACAAGTTCTTATCGACGAAGGTCATGATCCCCACGACCATAGCGGTCGCACATCCGCAGCGCTCAGCCTGGGAGAGTTTCCCGCAGCCGATCAGTCTACGGCTACGCTCTCCGGAGGATGGAAGAAACGCCTGGCGATCATCCGCTCACTGATGCTGGAGCCGGATGTTCTGCTGATGGACGAGCCGACCAACCATTTGGATGTCGAAGGCATCCTGTGGCTGGAACGATTGTTACGAGCCGAAGCCCGCGCCTTTCTCGTCGTCAGCCATGATCGCCGCTTCCTGGAAGCCGTGACATCGCGGATGATCGAGCTGAATCGCAGTTATCCCACCGGCGTATTCGAGGCAAAAGGGAATTACAGTGATTTCTTGGAACAGCGGGATGCCGCGCTGCATGCGCAAGCCAACTATGAAGCATCATTGGCCAATCGTGTCCGCCGCGAAGTGGAGTGGCTCCGGCGCGGCCCCAAAGCCCGTACGACGAAAGCCAAATCTCGGATCGATTCAGCCGGACGCTTGATCGAGGAGCTGAACAGCGCCGACGCGCGGAAAGACCAAGGCACGGCGGGCATCAATTTCACTGCATCGGGACGCAGGTCGAAGCAGTTGGTTGAGGCGACGCAACTCTGCAAATCACTCGGCGGACGGCCAATTGTGAAGGATCTCGATCTCTTACTAGGGCCGGGGCAGCGGCTTGGGTTGCTGGGCCCAAATGGAAGCGGCAAGAGCACACTGCTGAAATTGGTAGCAGGAACGCTGAAACCGGACTCAGGCACCATCACCCGTGCGGACAAACTGCGCGTAGTCACGTTCGAGCAGCACCGCGAGTCACTAGACCAGTCCTGTTCGCTCCGTCGAGCTCTCGCCCCGCACGGCGACTCGGTCGTCTATCAAGACCGCTCGGTGCATCTCGTCTCCTGGGCGAAACGGTTTCTCTTCCGACCGGAACAGTTGGATCTTCCCGTCTCCCGCCTCTCTGGAGGCGAACAGGCGCGTCTCCTCATCGCACGGTTGATGTTGCAACCAGCCGACCTCTTGATCCTGGACGAGCCGACGAACGATTTGGATATTCCGACCCTTGATGTGTTGGAAGACAGTCTGGTGGAATTCCCCGGCGCGTTGATGTTGGTGACACACGACCGGTGGCTTTTGGACCGCGTGTCAACGATGCTGCTCGCACTGGACGGCACAGGCCAGACCGAATGGTTCGCCGACTATGCGCAATGGGAGTCGGCACAAGAACGTAAAGCGGTAGAACTGGCTCTGGCTTCGTCATCACGCCCCTCCAAAACATCCCGCTCCGAGTCGGAATCGAATCCGAAACCCAAAAAGACAGGCCTGTCCTATCGGGAGCAAAAGGAGTGGGCGAAGATGGAGCAGAGAATTCTGCAGGCCGAGGAGACCATCGCCTCCTGTCAAGCCGCCGTGGAAGATCCTGCCATCGCCTCCAACGCTGCCGCGCTGCAAGAGAGATCCACGGCGCTGGCTGCAGCCCGTACAGCAGCAGAACGGCTCTATACCCGCTGGACCGAGCTCGAGGAAAAACAAACGGAGTCGGCCGGCCAGCCCCAGGCCTAGCAGGCTGCGGAAAAACTCGATTTATACACAAAACACCGTTGAAATCTTTCAGGTGGAACTGGCGCTCAAATAACCCAGGATGCTCAAAAAGGCCGTCCAGCAAGGCCGCAGCGAGTGAAGGCCGGAGGCGTACCCTCTGGGGTACGTTGAGGATCTGAACGACGCGAGAACGATGCCGATGGACTTTTTCAGCATCCTGCTAGAGGCGAAAGTCACGGTTACGCAAATCATCTATTAACAGATGATGCTGTTGCTTTGCAGGCTACCGAAAAATCTGTACAATACGCCCGCCATGCGCGTATCGACATTACTCTCCGCTTTGTTAATCCTCACATTCACACTCATCGCATCAGGCTGCGAAACAACTGATCGAGCCCTGACGGAAGCTGGACGGGTCGCGCGGGGCCAGACCGGACGGGCCATCATCGATCTCGCATCGGGGAAAGATCCGGCACAGATCGCCAAGAGGCGTCTCGATCAATATGCGCGAGACCCCGAGGCGGTGCTCAGAGATCTGCGCGAGGCCAAGAAAGACTTTGAGGCCATCCTCGCCGTCCTTGGGGTGAATGTCGGAAAGACATGGGGGAAGAAGGAAGTTCAACTGCCCGAGCGCAAAAAATATGTGAAGTACACGCAAAACTATAAGAGCCGGGCGATTGTCGACTTCGACTCAGGCGAGATTCTGGTCGAGACACTAGACGACCAAGACCCTCAGAAAAGTCTCAAGAATGCCGTGATCACGACGATCCTGACTCCACAAGATCCTCGATCGGTTGATTTATTCTCCGACAAAGAAATCGTCCTCACCGGCGACAAGGACCCCTACCTCTATGGCCTCGTCCTCAATCAGCAGAATAAACCCATGCGCACGCCGGAGGACGTCGAGCCGTTTGCCGCATATCTTCTCGAAAAGAAATCTGCCACGCGGGTGATCGACCAGGAGGGAACCAAGAAGACGGCCCACTCTGTCAAAATTGCAATGGTGTCCAACCTCCCAATGAAGCAGGCAGACAAATACCGAACGCTGGTTCACCAGTTTGCAGAACAATATCGCATCAGCCCAAGCCTGGTCTTCGCCGTCATCCGCACCGAGAGCAACTTCAATCCCTATGCCGTCAGCTCGGCCCCTGCCTATGGGCTCATGCAACTCGTTCCCACCAGCGGGGGACGGGAAGCTTACCGGAAGGCGAAAGGCCAAGATGTGATTCCGTCACGGGATTACCTGTTTGATCCCGAGAACAACGTCGAATTGGGGACGGCCTTTTTAAATGTCTTGATGTTCAATCAGCTGAAAAATGTGGAGCACAATGTGTCACGCGAATATTGCGTGATTGCGGCCTACAATACCGGCGCGGGCAACGTCTTCCGCACATTTTCGCGGGACCGCACCACGGCGGTCAACCAGATCAACAGCCTCCAACCGGCTGGTGTCTATGACCAGTTGAGAAACAGTTTGCCCTATGAAGAAACCCGTCACTACTTGGAAAAGGTGACTGGCTACCGCAAATCGTTTGTCAGTGCGACAGGCCAATCCAACTGAGTCACCGCTTCACTGACAGTAGTCTCGGCATCCGCCGCCCACTGGACCCCCAAACCTCTCGGCATAAGCATCAGAAAACTCAAGCGTTTCAGCCTTGAGTTGCGGCCCCTCACTTTCCCGACAGATTTGGGATACTCGGCTACACATGTAATGAACTTCCTCACCCCACCATGGGATTTCACCATCGATGGATGCACTTCGACGACCATCTCCCTCGCAGACTACTGAGCACTGGTGGACACTCCCGAGTCGGGAAGAGATATACCTGATTGCCATCAAGTATCGAAGGATCCTCTTCGGCCTCCTGGTCGCACTCTTGTTCGTATTCGTTCAAGGGCGACTCAACACGATGGACCAGCGGCTCTTTCAGCCCTCGACTGACGGTGTCCGGGGGTTGATTCATTACGAGCGAGGGAATTACAGCAACGCGGCACTAGCCTATCGATCCGATCTGAGAAGAGGGGGTTGGAGGAAGTGGCGCAACGGAGATGAAGCCTACAATGCCCTCCTTCAAGGAAATCTTGCTGAGGCAGCACGACTGGCTGACCTACAGCTCACCAAGCAACCCGACGATGTCGAAGCATGGTTGACGCGGGGCGAAGTGGCTCTGGAAGATGGCGACCTGCGTCGTGCCTCTGACTCTTTCGAGCAGGCAGCTGCTCTCGACGACAAACACTTCGACGCCCTCCTCCTCAGTGCCGTAGCTCATAGCCGATCGGGCAACATCAACCAAGCCATCAACCGTATGCGACAGGCCTTGCGATACGACTATGCCGGCCAGAGGATTACGGCTTTCCTCTGGGGACTTCAGACGGCCGGTGAACTCAGACAAGATTCCCCTGACGGTCTGCGCTGGTGCCTCTTGGCGCACTACTATCGCTACCTGAGAATTTTCGATCCTTCCAACGCCCCTTGGGCAAAAGAAGCGGCGATGAAAGCCATTAATGCGGGAAGCCGGATCGACGATGCCTATATCACCTTGGGAATTCTGGAAGAGAAAACCGGCGACGATGAAGCAGCCCTCCCCTACTTCCTCAAGGCTATAGAAGCCAACCCCCGCAACCCGGAAGCCTACCGAAGAGCCGCCAACATCTACCGCCACAGAGGGAGCGACCTGCTCAACGAATATACGATGTGGAAAGGGGCCTATACCGCCTCGCCCTCTGATGAACTCTATCGAGACAGATTCGGAGCTTTCCTGAGCCAGCGGTTCGGCGATTACCCTCAAGCACTTGAACTTGCCCGCCAGGCCTTGAACGAAGAACCCCGGAACACCGATCTGCTCGGACGAGTTGCGAACCTGTATCAACGCCTTGGACAACACGAAGAGGCGATCCGATTCTATCGAGATATTCTGGCGCTCCAACCGCGCAACCCCGGCGTCTTGGACGCAATCGGCTATAGCCTCATCTATCTTGAGCGCTACGATGATGCCGTGGCGTCCTACCAGAATGCCCTCGCCATTAACGGCAATCGCCCTGAATCGCACAGTGGATTGGGCGCTGTTTATGCACGGCAACGGCGCTATACAGACTCCATCCGTGAATACGAAACTGCGCTCCAAATTGGAAGCGACGATATCAACATCAGGGCGTTTCTCTGCAACCAATACTGGGCAACCAATCGGTACCGAGATGCGGACACGTGCCTGAAACACGTTTTACGCCTCGATCCGTACAACAAGAGCGCCCTGCAGATCTATCCCTATGTCACGAAGAGTCTCGAGCACGGTGAACATGAACGCTAGAGCCCGGGTCCGCCACAAACTGAAGCGCTTCTGGGGGCAACTCACGTTCCAATATGGCATAGCAGCGGCGGCGTGCGGCTGGGCGATCTGGATGCAGTACCAGTATCGCCTTCAAGGGTCTTTGATTTTTCTGGCACTCCCTGTGATCGGCATCGTACTGCTCGTTCTGAACGTATTGATGATCGTCAACCAGTTCGCCAGTTCACTCCCTCAATGGGATCCTGTCCGGTGCCTGCTGAAACGAATGGAAGTCTCCGCAGGACTTCTCGTGAGGCTCTTTGTATATTCGAGCCTCCTCTGGTACGCAAACGGCATGCTCGATAACAAGCCGCCGGTGTATCGTTCAGCAGAAATCGATTCCGAGGGTTGGAAGAACACAGCCAGCCTGGCTCCCTATTCGTGGGTCACACTCCGCTACCGGGACAACCCTGAAGCTACGACGATGGTGTTGATCACGTGGGAAGAGCGAAGAACACTGTGGGGTGCCCAGCCGGTTAGCGTCACACTCAAAAACGGGCTGTTGGGGATACCGGCCATCACGGCCATCGAACAAGATTGGGGCTGGTTCGGAAACGAGATTCTCAAACTGGCCCCCACGGCCACCATGATCGCGCAGCGAAAGATCGATTTTGACCTAACGCATGACCGTTGGGGTGAAGGAATAGATGCTGCCAGACGATACCTTGAACTAAACCCGAAAGTTTGGGAAACCGCTATCTTAGCGGGAGATCTTTTGTTTCAAGCCTCTCGCTATCACGATTCACTTCCGTTCCTTGAATATGCGATGAAACAACGTCCAACGTATGAAAATATGCAGCGGTATGGCCTCTCGCTTAACTGGGCCAGCCAGTCTCCCCGCGCCTCCGAAGTGTTTAAAGCTTCCATTCCTCTTGATCCGAATAACTGGCAGGCCTATTACCACCTCGGTTATGTCTATGGCGACATGGGGCAGTACGAAGAGGCAATCGGCTATTTTGAGGAAACCTTGAAGCGGCAACCCTCCTCACTTGAAGCAAAAGCCATGATCGCCAAGCATCGCCAGGACATCGCCACGCGAGATAGTCAAACACGCAGCAAGCCAACGAAGGTATCCTCTTTCAACACACGGTAGCCATCGCCGCCCTCTAACTCCTCGCGCTTCCCTGCAATGAAGCCATGCACTAGCCAAGCGGTTCAACGTCAGCATCCAATCAGGAACAGTCAGATCTGCCCTCACAGGAATGGTTCTGCCGGTCCCGCACATCGTAGTCGGTCACCCCGCGTCGCTGGTCGAGTTCGATCGTACAACAGGCTTCCAGCATGTCCCGCAACTGATGCCGACCCCGCTGAACACGCGACTTCATCCCTGAGACCGACAGGCCAAGTCGCGCTGCAGCCTCATGCTGAGCCAGGCCTTCAAGATCGACTAAGGTAATGGCCTGGCGGTAGCCCTCGGGCAACCGCTCGATCATGGGACGCAGGCATCCGGCCAATTCCATGCGGAGTTGACCGGAACGCTCAGCCGACTCCACCGGTAGAGAGGCGGGATATAGCGTCTCAAGATCGCTTGCGAGACCGACCGGCCTGTCAGGCTGCCGATCCCGCGCACGGTAGTAATCGATAATGGCATGCCTCGCAATCTGATAGATCCACGGCAGCAGTCGGCTCTGATCCTTGAGGCCGCCAAGCCCTCGCTGCATCCGCAGGAAGACCTCTTGAGACATATCCTCAACCGATGCCTGATCAGCCACACGTTTCGCAATGAAGGCGCGAAGGCCGCGCTGAACCTCATTCCAGATCTTCTGACTGTCCGGCATCATGCTCATCGCACCCTGGTGTCTGTCCATACGGTTGCTCCATTTACGAAGCCGTGCACGTAGCCGGCTCGGACGCATCACTGCTCCTTGGTACACAGCAGCCGGTGTTTTTGAGCGTTCCCGTGACAGCCAACTGCTCATGGACCGTAAAGACTTCCCATGGATTGCCATCCGGGTCGGTGAACCAAAGCTTGTCTTGCCGCGCGAAGCAACATTCTACTCCCTCCTCGACCTTTTCGAGGATGCCCCGTTCCAGCAGGTGCTGCTTCCAACTTACGATGTCGTCCGTAGATTCAACTTCGATGCCGAGATGGTTCACCGCGCTCACCCTGCCAGTAGACGACATGAGTGCCAAGTTCAGCGCCGGCGCCGTCAGATCGAACTTGGCATAGTCCGCTGTCTGCTTCTGTGGCACCACACCAAAGACCTTCTGATAGAACTCAACCGAAGCGGGCACATTGCGCACGTCGAGAGACAAATGAGGTCTCATGGGATTCTCCTTTCGAGTGAATAGGAAGGCACCATGCCTCCCCTCACCTCTATAGACGGAGAATCCAGAAAAGGACGCAAGGGCCGCCTCCGACGATGTCACAGCACGTTGACACCGTCACCATGATCAGCTGCCTCCCCTCAGAGTAACGTCCGCAGCGTTGTTGTCGATATCCGTGAAGCGCATCTCGTGAAGTCTTATTCGTTTCCGAATTCAGACAATTCAAGCCTCAGGAGCGAAAAACATGCAAGAAGCAATCAGTCGTGTGATCGTTCACCAATCCGGCGGCTTGCAGGTAGGCATAGATGATCGTGCTACCGACGAAGCGGAAGCCTCGCTTCTTGAGATCCTTCGACAGTTCGTCGCTTACTGAGCTCGTGGCAGGAACCTGTGACATATCTGTCCAACGATTCACTTTCGGCATCCCACCGACACACTGCCAGACGTAGCGATCGAATGAACCGAATTCATCCTGGACAGCAAGAAAGGCCTGCGCGTTGGTCACCGCCGAATCGATTTTGAGACGGTTGCGAATGATGCCAGGATTCTTCAACAGCACGGCTTTCTTCTTCGCCGTGAATCGCGCCACCTTTTTCGGATCGAACTCCGCAAACGCTCGACGATAGCCCTCTCGCCGTAGCAAGATTATCTCCCACGTCAGGCCTGCCTGCGCGCCCTCCAACAGCAACAGCTCGAAATGCTTCTGGTCATCGTGGATCGGCACCCCCCACTCATGGTCATGGTAGGCGATGAAATGCGACTTGCCGCCGACCCATCCGCAGCGGGTCTTACTATCGGTGATCGAATTGAGTGGCTTGGCCATCAGCAACATAATCGGCTCAAGGTGCTGCCGCCTTCTATTTCTCGCCAACAGGGATGAACCATTTCGGCATCATGCGCCCGAAGTCGGTACGCACATCTCTGCGAAGTGTGCGCTTTGAGTCGAGCACGACAGGCCCGCATGGCCCGCGCCAAAACACCACCCAATGCCAAAACGCAATCGCGCTTTGTGTGCCATTTGACGGCGAGTAATGCACGATCCGGAAGAGCCTTCCATGAGGCGAAAGGCACTTCGACGATTGCAGGCCTGAGTCGATACTCCTAAAGCAGCCTGCGAACGTAGCCCGTCTCGGACCACAGCCTCGAATCGCCTGCGAAAATGCCGAGCCGGTTCGCCACACCGTGCGCCTGCCGATAGCTCACCCCTGCCAGCACCGCCACGCTCGCGATACCGAACCCGGTCCGTTCAAGTTGCACAACCGGCTTCATAGCCACTCCAGTTTCAGCGTTCGCCCGCCGGATATGAGATTCCATACATCTTTGCCATATCGCGACGGCTTGTCAAGAACGTGGCGCCGCCGTTTCAGCGTTAGCAGGCTTGCGTTCGCCTGTGTTACGTTCAAAGGAACAGTGCACTCTGACCTGACCGCGCGAGACTATGCCGGCACACATCTTACGCATCGCGTTGCTCCATCTCGCGCCGACCCCGGGCAATCTCACACAGAACCGGCGACTTGTCGAAACGGCCGTCACAGCCGCCGCAGGGCTCGACGCGACCTGGATCATCACGCCCGAACTCATTGTCACCGGCTATACCTTTGCCGACAGTATCGGAACAGAGTGGATTGTGCCGCAACCCGACTCGTGGATGACGCAGATGTCTCGACTCGCCGCCCAACTGCGCATCACATTGTTCCTCTCCTGCCCCGAACAGGATCGGACATCCCACAAGCTCTACAACAGTCTGTTCGCCATTGTCGCGAATGGGACCATCGTCGGCTCACATCGAAAAATTCATACATTGCGAGTGGGATCG
>JBBRRK010000038.1:0-23255 GCA_038200765.1 Nitrospirales bacterium
GCAACGAATCGCCTTGGGCCAGTCCCAGGCTCAGCGTTTCACGTTCGTCGGCAGTCATGTGCGTATAGCAATTGTTCGACATAGCAACACCTTAGCCCAACCGGGCGTGTAGTGTTGCACTTGGAGTTAGAACCCAAGGAGAAATTCTGGGAACGGACGGATCTGAATCTCAGCCCCACCTGCCCACGCTAAGCAAGCCCTAAGAGTTACGGGTTTCTCTCTCCTGCTACTACCCATCTGCCTTGACTCGCCTCCAAGTGCTGTGGTTAGGTCTCTCGCTACGATATACATGCGTACTCAACGACCCTCCTACTTCACTCTACTCGCCCTTCTGCCGTTCATGCTGTTCTGCCTCGGCTGCCAGAAAGAGAGCGAGGCGATTGTCTCCATTGCGCTACATCCGACCAACGCGAGCATTCTCTATGTCGCCACGAACGATGCCGTCTATAAGACGCGCGACGAGGGTCAGTTGTGGGAACGGTTCCCGAGTTTCAGCGCAAGACGGGTCACGACGCTTGCAATCGATCCTCAGTTTCCGGCCATGATCTATGCCGGCACAATGGCCGACGCCGTCTACAAGAGTCCGGATGGCGGACAGCATTGGCTCCCCCACAACGTCGGGCTCAAAGAACACGTCTCCTTTATCAACCAATTCGTCTTTCATCCGACTGACCACGATCAGATCTATGCGGCCACGACCGTGGGTGCCTTCTATACCAAAGACGGTGGGCGTGAATGGGAAGAACGTATGGCTGGAATGAAAGAAGTCCACATCGTCGTCTCCATCGCTATTCATCCCCGTGATCCTCGGGTCCTCTATGCGGGAACGACAGGAGGAATCTATCGGTCCGACAACGCCGCGACGGGGTGGAAGAAAGTCAACAATGGGTTAATTCCCGAACAGGAACTGATGGGGGGCATGGCGCTGGGGGTCAATGTCATTGTCTTCGACGTGGTCAACCCCGATATCGTCTATGCCGGAACCACGAAGGGCCTCTTCCGCACCGCGACACGTGGTGAGCAATGGGAGCGAATCGGGCAGTCGCTCCCCGATCTGTTCGTCAGCAGTATCCTGCTCGACCCGGCCCAGCCGAAGACCCTCTATATCGGGGGGCCGGGGGGAGTCTGGAAAAGCCCCGACAGCGGACAGACCTGGGCTGCCATCAACAGCGGATTGGGCTCGCTGAATATTCGTGCCCTCGCGATGAGCCCGCGCGATTCGCACCTCCTCTATGCCGGCACAAATGGAAGCGGCCTCTACCGCTCGACCGACGCCGGCGCGACCTGGACCGCTCTGCCGCTCAAAGCCGCGCCGACTCGAAGCTAGCCTCAGCGCTCCAAGGCTGCTCAACAAGGCCAGCCTTGTCGTCGTGAAATGTAAAAGGTGAAAGGTTTCGGAGGAAGGGCACTCGGCAATCCTACGTTTCACATCTCACGTTTCACGGTTTCTGAGAGCGAGTTTTTCAGCAGCCTGCTAGTAGCCGGCTCGTGGCGCCGATTCACTATGCTTATATCGGCTGCTGTAGGCCAACATCTGGTCCGACAAGGCCTTCCACTCCTCGACCGTCATGAGGTCCTTCATCCTGAAACGGAGCGAGAGAATTTTTGTGGCTGACTGCATCCGCAGATTGTTCGCGTCATCCAGGGCCTTGGTGAACTCCTCCGGCGTCGTCGCGTAGTTTGCGCTCAACTCATAGAGCCGGCGATGCCCCGCGCGATCCCGCTCGCGGCTCGTCTTCAACTCCGTCACAATCTCACCGACGATCGATTTGACTTGCCCGGCTTTCTCCTGATCCTTGACGGTCCGATCGATCAACGCGGCCATGTCCTGCTGGCCTTTCTGCCAATAGGCATCACCTTTCCCTCCACCGGACATCCCATAATGATGGGGGGACGAACAACCGGCCAACGCAAGCACGGCGACGAATCCGAGAACATATCGCTGAATCCTCTTCATGGAACCTCCTTTGAAATTTGGTCTATCTGGCCTATTCGGTCTGTCTGGCAGGATGCTCAAAAAGTTCGTTCAGCAAGGTCGCAGCGAGTGACGCCCGGAGGTATACCCTCTGGGGCGCACGGTGCGACGAATAAGGAGCACCAAGTCTGTGCGCGCCGCCGAGTGGTGAGGCGGCCGGGTCCCAGTTGAGGAATATGAACGATGCGAGAACGATACATGGGGAAAGCCACGTCTCGGCGCGCTGAGGTCGGGCGGGAGAGAAGGGTGACTGTTCCCGCATCCTGTTTGTCTGTTGTCACAACGACGGTCCATCCCGTATCATCCTTCTGGCCACCATGTCTGAACCGACTGTTCCCACAACCGATCATACCCTGGCGCTTCGAGAAGAATTCCGCCATCACCTCGAAACGTTTTACGCTCAGCTCAAGCTGGCGCCGCCTTATGAGAGCGTCGAGAAAGCCATTCGTTCCCTCACGACTTCGGTTCACGCGCTGCCGCCGTCGGAACGTGCACGTCTGGCCACCGACGCGACCACGCGATGGCAACACTTTCGTCAGGCCTTTGAATCGTCCGGGCTCAGCAAAAAACATCGGGGCATCATTGCAGGTCTCGCCCGCAACCGGTCCGGACTGAACCTCCCCACCGAATACGATCAGTTCCTGAGTCTGTACCTCTCCTAATGTTGTTCGTTTGGTTGGCTTGTCCATTATGTGATTGAACGAGACCACCTCAATGCACTAAACAAACCAGATGAACCCAATAAACCACACTAACCAGATAGACCAAATTTGTTTCAGGACGGCAGTCTGGCTCCTTCGAGCAATTCCCGGAGTTCTTGATACACGATCATCAGCCTGGAATTTTCCAATCGATACGCAAACACCACCGTAATGGCCCCGGACAGTAAAAAAACAAGTCCCAGCCCTACAATCCCGATAGCCAATACCACGCCACCGGGTGCCGCCATTTCTCCCTCGATGAACAAGGAGATCACCGCTCCCACCATCCCCACGACCACCACGACAAACCAGATACCGGTGAGGAGCGCCGAGGACCAGGGAGTGAGCTTTCGGCAGAGCACCGCGATCGCCTCGCCTTCTGGAGACAGAGCAATCAACCCTTTCAACGGCCACAAGGTTCGAAAGCCCATGGCGAACAGCCGGTATTTCTGGCGAATCACAATTTGATTCACCTCCCGGTAAAACCGAGCCGTGCCATGCGGCAACGTCAACATACCGCCGGCATCGAACCGGTCGGCAAGCTGCGTCATGGTCGTATGCGTGAATCGGTCATGCGTGCGGGCGATTCCGCAGCCGTATCGGCTCGCATCCGGCGTGAGGCGCATGAAGTAAAACCAGTCGCCGAGAATGAGGCCGAGACACAACGCACCGGCGAAAAATCCAGCGAAGATCATGCCGGTACCTATCCCATAGGGGCCTCGAGTGAATCAAGTCACAGAGCTGAGATAATCTGTTGACTCGCCGCAGTGAGTTGGCTAGAGTAAGCCCGAGTGCTGTTCAGGCGGGTCCACTCGTTCCACTTAGGTGCTCCGCCGCACGAACTTTTCCCCAGGCTGTAGTTGCGGCAGTCGGCTCACCCCTCGCTGGTCGAGGAGCACAAGTCGCCTTTAATGTGGAGTCGGAGGTGATATGGATTTAGCGAAGATCGAGCGTGTCTATACGTCGTACGCCAAGATCTACGATCGGATTTTCGGAAAAGTATTTCACGAAGGGCGCCAGTCGATCATTCAGAATTTAAACGCCCAGCCTGACGAAAAAATCCTCGAAGTGGGAGTCGGGACCGGGTTGGCCCTGCCGATGTACCCCCTCCATTGCCGGATCGTCGGGATCGATTTTTCAGAAGGCATGCTGAACCAAGCGAAGCAGCGAGCGGCGGAACACCGGATGGCCCACGTGGAACTGCACCGAATGGATGCCGGTGCGATGGAGTTCAAGGATGATAGTTTCGACACCGTCGTTGCAGCCTACGTTGTCACCGCTGTCCCAGACTACCGCAAGGTGGTCAGCGAAATGATCCGCGTCTGCCGGCCCGGTGGACGGATCATCATGCTGAATCACTTCGCCAACGACAATAAGGTCGTCGCCGTCGTGGAGAGAGTGCTATCCCCTCTCACAAAGCATTTAGGGTGGCGCACGGACCTGGCACTCCAGACCGTGCTGGACGGGACACCCCTGCACGTTGCCCGGAAACAACAGGTGAATCCGTTTCGGCTCTGGGCCTTAGTGGAATGTGTGAACAAGAAGAACGTGAACGGCAAGACGCACATCAATGGCGTGAAAAACGGGAACAGTGCCGCAGCCTTCGCGCATATCAACGGCACGCGTCTATCGGAACAGGCCAGCGGGCAAGCGCTGGGCTGACAGGCTGTTGGAAAAGCCCGCCAGCGTCGTTCTCGCATCATTCACATTCAGGCCCTCACCGTACCCAAGAGGGTGCCATCCTCGCCCTTCACTCGTTGCGGCCTTGCTGAACGGCCTCTTTGAACCGCCTGCTCACTTCGTCAACTTCCGCCTCATCGTCACATCCTACCCATCAGCCCCGCGTTGCTGTTCGAATGATTTCCAGTTCTGCCATTCCACGCCTGGAATGATCGTGTTGCCCACTAAGCACTGGCCGGAAAACCGCTGGGCGATCAGGTCAGCCAGGAGCGAGAGCACCTGGCCGGTGCGGCGATCCTGCACCCCACGAACCCGCAGCACTATGCCAAACCCTGGCCCCTCGAGCGGCCCGTACAACATACAATGAACCCCTGCGACATTCACTGTTCCCTGCATCGACGCCGGAAGCAGATCCCCTTCCCACTGAATGGAAGGATGACGCCCGGATGACGAAGGAGTGCCCCGCCAAGTACAGGGCACACCCGCCACATCCAGTTCAGCCAAGAGCCATGTGACCGTCGGCCAGTCCGGCATCCCACTTTGAAACGTCCATTGAGCCACCTGCTCCAGCGACAGGGGTTCGAGACTCGGCGCTGCCACTTCCTCCAGCTGCGCTTCTTCGCACACCACATAGAGTTCGCCCTGCGGATCGAACCAGAAGCGGAGCTTCCCATCGTTCAGCTCTGCTTGGATCACCCCCAGCGTCGAACAATCAGCCCCTTCCTGTTCAAACATCGAGAAATCCGTCACGCCGGTCATCGTGAGTTTCGCAACACGAGCCATCTGATGAATACGATAACGGATCACGACCGTGACCGTGGTCCCCGCCGGCACTTCGCGGCCCGACGCTTCATCCAGCAGTCGTCGTTTCGACACCTGCACATCCGTCACATAGCCGCCCCGAAACCCGCCGGTATGGCCCAGCAACCAGCGCAAATCCTCGATATTTACAACATGATATTTCATCGCATGAATGCTCGGTGACACTGACAGATTATGATAGACAGCAGCCCTCATGATTATGAGGCGTCTGCCGCAATCGCCAATGTTCAGGCAAGAGACGCGGGGCTAGAGGTCACCCGCATGACTCATGAAGATTTAGTGAGACATCGCTTAGCCGAGTCGTAGGGTCAACGCGTGGAACTCTGAGGGCATGAACGTACTTGTGCTGTCCGGTGAGGGTCCGAGGAGTGAGCTCATTGGCAGGACTCGTCGTGCAGCAGATCGGCGATGCAATAGAGGCGCTCATGAATCAGACTGGCTAACGGCGACCAGAGGGAATGTCTTCTCTCTCGCTCCGTGCCCCTCGTAGGGCTTCTATGCGATTTCGTGACGAACCGTCATGAATGATGAGGGCTAGAACATTGGCTGTTGCTGCTTAAGCCCTTCCACCTGACGCTGCAATTCCTCGACGCGATCTTGCAAACGGGCGTTATCGAGCCGAAGCATGTCCAAGCGATCCAAGAGCTGCTCTTGCTGAATCTCAGTCCACTCCAGCGTTCGCTTCAACCCATCCAACTCTAGTTGGCTCTGTTGTCGTTCTTCAGTCATGACTGACATGCGTCTTCCACATCTCCTACAAGATGAACCGGCGCAGTATAATTCCAGAACAGGCAGATGTCCATACCAACTCTCGAAAAAAGTGTTCAAGAAAACAAAAAATCTAAGTCTGAAACATTTTTCCTGATCGCTCACACACTTTTGGTTTGACAAACGTCAAGGATGGTCCTCGTCCGGCGCGTCCCGACTGGCCTTTGCATCGCCCGTCCCTGGCCATCAAGCTTGAAAAAGACCTCCACTCCTCTGTACAGTCGGCATCCAAGTTCCTAGCAATTCACCTGAGGTGTCAATGCGCGCAGTGTGTCTGCAACATGTTTCCTTTGAAGGGCCTGGAGCCTTCGCGACGGCGCTGACTGAGCGCGGCGTGAGCCTGGAACGGTATCTCGTCCCACAAGACGGATTGCCCAAAGATGCAGGGGATCTCTTGATCGTGATGGGTGGGCCGATGTCGGTGAATGATCCTGATTCCTGGATTGCCGAAGAGACGGAATTCATTCGATCCGTAATCCAGGCAGGCAAGCCTGTCATCGGCGTGTGTCTCGGCAGTCAGTTCATGGCTAAGGCCTTAGGCGCAACGGTGCGTTCCGGTAAGGCGCTCGAAGTCGGCATGACACCGGTTAGACTGACGGCTGAGGCGAAACAGGACCCGGTCTTCAGTACGCTGCCTGAATTATTTGAAGTCTTCGAATGGCACGGCGAAGTGTTTGACCTCCCCAAAGACTGTGTGTCCTTGGCCGGCTCCGACATCGCCCCCCTCCAAGCCTTCCGCTATGGCGCTCAAGCCTATGGACTTCTGTTTCATCTGGAGATGGAAGAAAATGGCATCGATTCGTTGTTTCGTGAATGTGCGCCGGATCTCACGAAAGCCGGCTTGACCACGCAACAGGTAAAAACAACAACCCTCCCTCATCTCCCGCAACTCCATCAGATCGCCGATCGATTCATCGGCCATTTACTTGACTCCGCACGTTGATTACCGCCTCGTTCCTGAAGTAGCCTAGGGGCTCCGCCGCGCCCTCAATGGGGTTCATTCTAGAAAAGGAGCATTTTGCACCATGGCCGGTTTTCCAATTGAAGTCGCAACCAGAATTAAAACACTTCCTCCCTATCTGTTTGCCGCCATCGACAAGATGAAGCAGGCGGCGACTGCCAAGGGCGTGGATATCATCAACCTCGGCATCGGTGATCCGGATTTGCCGACACCGGCCCCCATCATCGAGAGCCTGGCGCAAGCCGCCAAGAACCCCAAGCACCATCAATACCCGTCCTACGAAGGGATGCTGTCGTTTCGTACCGCGGTGGCCGGCTGGTACAAAATACGTTTCAATGTGACGCTGAATCCTGTCGACGAAGTGTTGACCCTGATTGGCTCGAAGGAAGGAATCGGCCACATCCACTTAGCCTTTGTCGATCCGGGCGATATCGTCCTGGTCCCGAGCCCGGGCTATCCGGTCTATCCTGTCGGTACCGGCTTCTGCGGCGGCGTCTCGCACCTCATGCCGCTGACGAAGGCAAACGGTTTCTTGCCTGACTTGAACGCAATCCCCAAGGATGTGGCGAAAAAAGCCAAGCTGATGTGGTTGAATTCGCCGAACAACCCGACCTCGGTCATTATGAGTAAGGACTACTTCAAGCGAGTGGTGGAGTTTGCCCAGGAGAATCAGGTGATCGTCTGCCACGATGCGGCCTACTCGGAAATTTATTACGACGGAAAACCTCCTGTCAGCTTCATGGAAATCGATGGGGCGAAGGACGTCGGCGTAGAGTTCCATTCGCTCTCCAAGACCTACAACATGACGGGCTGGCGTCTCGGGTTCGTCGTCGGCAACAAGGATGTCTTAGCCGGGCTGGGCAAAGTGAAGAGCCAGCTGGACTCCGGCGTGTTCGAAGCCGTACAGGTTGCTGGGATCACAGCGCTGGGATTGGATGATTCCGTCACGGACGGGCTGCGAAAGATCTACCAGGAACGGCGCGACACCTTGGTGCCGGGACTGAAAAAGCTGGGACTCGAAGTGGACCCACCGCCGGCTGCGTTTTATATCTGGGTGACGGTACCGAAGGGCTATACTTCCGCGTCCTTCACCGCTCACTTGCTGGAGAAGGCCGGGATCGTGACGACGCCGGGCAACGGCTTCGGTGCGCCAGGCGAAGGGTATATCAGGATGACCGTCTGTACGTCGAAAGAGCGATTGGCGGAGGCAGTGGAGCGGATTAAAACGGCAGGGTTCTAAGACCGTGAATCGGAAAAGGTGAAGAACTCAGAGAGAGATCCGAACTCGTTTCATGCCTCACGTTTCACATCTAGCGTGGCTTCTATGGAGACTGTCTTCATCGGGTTTGGCTCGAACGTCGGCGATCGGCTCGATTTCTGCGACCGTGCCGTGACGTTGTTGAGCCTGCTGCCACACTCGCACGTCGCGGGAGTGTCACTGCTGTATGAAGCCGAGCCCGTGAATGACCATGCCCAGCCTGGCGATGACTGGTTCTTGAACGGCGTCGTACAGCTTAAGACAGATGTCACGCCGAACAGCCTCTTGGGTATACTCCGGGAGATCGAGCGCTCGCTTGGTCGGGATGAGGAGAACCGATCAGGTCCCAGAACCATCGATCTGGACATCTTGTTCTACGGCCAACGGGTTATTAACGAGCCGGATCTCGTGGTGCCGCATCCTCGCATGCACCAACGTCGGTTTGTCCTCATGCCGTTGAGCGAACTCGATCCACTCTTTGTCCATCCGTTACTCCAGCGTACAATCAGCCAATTGCTCGCTGAGGCTGGGAAGCAGCCGGAGGTCCGCCTCCTGTTTCCTCAGCCCTCGACCCGCTACGGGTCTCGCCCTGCGTGCAGTCACCCCCCAGGCTCATGAAGATTATTCGCACTCCACGATCCATGACTGCATGGAGCGAAGGATTACATCGGGAAGGTGTGCGCATCGGGTTCGTACCCACGATGGGCGCGCTGCATGACGGCCATCGCTCCCTCATTCGGGCCGCACGATTACAATGTGATGCACTCGTCGTGAGTCTCTTCGTGAACCCGACACAGTTCAGTCCGACCGAAGACCTGTCCGCGTATCCTCGCCCGATTGCTCATGATCGTGCCCTATGCCGAGAGGAAGGGGTGGATATCTGTTTTGAACCCACGGCTCAAGCCCTGTACCCCTCAGATTTTCAAACTATCGTGACGGTTCCTGAGATCGCTCGTCGATGGGAAGGAGCGG
Source organism: Nitrospirales bacterium (assembly GCA_038200765.1). GTDB lineage: Bacteria > Nitrospirota > Nitrospiria > Nitrospirales > Nitrospiraceae > Palsa-1315. The sequence goes on from JBBRRK010000038.1 coordinate 9,138, forward strand.
CCCGGCCACATCACTTTGCCGGCGTCGCCACGGTGGTGACGAAACTCTTCGGGATGGTGCGTCCCCATCTCGCCTTGTTCGGCCAGAAAGATTACCAACAGGCCACGCTGGTTCGGCGGCTCGTCAATGATCTCAATCTCGGCGTGGTGATTCAGGTGCGCCCGACAGTCAGAGAGCCGGATGGGCTGGCCATGAGTTCGCGCAACGTCTATCTCGGCGCCGACGAACGTCGGATAGCTCCATTGCTCTCTCAGGCACTCCAAGCCGGTAGGCAGATGATTGAGGGTGGGATGTGCGACGTGGCGGGGATCGAGCGGAGCATGCGGCAGACGATCGAACACGAGCCCACCATCCATATCGAGTACCTGGCCGTCTGCGATCCGGATAGTCTAGAGCCTCTACCCGTTGTTGTGGCTCGCGCAGTACTCTTGGGCGCAGTCCGGATCGGGTCAGTCCGCTTGATCGATAATCTGCTGGTGAAGACTCCGGGTGGAAAGAGTCGCGCTACGCCAACCCCTGCTCGGCCACAATCGGTTCGATGAGCGCCGGCGAGTAGGTAGCCGGTTTCACCCATTTCCCATCTTCACGCTTATAGCCGCCAACCTTGCTCATGTTGGACCGATGCACTTCTCGAAAGACCGGATCCATGTCGATGCCATAGGACACCGCCGTACCATAGACGACGTAGAGGAGGTCAGCCATTTCCTTGGCAATGGATGAAAGATCTTCTGTCGCGACGGCTTCTTTCAACTCATCGAATTCCTCCTGAATGAGTTTGACGCGCAGTTCGCGCGTCCGCCCGTCGACGACCGTCGGGGTTGGATTGACGACGATATCAAAGGTTCGGTGGAAGGCTTCTACCATTGCCTGCTCATTGGCCATTAGGGGCTCCTTATTCGCTGTCATAGGGCAACGCTTTGCGCGAGACCAATTCCACGGGATCCAGCATGGGAATCTCTTTCTCCGACGAGACGCCGAGCTCCTTGAATCGGCGGGCCGCCGGTAAGATTCTCGTTTCAAGCGATCCGACCGCTTTGTTGTAGGCCAGGACGCTCTTTCCGAGCGCCTGCCCGACATCGTTCAAATGCTCTGTCAGCACAGCCATCCGTTCGTAGAGATCCTTCCCCAATCGCCCAGCCTCCTCGGCATGCTCAGTCAATCGCTCCTGCCGCCACCCATAGGCGACCGCCCGTAAGAGCGCCATGAGTGTGGTGGGGGTGGCCAGGACCACACTGCGAAGGAACCCATCCTCAATGAGTCGCGGATCATGCTCCAGTGCGGCGCCCAGAAACTGTTCGCCTGGCAAGAACAGCACGACAAATTCCGGCGCTTGTGCGAATTGATTCCAATAGGCCTTCACGCTCAACTCGTCCATGCGCGACCGCACTTGGGCGGCATGACGGCGCATCCCTTCGAGACGTTGCTCCTCAGTCGAGGCTTCGTGTGCATCCAAATAGCCTGCCAACACGGTCTTGGCATCCACGATGATCTGTCGCCCACCCGGCAACTGCACGACCATATCGGGACGGAGCCGGCTGCCGTCGACTGTAATAGATTCCTGCTCGAAAAAATCGCAATGCGCTACCATGCCGGACAACTCGGCCACCCGCTTGAGTGTGATCTCACCCCATTGGCCACGGATAGTCGGTGCGCGGAGCGCCTTCACAAGATTGCCGGTTTCCGATTGCAGTTTCTGCTGCGACTCGGCCAGAAGCTTCAGGTGCTGATCGAGGCCTCCATAGGCCGATTGCCTCGATTGCTCTAGCTGCCGGAGTTGGTCGTCGTATCGAGACAGCGAATCTTGAAGGGGTTTGACCAGACTGTCGATCGCCTGTTGTCGCTGGGCAAGATCGCCTTTGGCCTCGGCCTGGAGCGTTTCGAATGAGCTGCGTGCGAGGTTCAGAAAGGCTTCGTTATTCTGTTTGAGGGCTTCGCCGGAGAGCGCTTGGAAGGTCTCGGCCAATTCCTGTCGGGCATGGCCCAGGAGAGTCTTCTGTTCATTGAGATGGAGCGCCGCCTCAGCCGCTCTGGTCTCCGCCACCGCACGGGCGCGAGAGGCCTCGGAAAGATCCTGTCTGACGCGATCAAGATCAAGACGATCTTGTTCTGCCTGCCGACGCAATTCGTCCGCCAAGGCTTCGGCCCTCTGTGCCCGTTCGCCGGTGGCCAGCAACTGTGCCTGCAGGCTCGCACGGACACGGGACGCGATCCAGAACCCGGCGATGAACGCACCGAGGAGACCGCCAACGAGGATCCCCGCACCAAAGACCGTGCCGTCAATCATAGGTGATCGTCCACATCAATCTGCCGACTCATATTGAACTAAGCTGTTGGGTGTTGCGATGAGGAAAGAATGATTTCGCAGATTCAAGTCGCCTGTGCAAAATTTCAACGACGGCGTGATGGAGTAATCTTTTGGCACACCAAGAGGTTAGTGATGCACAGATATCGTCGGATTACCTACGAAGACCGATGCCAAATTCACACCTTGCGGACGGCTGGAAAACACAGGCTGAGATCGGCAAGGCCTTGGGGTTCAGCCAAGAGACAATGACCCGTGAACTCGCCCGGAACACGGGGCAGCGGGGCCTGATCGAATTGACATCGCCGAGCGGCCTGCCGTTGTGAATCGAAAGTCCCTGTTCGGCGACTGGGAAGGCGCCACCATTGTCGGCGCACAACACAAGGGATCGCTGCTTACCCATGTCGAGCGGAAAACCCTGGTTACCACCATCTCGAAACTGACGCGTCCGATGGCCAAAGCTCCTCACCGCGCCACGGTGCAGCGCCTGAAACCGTTGCACGACCACGTCCACACCACTACCTACGACAACGGCAAAGAGTTCCCCGGGAACAGACAAATCGCCCACATTCTGCACGCCCAGATCTTCTTTGCCACGCCCTACCATGCGTGGGAACGCGTCATGAAAGAGAATACGAACGGCCTCATCCGGGACTTCTTTCCCAATGGCACGGACTTCACTACAATCCATGCTGTGACTGTGGCGAAGGTCGAACGCCTGCTCAATCGCAGGCCCAGAAAATCGCTCTGATTTAAACCGCCCAACGAGGTCTTTCACGCGCTGGCCAAATGTGGCTGAACATTATGCACTGTGGAGTTGAATCTGCGTTCGAAGAGTACGAAAACTTCCGTGAAAGGTCAAGACCACACAACTCCAATTTAGACCGCACCAATTGGATCGGAGGGGGGCGAGACTGTGGCCGTTCGTACGTTCGGCCTCCCGGATTCTCAGAGGGTAACATCCTCGGAAAACTAGGGAACGTCCTAGCCTCCCGTACACAATCTCGACGATAGAATCGATCAATGAATCCAGGCTGTTCCATTCAGCGAATGAGGTGGTGCAATGGGGCGAGTCCGATGAGAATCGGAGTAGGTATGAGGCAGGCAAGACTCAGCAATAGATATCGATGGGGCCAAAAGATCCTAAAGAAATTTTTACAGGGGGATCACTCCCCTTGGATTCACATTCGAAGTGCAACATTCAGTGCTGGCTTAGCCCATGTACTGGGTTGCCCGAAGAATACCTCATGCGGAGTTTTCCAGTCCAGGCATTTTCGGGGCCGATGGTTCATTTGGTTGATGGCGAATGTGACCTGTTCAGGGGACACGTTCAGCAAGTTGGTGTCCTTGGGGAAGTACTGACGGATTAAGCCATTGGTGTTCTCACTCAAGCCACGCTCCCACGAATGGTACGGATGGGCAAAAAAGATGGCTGCATCCAGGTAAGCGGCGATAGTTTCATGCCCGGCGAATTCTTTCCCATTGTCAAAAGTGATCGTGTGGCAACGGTCGTGGTAAGGTTCAAACAGGGATTGGATGACAGCCGTGACTCCGTTGGCGTGGTTGCTTTTGACAAGCCCAGCCAAGGTGTAGCGTGACACACGGTCAGCCAAGGTCACCAATGCCCCTTGTTGGTTCTTACCGATCACCGTATCACCCTCCCAGTCGCCGATGCGACTCTTGTCTGCCACGATGGATGGGCGCTCATCAATGCTGACGCGATTCTTGATGGCACCGCGCCGCTGGTCTCCACTGCCATAGCGTTTGCGGTAAGGCTTCTGTCCACGCAGGTGCGTGACCAAATCGCCGCCCGCCTGTTTATCCCGATACACGTAGCGGTAGATGTGCTCATGGCTAATCATCAAGGCACCACCGCACTTCAGTCGCCCCGATATTTGTTCTGGTGACAGCTTTTCTTGCAAGCAGGTTTCGACCAAGCTCCAATCCGCATCCGTAATCCGACGCGCGTGACGACCCATTGAACGTCGTGCTGCCGCCATCGCGTTTGCCTGCTTCGGACGATAGCCACGGAGTCCGTGGTGACGCCTGATTTCCCTTGATACCGTGGACTTGTTCACCCCAAGTTCGCGGGCTATCTGGATCTGCTTCAATTCTGCTTTCAGGGACGCGGATATCTGGTATCGTTGTTCACAGGCGAGTTGCTGGTAGGTTTCCATTTGTGCTCCTTCTTCTTGGTCGTTGCTGGGGTTCCGATGCTACGGCATCTCGCCCCATCATACTGTTAGAAAAAGTTGCACTTCGTTGTTGAATCCGCGCCCCCATTTTAACAGGAAGGAGTGAGTATGAAACGCCGACTCATGTATGCAGGATTGATTTCAGCCGTTATTTCAATGGGGGATTCTGGTTTCTCGTTTGCCGAGCAGTCGAAAGGAACTGCCCTGTTGGTAGCAGATTCAGGTGTCCAGGGGAGCGAATTAGGCTCCTCGAGTCGGGCGAAGGCTCCGACCGACAAACTTACGGATTTGACGGGGGGTCAACAGGGAATTCCCAACGAATATTCAGACACACCTGTTCGGCAGGGAAAGCTGGAGGAAGTGACGGACAGCAAGTGGCTGCAGAGGCCCGTCCATGGAATGCAGGGCGATATCGTGGGAAAAATCAAGCAAGTGTTCAAGGATCAGAAGACCGGCGACATCGAATACGTTGTGCTCGTGCCAAGTGATTCCAAGACGCCGGTCCCTCTCCGCTGGAGCCAGTTTCAGGAAAGCAACGACCAGCTTCGGCTGAATATGAAAAAGGAGGATCTGGAAACGGCCTCGAACGTGCCAAACGCGAAGGACATGTCACCGGACATTCAAGAGCACATGAACCAGATTGAACGAGCGAGATCCCAACCGAAAGCGGGTCATAGTAAAGGAAGTGCCACGAGTTCACCCGCTGCTGGAGGAGAAATGGGAGAAGCAGAGGCCTCTAGCGGGGGCGCCAGCGGCCCTCAAGCATTGCCCGAGGGCCAAGCTCCAGGCCTGGAAGGGAACAGCCCCAGCAGCAAACGATAGAACAGATACTTCGTGCCGAAAGCGGGCAGTCTCAGGCACACAGCCGTGACTGCCCGCTTCCTATAGGTAGACGATGATTCCTCTATTTCACCATGCGGCTATGGCAACTTCTTGAGGAGCCCGAAGAGGAGACAGTGAACTCCAGGCTCGACAACATGTTGAACGTCGTGCGCACCTTCGAGACCGTAACCATGCCCGTTCGCCTCCGACGACCTGAGGGCACCGGATCTCAATTCAAAGGACTAGGGGTAAACCGTCAAGGACCTGAGGTGTTTGCTGCCCTCGTTAGAGACTTTTGAATGAAAATGGAACAGATTGAGTTATATCTGGGGGTCTCCAATGACAAATTGGAGGGTTCCATGTCCCGGGGGTTATATACTCGGCGTCCTATCTGTAGGGAGTGTCAAGCGTTCTGCCAATACATCCCGTTCCGCTCTGTCTGAATGCGATGGTATGAGTCCTGTAATGCAACCCCAGATAGCATAACCATGTGGGGGAGAGATCGACCCCTCGCTATCCTACTGTCCTTCGTGATCGGCCTCTTCCCATTGAGCCTGTTCGCCGCGGAAGAAAAAACCCCCGAAGCCGGCAAGGAGTTTCACGTCACCCTGTTCGGCAAGGAGATCTACGTCCCTCCCCGGGATCGTCGCAGTGTCACGGCGGCAAACTTTGGTGTGAACTGGATTCCAAATGGGCCAAGCCAGATGGAAATGCTTCCCTTCGGCGCGTTGTATGTGTGGCGGAATTGGGATGACGACAACAGAGGGCTCCGGGGGACCTTTACCGGCGTGGTCAATGATGTCGATTACACGATTGGACTCCGTTCCCTCCCCAACTGGTCGCTGATCTTTACACTCGATAACTTCAGTGCTCCTCTCGGGCGTTCAGAATACGTCGAGGGGCAACGCATCAGAGCGTCGGAGCTCGAATGGAACTATATTTTTGCGGGATTCGGAGTCGGATATCGCTTTCCATTCCATCCCTTTGAGCAAGACAGCGCAATCAAAGTGTTTTTGACGTATGAACCGGGGTATCGATGGTTTCAAGGTACGAAAGAAACCTCCCCTCAGTATGGTGTTCCCAAAGATACCTACGAAGGCCGGATCCACAGCCGTATTCGTTGGGATGCCCTGATCCGCAATCTTATGGAACTTCCGCACAGTGGATTTTCAGTGGGAGGAGATGTCATCCATGGACACCGGGCTCGATGGGAGGCGTGGGGCGGCGCGCCGTTTGACACGCCGGACTTCAAGAAAGAACAAACCTATCTTTCGGCGTCCGCCTATGCCGTGTTTGCAAGCGGGCTTCCAGCTATCAAAAGTGAGCAGCATCGATTGATTACCAGTTTCTATGGAGGCATAGGGAAAGATCTCGATCGTTTCAGCGCGTTCCGTCTTCCGGGTCGTCCGACCGGATTCGAATGGGAGGCGTTGTCGCTGCCCATGATGCCCGGCGCGCAGTTCAACGAGCTGTTCCCTCGGCGCTATGCCATTGCGAGCCTCACCTATCGATACGAGGCGCTGTTTTTCCTCTATCCCTATGTGACTGCGACCTATGGTCTGGTCGAACGGCCTCGGTTTACCTCCCAAGGCATCAGGAATACGACCGACTCATTACCAGCTGTCGGCGGAGGCGTCGTCACAGGAGCCCCTTGGAAATCCCAGATCGAGCTCAACTATAGCTACAACTTCGGCATCTTTCGAGATCCGGGCGGCGCACCGCCGAGTAAGGGTGGACACGGCGCTTTTATTTTTTGGGCGAAACAATTGTGACACGACGAGGTCACGCGGCCTCAAAGATGACATCGTGTGACCTTCGCTGTACTGGAACTCCGAGACAATGCGTCCTGAAGTCGTTCGGATCGACACGAGTGCATCATGGTGGGTACCGTAGCAACCTAGTTTCCCGCCCGCTCTTGAACGATGATCTCTCCTTGCTCCGCATCCACACTGACTCGATCGCCTTCTTTCAGTCTGGCGAGAATGCCCGGCACATTCGCAACCGCCGGCAATCCGTATTCCCGGGCAATGATGGCCCCATGCGACAAGGTCCCGCCCATTTCGGCGATCAGCCCCGCTGCCACGCCGAACAACGGTGCCATGCCTGGATCGATGACGGAGACCACGAGAATGTCGCCATGGCTGACTCGGCTCCAATCCTCCATCGATCGGACGAAGCGGACCGGTCCCGCGACCTTCCCTCCGCTGATAGGCGTGCCACGTAGAATGCCCTTCGGTATGACCGCAGAGGCTGCATCCGAGCCGCTGAGCACTGCGCGCCAATCCCGAATCGTGTCCGGCACACTGGTCGTCGCGAAGCAGCTCCGCTCCGCTCGACGAGCCTCAATCAAGCCTCGCCAATCGCTCGATCTTCGGGATAACAACTCGGTTCGTTCGTTGATCGTGATGTAAAAAATGTCTTCGCGTGACGAGAAGGTCCCCCGTTCAACCAAGCAGTCGCCGAGGCGCAGTAGGAGGCGCCGCGCCAACGCCGAGTAGTACATCAGATGATGTCGGTTCGCCTCCCTCAGGGCAAAGAACCGGCAGAGTCGTCGATACCACCATGAAAATACAGCCCATCGATGGAACCGCCATCCGAGCCTGGAGCGGATCTCTGCAAGCGCTTGCTCCCGCACCGCTGTTTGGCGCTGAAGAATGTCCGTCGGGGTGGTGCTGGTTGGAGCCAGAATCTGCGTTCGCAATACCGTCAGCAACAACTCCGGTCGATCTGCGAACCGAGGCGACATGACATCCGATTCGCCGACCCCACGGTGGCCGTAGTCGTCAAGATACCGGTTAAAGGCACGGAGCACGTCGGTCCCCTCTCTCAGGCGCAGAACCTCAACCGGATTCCATTCCTCTGCGGTGAACAAGTATGTCACTGACGGGTCGCGCCGAATCAACTCCGCCAATTCTGCCAACCGGACAATCTGTTGCGCGCTAATCACTGCCGCCTGGCCCTGCAGCGCTCCGTTCAGCAGAGCTCTCCAGTCTTCTCCGAGCCAGCGTGGCAGGAGACCACCTAATGCTTGCAGGCACTGCGCGACCCCTCCCACAATGCCAAAGGTCAGCTCGTGCTCATCAAGCCATTGTCCAATGGCATCGAGGCGCAAGGCGATCTCTTCGCCTGAGACAGTACACAACCGCTCAACGCGATGCTCGGTTGCCATCACCTTCATGTCGGCGAACCAGACGGGTCCATAGCGTACGGCTTTTCTCATCTCCAGCAACATCGCCAGGCCCGCACGGATGACCGCCAGCCACCCGAGCGGACGGACATCCGGCACCCTCGTAATGCTTTCCCCTCCCATCTGCTCCGTCATTGAGGAGGGATCTCCCCGCAGTTGTGCGATGAGGGAATAAAACAATGTCATGTTGATGTAGGGACGTCCCTTGAAGACGCGAACCGACGAGATTCCTTCTGGAATCTGGCATCCCAACCGTCGATAGGGTGCAACAATATACCGCTCCATGAACTGTTCGAGAAACGACAGGCCGAGCGGGCTCGGCAACTCCGGCAACGTCTCTTTGAAATTGGCGCGCGACCATTCACAATCATCATTGGTCAGTTGCCTGGGCCCAGCCAGACCGGAGATGGGCCGCGCTTGAAGCCACCACAGGCCACGCTCATCGAAGAGCCATTCAAGATCCACTGGATGACCAAATACCTGTTCGATCTGTCTAGCTGCACGGGCCAGGGCAAACAGTTGGTCATCCGACAACGTGGCACGACCTACGGCCTTATCCGACAGCGGCGTCGCTTGAATGCCTTGGTCGGTCATCCGTTGTGCCTGAGTCTGTCCAACGATGGTCCGCTCGACGATCCGAATGGGCTGACTGTTCTCAGCGATCTCAACCACATACTGGTCCGGCGTCGCACTCCCATCAACGAGAGCTACTGCAAGCCCCGCAACGGCATTGATCATCACCTGGGTCGCCCTGCCTGTGAGAGGATGGACAGAATAGGCCACGCCGGCTGCTTGCGCCTCTAACAGCGGTTGAATCACAACGGCCATGGCAGGAGGCGCTCCGCCCAATCCTGAGGCGATATGATAATTCAAGACCCGCTCATCCCAAATCGATAACCATAGGTCCTTCACCGCAGAACCGAGCTCCTTCAAAGGAATACCGAGGCGCGTCCGATATACTCCGGCAAAGCTGGCATGAGCGCCGTCCTCGTTTGTCGCCGACGACCTTACCGCCCACAACCCGGACAATGGCAGATCCAGCCGGCGGACCTGTTCAATGATCTGAGACGTTAATCCAACGATGTCATGGTTCTGAATGATGGTGCGACAGTGGGAAAGTATACGCTGGCGCTCGGTCCAGGAGGATTGCAGAGCTGCTTGCCACTGTTCTGTGGGAGAAAAACCCGGTGCGCGAAGCGCGTGGTCATAGGCCTCCGTTGTGACGCACAGCCCGGATGGGACAGGGAATCCTTCTGCGAGCAAACGCGCTAAGCCGAGGGCTTTCCCACCTACAAGAGAGGGTTGAGTGCAGGATGCCAAGGGAAGAAGGAGCGGACGATCCATGGAAGTGGATACTACCTAGCAGGCTAAGAAAAAACTATGGGGACGCGCCAGAACTTCACTGTTACTGGTCTGGACGTCTGGGGCAACGGAAGAACACCGTGCAGGATGCTCAAAAAGGCCGTTCAACAAGGCCGAGGCGTACCCTTTTGGGTATGTTGAGGGTCTGGACGATGCGAGAACGCCGCTGACGAATGTTCTCAGCATCGTGCTAGAGCACGAAGAGGAGATAAAGGTCATTCACGTTTGTGCCGGTGGGACCGGTCACGATGAGCTGATCGAGCCGCTTCAATGCGGGGTATGTGTTGTGGCGCTTCAATGCGCCCTTAAGATCCACCGAGAGGCGTTGCGCGCGCGCCACAGTATGACCATCGACGACGGCCCCAGCCGCATCAGTCGGACCATCGGTGCCATCGGTGCCAATCGCCACGACCCACACCTTGGCCAAACCGGTAATTTCCAGAGCAGCGGCTGCAGCGAATTCTTGCGCCCTCCCTCCTGCGCCTTTTCCAGTGACGGTCACGGTGGTCTCTCCGCCGGCCACCACACAGCAAGGCCTTTGCAGCGGCTTGCCCGCTCGCACAATATTCTTGGCCAGGACACCGAACCGCTTTCCCTCGTCTTGCGCCTCTCCGGTTAAGGTCGGCCTCTGCACGAGGGTTCGTAGACCTGCTTCTCTGGCCGCACGGGCCACAGCCATGACGGCCGTTGCGTTGCTCCCGACGATATGATGATGGACTCGACGAAACAGAGAAGAGCCTGGTTTCGGAGTCTCACTCACGAGTCCCTGACATCCAAAATCGAGATGTTGGCGTACTCGCTGTGGGACCGCCCGCCAGATGCGATAGTATTTCAGAATTGCGACAGCGTCTTGATACGTCGTAGGGTCTGGGGCTGTCGGCCCTGAGGCGATAGCGCTGAGGTCGTCACCCTGCACATCGGACAGAAGCAGCGTCGCAACGGTGGCCTTGGTCAACTCGGCGAGACGACCCCCTTTGATGCGCGAGAGATGTTTTCGAACGGTATTGATTTCTCGGATACTCGCCCCGCATCGTAAGAGTTCCTGCGTGGTCCGCTGTTTGTCGGCTAGGGTAATCCCTGGGACAGGAGCAGGCAGCAAACTGGATGCCCCGCCAGACAGGAGCACAATCAAGAGGTCGCGCCGACCGAGTTCTTCTACCATGGCACAGAGCCTGGCCGCCGCCTGCTGACCGGATCGATCGGGGACGGGGTGACCGGCTTCCGCCACAACGATCCGTCTCGTCGGCACAACATGGCCGTGCTTCACCACGACGAATCCACCCTGCAGCCGAGATCCCAACCGCTGTTCTACTGCCTGGGCCATCGAGGCCGTGGCCTTCCCGGCCCCGAGCACGACCACACGCTCATAGCGACGCAAGTCATACCGACGTCGGCCAATGACCAGCTCCTCGCCGTTTCTAGAGATGGCCCGACCGATCGCCTTCCTGGCGTCGACCGCATCCAGTCCTCGAACAATGAGGTTCCTCAGAAGTGGCCGGATAGGAGAGGGGGGAATCTGCATCACGCTGCTGACGGGCTAGCAGGGCATAGAAAGACGACACCCACCCGCATGATGCTCAAACAGTTCGGCCAGCAAGGCCGCAACGCGTGAAGAGCCGAGGCGCAGCACTTCTTACCCGCCCACCCCAAGCTGCCAAGACAGCTTGTTCTCCACGTGAGGTACGTTGAGGGTCTGAACGATGCGAGAACGAAGCTGGCGGACTGTTTCAGCATCCTGCTATGGAGTCTTGTCCTGTTTGAAACAACGGCTCGGACACGTCTGCCGTGGGACTTTCATCTGATAGGTCCCGCGCGGGAGCACATCTTTCTTGAATTCAGGATTCAGCATCTTGAGTTCCAAGAAGTAGGTCCCAAATTCTTCGGCAATCGAGGTGAGGGCTCGTTGGGAATCTTTCACGTTGACGATGACTGTTTCAGTTTCTACCCGCATATATAGATCTTTCTTGCTCAACCCCAAGTACTTCTCCGGCTGTGAGTAGATTTCCTTGGCAGCGATGATTCTTGGCACATAGCGCATCGTTTCCCGTGGCCCGTGCATCTTCCAATAGTCTGTAATATTCTGATCCTTCAAGAGGCGGCGAACTCGCTCTTCACCGGCATTGTATGAGGCCATGGCCATAAACCAATCGTTTTCCTTGAATTCCTTGAGATAGCGCAAATACTTGACCGCGGCTTCCGTCGACATCTCTAGATTGCGGCGCTCGTCGCGAACCGCGTCGCTCTTGAGACGATAGCGTCGTCCCGTGGAGGGAATGAACTGCCACGGCCCCGACGCTTTCGCCTTTGAGTAGGCGGCGGCCACGCACTTGCTCTCCACCAGCAACATATACTTGAGGTCGTCCGGCAACCCGGCATCGGCCAGCTGCTTTTCGGCGGGAGGAAAACAGCGTCCAGTTCGTTTGGCAAGAATGATACTTTCGCCCTGGTCTTCTAAAAATTGATAAAACTCATACTCGATCCGTTCACGGACCTGCCAGTTATCGAGCGGGATTGGTTGGCCGGCAAAGGTCAGTTTCTCCGGCAGCTTGAACGAACTGAGGAAGTAGCGCTCGCCTTCTCGCTTGATTTCAGGAAGAATGACAAGGCGATCTTCTGGCTCGTTGGGGTCCTCAAGAGGATCGACCAGTATCACCTCTCGCTCCGGTCCTCCATTGGTCGCAGATCGAGGCATACTCTCCTTTGCCTCGGAATGTTCGGGTTGCGGCTGTGCTCCTGTTGCAACCGGAAGCACGACCACCATCCATAGCCCACTGAGTAGCAGTACTTGCCGAACCCATGACGTCATGCCAACCCCATTTCCTACGTACGGTGAACGATCATTGATCAAGTACGTATGCTAACAGTCTGATGAATGAGCGGCAAGCATGATCGACTTTTAGATTCATGCTAGACTGAGCAACTATGCGTGCGCTGACCCTCCTCAACGATCACATCACCCACTGCACCGCCTGTTCACGACTTGTCACCTATCGGGAGACGGTCGCCGCAGAGAAACGGAAGCAGTTTGAGAACTGGACCTATTGGGGACGCCCGGTCCCTGGATTTGGGGATCCGCATGCGCGTCTCTACGTGCTCGGACTGGCGCCAGCCGCCCATGGCGGTAACCGAACTGGACGAGTCTTTACAGGGGATCGTAGCGGGGATTGGCTCTTTGACGCCTTACATCGATTTGGCTTCGCCAATCAACCCAACTCTTATCATCGGGATGATGGGCTGAAGTTATTGGATTGTTACATCGGTGCTACGGTCCGTTGTGCGCCACCCGACAACAAACCGGCCCCTGAAGAATTCATGGCCTGCCGCCCCTACCTGCGGGAAGAAATTCGGTCGTTACGGAAGATTCGAGTGGTGGTGACGCTGGGAAAGATTGCGTTCGATCACTATTTAAAAGCCTGCCGCGATGAGAGGCTGAAACTTCCCTCACCGCTCCCGAAATTTTCCCATGGAATCGTCCGAGTCCTTCCGTGGGACATTACACTGATTGGCTCATACCATCCAAGTCAACAAAACACCTTCACGGGATTATTGACCAGACCGATGTTTCACCATATCTTTGCAACTGCCCGACAACGACTCGCTGAACCGGACCGTCGTAGCAAGTGACATAGGCCAACGACACGGTTGAGTGATGATCTGGCACTCTCATCTCAGGTTCAACCTTCTCCACACTGGAAGATTTTTTCAGCCTCCTGCTAAATTCACTTCTTGGCTTGTGCTTCCCAATCCGCCAAAAATTTCTTGAGCCCGCTATCCGTCAGCGGATGTTTCACCATCTGCTGAAAGATAGAGAAGGGCATTGTACAAATGTGCCCACCAGCAAGCGCAGCCTCAACAACGTGCTGGGGATGACGCACGCTGGCAACCAACACCTGTGTTTTGTAATCGTAATTACGATAGATGGTCAAGATCTGGCGAATAAGTTCCATTCCGTTCGAACTGATGTCGTCAAGCCGACCGATGAAGGGTGAAACACACCACGCACCAGCTTTTGCTGCGAGGAGCGCCTGGGTTGGAGAAAAGCACAATGTCACATTCACCTTATAGCCTTCGGCAGCCAATCTTTTGGTGGCCTTCAATCCCTCTGCAATCAAAGGCACCTTCACGACGATGTTCTTATGGATCTTCGCGAGTTCCTTCCCTTCCTTCACCATGGCATCCGCTTCGAGGCTGACAACCTCGGCGCTGATCGGCCCATCCACCATGTTGCAAATTTCGATGAGCATTTCCTT
>JBBRRK010000039.1:0-22905 GCA_038200765.1 Nitrospirales bacterium
GCCTTGTCTCTGAATCTGGACTACGCTTTTCATGGAGCGGCTCCTTTACTTTGGTGTGGAGTGGTGGTGGTCTGAGCAACGATCACTGCACCACACCGGGGCCGCTTCGTCAATTGTCAACTAAGCCTGACACACCCTCCAATAATTCTTGATTCTGTGTAGTCATCCTGACGAAGCGGGTGTGTAGGCGGTAGGTATCGACGCGATGCGGGATGGGCTCTAGCCGCAGAACTTTGGCGTAGGCTTTGAAGATGACCTGACCGGGCAGGATCAGAGTGAGCGACAGGATCTCGTCGGGATTGTAGACAACGTTCACGATAATGCTAATACCCCCGCCGCTAATATTGACGGACTTCTCTATGAGCTCACCCTCTGTTGTGTCCGTCTCGGCCTGAATGCTGATGGGCAAGACGGTGTTGACGCAAAAATACGCGCGACGGTCTTCTTCGGACGGCTGTGAAGTCGGCGCATCAGATGGCATGTTACGAAAAGTATATCAAATTCAAGGAGGGGAAAAGGGAACAGGGGATTTCCCGGTGAATTCCTCGGTCGTCCACGCGAGCGTAGGATGGATTCCAGTGTGTAGGAGTACGGCGGCAGAAACAGTTTTTTGTGATGGCGTGGAACGTTAGGTTTTTGGTGCTGAGGCGGTGGGGGCTTCTTCGACGCGGATGGTGTTGGCCCATTCGGCGACGAGGGGGTCTCGTTCTTCCATCGTCATCCCAGCATACTTCATAAACATCTGCGGGCCTTTACGGCGGCGCCAGGTGAGATAGCTCAAGAAATGTGCTCGGCAGACGCTATGTGTGCCGGCTGGAGCATAGACCCTCGCTTGGCAGCCTTTGATCATGCAGGTCAGATCGTGCATCGCATACTCCGTGTAGATAGGCAGTATGCCGGAGGGAGGGGCTGATTATCAATCAACCTGACCTTGACGCATCGCTCCCGTTCCGGTAAGTCCATTGCCATGATGGGTCTGCTTCCTCTTCTCCTCCTCCTGTTGGCCACGCTCGGTTCCCTTTCGAGCTGTGTGTCAGCATCGCGAGAGGGCCTTCCCCCTGGGAGTCCATTTGCTGAGACAGCTGCCGTTGGGTCGAATCCGTTGCCGCAGGGGATTGCGGTGGGGGATGTGACGAGCCAATCGGCCCTGCTCTGGCTGCGGACCGATGGGCCCATGATGGTACAAATCGAGTGGGCGTCAGTGGCGGTCTGGAACACAGTGTCGAAGATGGGGACGGCCGTGGCTTCCGTGGCGCGGACGCCGTTGTTCACGACCAGTCAGGAAACGGATTTCACCCTGACGATTCCTCTTGAGGAGTTGCTGCCGGCCACACGATATCGACTGCATGTATTTGCCGGTTCAAAGGGGCGTGATGGGGCACCGACTGAGGCGCGGGTGGCAGCACGAGGGGAATTTAGGACTCTCCCGGAGGCGAAGAGACATGTGCCCGTGACCTTTGCCTGGAGCGGCGATCTAGGTGGCCAAGGGCGCTGTCGGCGTGGCGCTGCCGGATATCTCATCTTCGATATGATGCGCGCACAACAGCTCAATTTCTTCTTGTTTCTCGGCGATACGATGTATAGCGATAACCTGTGCCCATCGCCTCCGAATGAACCGGGCGCAGACTTTCTGGCGAGGACCCTGGCCGAGTACCGCGCCCGTCATCGCGACCAACGGGGTGCGGAGGCTCTGCGGCGGTTTCTCAGCAGCGTTCCGGTCTCCGTGATCTGGGACGATCATGAAGTGCGGAATAATTTCGCAGGGCCTTTCGACAGCCGGATGCCGGCCGGGCGTCAGGCGTTGCGCGAGTATTGGCCGATCCCTGTGGCGCCTGACGATCCCCATCGGCTCTATCGAACGGTGCGCGCTGGAGCAGATCTCGAGCTGTTTATCCTCGACACGCGGCAATATCGGAGTCCCAATTCCGATCAGGATGGCCCGGCGAAGACGATGCTGGGAGAACGGCAGCTTCACTGGTTGTTGAACGGACTGACCGAGTCAACCGCGACATGGAAAGTGATCGTGACGACAGTGCCGCTGTCCATTCCAAAGGGAGGGGGAGTCGGCGCCCCTGGGAACGATGGCTGGGCTGGAGGGGCTGACGGCACCGGATTCGAGCGGGAGCGGCAGGTGATTGTGGACTGCGTTCTTGGCCAGAAGGTGAAGAACGTGGTGTTCCTGGCTGGCGATGTGCACTATGTGCAGGCGAATGCGTACGATCCGAATGGTGACGGGATACCTGATTTCCATGAGTTTGCGGCTGGCCCGTTGTCTGCAGCGCCTGGCAGACTGACGCCGGCCAGCGCCGCGTTACGCCCGACCACGTTGATGAATGATAGCGGGTACATGAATTTTGGTGTGATTCGAGTCACGCAGTCCGCATTCGATGTGACAATCCTCGACGAGGCTGGTGCCACGCGGTTTTCCCATCATCTGCCTGCCAAGTAGCCGCCGTCTTCCACTAAAATCCTCTTGAAGTCTGGATGGGTGGCCAGTTACGGTACAGACTCGTTGCGCGCGTGCGCGAGGCTGGGACGAGGTGGGTGATGCTGTTGCAACTGATTTCCGTGCTGGGCGCCCTGATGGTGCTGTCCGCCTATGGCCTGATTCAAGGTGGGGTCTGGAGTGAACTGAACGCGGGATACCTCGCATTGAACATTGTCGGGTCGTTGCTGTTAGGGATCGTCGCGATTGAGGATCAGCGGGTGGGATTCATTTTCTTGGAGTTTGCGTGGGCAGGCCTGGGATTGGTCGGCGTCGCCAGAGCTGTGAAGGCTCGGCGTACGGCGAATTAATAGGGTTCGGATGAAAGGATGAAACAGATGGCAGGATTGATGTCGGCAGATGAGATTTTTGAACAGGCTCACAATGCTGCTGCGGCGGCGACGGGGCTCGATGATAAGCCCATGCAGATCGATTATCCAGCGTTGAAGGAAAAGATTCGCGCAGCCCTGGGGGACCGCAAAGTCGTGCGTTGCCATATCAACAAGTTTTTGCCGGAGGGCTACGAAGATCAGGGGCGCTTTAATCTCCTGTTGCTCACTGCCGGCAACGTCGTGTTCGACATGGTCATCGGCGATTCGTATTTTCGCTACGACGTGGTGTCGGTCGATCAGTTGGACAAAGTTCAGCTGATCGATGCGATGTGGGACAACAAAGAAAAGCGCAAGGAAGAACCGTTTCTGAGCCTTCGTCTGATGCATGCCGAAGAGGCCCATCTTTTGTTGGCGCTTGAAGACGATGAGCGGAAGAGTCTGCTGGCGTTCGCCAGCGCGGTGTCGTCAGTCAGAAACCCAGAAAAATAGAGAATTGCGGGACGCTCAAAAAGACCAGACTTCTCACCCGCCCAGCCCTGGCGCGCCGAGACGCGCCTTGTCTCAAGCGAGGCCGTAGGCGAGTCGAAGCCGGAGGCGTACCCTCGGTGGTACGTTGAGGATTTCGATGAGCCGAGAACGAAGTTGGCGGAATTTTTCAGCAGCCTGATGGATTAAGCGCGATGGTAGAAGGGGAGCGCCTGCACCGTCGCGTCGTGACGCGCGCCGTCGATTTCGATGGTGAGGTGAGTGCCGGGGGCTGAAAAGTCCCGGAGTGGGAATGCGAGGGCAATAGGAGTCTTCAGTTGTGGGGAGTCCGTGGCGCTGCTGACCCAGCCGACTTCTCGGTCTCCGCTAAATAACTTGGCGCCTCTCGGTGGGATGATTGAACCATTCATGACGAGTCCAACCAATTTTCGCCGTACGTTGCCGTAGGTGTCCATCCTGGCCACGACTTCTTGTCCGGGATAACAGCCCTTACTTAAGCTGAACGCTTTTCCTTCCAGATTCGCTTCCGGTGGGACGATCTCTTCGTTGAGGTCCGGCCCAGCCTTTGGCAGCCCTGCTTCGATGCGGAGGGTCTCACGAGCATGACCGCCGATCGCCTTGATGCTGTAGGTCGCACCGGCCTCCATGAGCCGTTCCCAGGCTGTGTGGAGGACATCTGCGGGTAGTAATACTTCGAGGTCAGACTCTCCGGTTTCTTCTGTGCGTAGGACGAGCGCGGTCTGGCCGCCGATTTTAGCTGTGATGGCGCTCACCGGCTTGAGGTCGCTCATTTCGACGCCGAAGGCGGCGCTGACAGTCGCACAGGCCTTGGGCCCACTGACAAGCAAGAGACCCCAGGACTCCGCACAGTTCTCGATCTTCGCTTTGATGCCGTAGAGAAGAAACTTTCGGAGGGCGAGGAACGTGGCGTCGCCGACCTCGCCGACATCTTCCACCCAGACACTGTCGGGCAAGGTATAGACTCGAAAGTAACCGAGCATCTTGCCCTTATGTGTAAGGAAGCTGGAATAGCATCCCTGTCCAGGTTGGAGCGGGAGGATATCGTTGCTGATAAGGCTCTGCAACCATTTCACGCGATCGTCGCCGGTGACGCGGCTCTTGCCTCGGTGCGAAAGGTCTGAGAGTCCGACTGCCTGGCGCACGGCCTGATATTCCTCGACCCACTTGCCATAGTGAGCGGGCATGTCCCACCCGGCGACCTCCTCAAAGGTTGCGTTAAGCTTCGTGTGATGTTCGTGAAGGCGTGACTGCTTCATGCGTGGTTCCCTGCCACCTCCTCGACCAGATCTTTCAATCGTGAGGAAAACTCATTGCGCGAGACGATCTTGGTCACGCCCAGAGCTTTGGCTCGGTGAAACGTATCGACTTCTTCGTGATTGGCGAAAGCGAGGATGGGAATGGTCTTCAATCGCGCGTCGGCTGCAAGCGTTTCCAGGGCTTGAAAGGCGTTGAGCCTTTCATCGTTCATGTCCAAAATAAATGCGGAGGGGATTGCGGCCGATGTTTTTTCGACGATGTCCTGTTGTGTGCGAGCCCGCTCGAACTGGTAGCCCTTCGCCATCAGGGCGTCGCGGACTTTGGTATAAAAGAAAATATCCGTTACTCCCACGAGCACGGATTTCTGGTCTGTCTGGTCTGTTTTGTTCATTTGGTTTCTCTCGTTCTTTGGTTTACGAGGAGGATAGTACGGTTCAACTATATCGCCCAAGTCGAGACAAACCGGATAGATCAAACACACCAGTTTAGTTGAGTGAACTGATCAATCGTCCCAGTGCTTTTTTGGCCAAGTCGTAACTGGGATTGAGGGCCAGGGCTTTCTTGTAGGAATCGATAGCCTCGGTCCATTCGCCTTTGCGCTCGTAGACCCGACCCAGGTTGAGATGGGGGAAGGCCGGGCTTTCATAGCGTCTTGCCTGCAGGGCCTTCTGAAACCAGGTCATCGCTTCATCAAGTTCGCCCTTTTCGATCAGATAGGCCCCGATGTCATTATAGGGGTTGCCAAAATCTGGGTCCTGCTCGATCGCTTTGTGACATTCCTCGATCGCATCGTCGAGCCGTCCCATGAAGCTGTAGGTCCAACCAAGGAAGGTATAGGCCTCGGCAGTCGGATGCGTCTCAATCGATTGCTTGTAGAGCGTCACGGCCTCTTCCAGTTCGCGCTTCATCTGGCATTCATAGGCCTGTGTGAAGAGTTGCCACGCCTCGCGTTTATCCTCTTCGTGGCCGTCGCCTTGCCTGAGAAAATCCTGTATATCCATGTCCGTACCAAAGCGCGCCATTCGTCAATAGTCATTGGTCATGAGTTTACGGTGGTCTTCCATCCGCACTTGTAACCATTGACTGATGGCCATTGAACGCTTACTCCTGTTTCAGTTTCTTCTTAATCAGCTCCGCGCCGTAGCGCCCTGAGAGCAACATTGAGCCGAACGCCGGTCCCATGCGCGGGGTGCCGTAGACTGCTGCCACGGCTAACCCGATGACGAAACAGTTGGGGTAGACCTCGCCGGTTCGGTCCATCACTTCTTCTTCAGACCGGGACACCCACATACCGCCGTTGCCGGGCACGGCTTTGTAGAGATTGCGTTTGTGCAAGAGTTCCACGACGACGGCATCGTGGCCCGTCGCGTCCACCACGATCTTGCTTTCGAGGGCGATGGGGTCCACGTGGATCATGTCATGGCCGGCCATTTCGGCCGTCGTGTTGTTGACCACCACGCCTTCGAGCACGCCGTCGTGACGAAGCACTAAGTCGAGGACTCTCGTGAGGTTCATGATCTTGGCGCCGCCTCTGTAAGCCGCAGCAATCAGTGCACCGGTGGCGTGCGGAGGATCGACCATATACATGCCCTCACATTCCGTGATTTTTTTGCAGGGCACACCGATCTCTTCGAGAATCTCATTGGCCGGTTCGCAGATCGTCGCCTTGTTCATCAGGTAGCCGCCCGACCAAAAGCCGCCGCCAAGGGCAAGGCTTTGTTCGACGATGACCGTCCGAAATCCCATGACAGCCAGATCATGGGCGCAGATCAACCCGGAAGGCCCGGCGCCGACAATGATCACATCGCTCTCGATAAGTTGATCGAAATCTTTATAGTATTCACGCGCGATGTGACGCGTGATATCTCGCTCACGCAACGGTGCTGGTCGCGGTTTACTCATGGTCTGCTCTCCGTTCAGCGGATGCTGGAAACGGCCCCCAACTTCGTTCTCGGTCCATCGAAATCCTCCACGTACCCCAGAGGGTACGCCTCCGGTTTCGATTCGCCTCGTGCCTTATCGATAAATCTCGGAGCCGGTCTTTTTAAACTCTTCCGATTTTTCTTTCATGCCGATCTGAATCGCTGTCTGTTCATCCACCTGTAATTGTGCGGCATAGTCGCGGACATCCTGCGTGATCTTCATTGAGCAGAAATGAGGGCCGCACATGGAGCAGAAGTGCGAGACTTTGGCGGCATTGTCTGGCAAGGTCTCGTCGTGGAAGAGTTTTGCCGTGTCCGGGTCGAGCGACAGATTGAACTGGTCTTCCCAGCGAAACTCGAATCGGGCCTTGGAAAGCGCATTATCTCTAATCTGCGCGCCTGGATGGCCTTTGGCGAGGTCCGCTGCGTGGGCGGCGATCTTGTAGGTAATGACCCCGGTCTTCACATCTTCGCGGTCGGGGAGGCCCAGATGTTCCTTGGGCGTCACATAGCAGAGCATCGCACAGCCGAACCATCCGATCATGGCTGCGCCGATGCCGGAGGTGATGTGGTCGTACCCCGGTGCAATGTCGGTCGTGAGCGGTCCCAATGTATAGAAGGGCGCTTCCTGGCAGGCCTTCAATTGTTTTTCCATGTTGACCTGAATCATGTGCATGGGTACGTGCCCCGGTCCTTCAATCATGACCTGCACGTCGTGGTGCCAGGCAATCTTGGTGAGTTCTCCCAAGGTGTCCAGCTCGGCGAATTGTGCCTCATCGTTGGCATCGGCGATGGAGCCTGGGCGCAACCCGTCGCCCAAACTGAACGACACGTCGTAGGCCTTCATGATCTCGCAGATCTCTTCGAAGTGTGTGTAGGTGAAGTTTTCTTGATGATGAGCCAAACACCACTTCGCATGGATCGCTCCGCCGCGGGACACGATGCCGGTCATGCGTTTTGCGGTCATCGGCACATAGGCCAAGCGTACACCGGCGTGGATGGTGAAATAGTCCACGCCTTGCTCGGCCTGCTCGATCAATGTGTCGCGATAGATCTCCCAGGTCAGGTCTTCGGCCTTGCCTCCGACTTTTTCGAGCGCCTGGTAGATCGGCACGGTGCCGATGGGCACAGGCGAATTGCGGATGATCCATTCGCGGGTCTCGTGGATGTTCTTACCGGTGGAGAGGTCCATCACGGTGTCGGCGCCCCATCGAATGGACCAGATCATCTTTTCTACTTCTTCTTCGATGGAGGAGGCGACTGCAGAGTTGCCGATGTTGGAGTTGATCTTCACCAGGAAGTTGCGGCCGATGATCATCGGTTCGCTTTCCGGATGGTTGATGTTGGCCGGGATGATTGCGCGGCCACGGGCGACTTCATCACGGACAAATTCCGGTGTGATGACGGAGGGGATGCTTGCACCCCACGACTGACCCTGGTGCTGTGTGACTCCGCCGCCGTGCCCGTTCCGTGAGGCCAGTTCGCGCGCCACTTCCCGGGATTGGTTTTCCCGGATCGCAATGAATTCCATTTCCGGTGTGACGATGCCTTGTCGGGCGTAGTGGATCTGGGTCACGTTCATGCCGGGTTTGGCCCGCAGCGGCTTGCGAATGTGTTGAAACCGGAGTGCGTCCAGCTTGGGGTCGGTCGCGCGCAGGCGACCATACTGTGAGGAAATATCCGCAAGTTGATCGACATCGTTCCTGCCTAGCACCCAATCCCTACGATAGGGAGCCAAGCCAGCCTTTGGGTCGATTGTGACGGCCGGGTCTGTATAAGGACCGGAGGTATCGTAGATCGTGATCGGCTCATTAGCGATGGGTGCGCCCCCGTTCATCGACTTGGTGGCAGTCAGACTGATTTCTCTCATCGGGACCCGCACGCCGACCTGTTCTCCCTGTACGTACACTTTGCGCGAGGAGGGGAAGGGCGTGGTCGTCAAGGCTGATCCGGCGGACGTGTGTCCGTTGTCAGTGGCAGATCCATTGCCGATTGTATGGTCGCTCATGGGAAGATCCTTTCTTCAGGGTGCTGTCCGCGATCAGTCGTCAGGTCATCGCATATATTTCGGAGCTGATCGTGGTGTCTTCCAATAAAAAAACCGCACCGATAACAGGGGGTGCGGCAGAGAGACCAACAGTGTGTGGTTGTTCTCGCTTCCCTACGCTGGTATTACCCAGGTCAGGTTCTGAGGGTCGTCCGTTTCGGTGGACTCTCAGCCGTGTGGCTCCCCTAGCTTCGAGGAGTAATCGTATCGCCGACCCTCCCGCGTTGTCAACGGGGTATTTGGCCTATCAAGATTGAACTGAGTGGAGCATCGTCTGCCCAGGACTTCCTCGTAGTGGCCCAAATCCAGAGATAGAAATTCCGTAGGTCTCTGTTCACAGGGCTGCACGCCTCGCCTTGGGCTCCTGGCGCTCTTTTTCCCGGGAACCGGATGCCGCAATCCCCGTTGGTGGGCTCACAAGGGTAACTCTCTCTGCAGGACGGCGAGCGGAGGCACACCGCTCCCTGTCCTCCACCGGTTCCCAGTTTTGCGACGGCCTCCCTACGTCAGGTCGCCACGCCCAGCGCCCAGCACCGCTGGCGGATGGCGCGCCAACAGGCGAGCGCCTCGGCCTCCAGCACGAGGCGCAACACCACGCGCCCCGCATGGCGCAGGATCCGCCCCGCCACCTGCACCAGCCTCCAGCGCACCGTCGCGATCGTCTGCGACGCCCACGCGGCTGGACAGGCAAGGCGTTTGAAGCCAATGAAGAGGTTGTACGCCAGCACGCCGATCCGGAAGAACACGGCATTGGCTCCGGCATCGCCACACGGCAGCTGTTCCATCCCGAATCCGGTTTTTAATTCCTTGTTGAAGTTCTCGGCTTGGCCCCGTTGATTGTGCCAGCCCAACACCTCATGCGCCGTCTTCTCCTCTGCCGGCCAATTGCTCGCCACGACGTGATACGCATACGGGGTGGCCGCGGCGTCAAACAGATCGGGCTGGGGCCGTGCTTCGCGCTTGATGCTCAGGCGAAACGCGGCCTTCGTCTGGTGCATGGTGTGCACGGCCTCCGCCACCTGATAGCCACACCCCTGCTCCGGCTCCTGCCACGCCTCCGTGGGAACCCCGGCGATCACGGCCTTGACCGCCACATCCTGATCCGCCGTGATGGCCCACCGCACCTGATCGGTCTCCAACGTGTTGATCAGTTCGGCCTGGTACGACGCACTGTCGGCGCGATAGCGGGCCAGCCGTTTGCCCACAGGCAGCCGCGCCTTGCATGACCGGTAGAAGGCCAGGTGCCCGGCACCGGGCGAGACATTCCCTTCCCGAAACTCATCGACCAGACAGAGGGGCGTTTCAAACAGAAACCCCAGCAGCGGCATATACCCGCGAACCCCTTGGTAACTCCAGTGCGCGTTCCGCTTCTCGCCTTCAATCAGCGTCGCATCCACGTCCAACGTATAGGTCTCGTGCCCATCACGGCGCAGGAGCCGTGCATTCAGACCATCCCGCACCTGCCCCAGCCCGACGAGCCCGGCTTGCCCCGTCTGCGGATCGCCCATCCGCCGCAGCCAATCGCCCAGCGTATCGGGATCGGGAAGCACGGCTCGGTCCAACAGCCGCAGCAGCCCCGCTTCACGTCGTAACTCCCGCAGATCTTCCAGGCTCCGCCCTCCGGCCTGGAGCATCAGAATCAGCCGATCCACAAACACCGACGGGGCATAGCCCCGATTGCTCCCAGGACCCGGCAGATATCGATCCGTCAATCCGCAGACGCCCAGTCCATGATTGAACTCGGCCAGCAGGGCCAGGCCCCCATGAGCCGTTAGTGTCTCGTCCGTCCGTTCCAGCTTGAAGGGCAACACAGTTTGGCGTACCATCGTCTCACCTTGTCGGTTAACGGTTGTGTGTGGCGACGCATCCGTTATATCCGCGTCTGACGCGGCCGACAAGGTCGTTTTATGCCTCCCACCCAATTGCTATCTCTGTTTTAGGGTCTGTGTAGCAGGAGGCTGAACAAATCAGCCAGTGCGACGGGCGGGATGCGCGAGATTGACGGGAACACCGCGTCAGACATGAGCCAACGTATGACATTCGATGCTCCGAATACCTACACATCATACTTCAGGCTTTGGACCCTCCCCGCCTCGCCGGACCCGCCCGGCTATCGCAGTTCCAAAATTCGGGGTTCCGTCTCTTACCAAGAGCGGCTTGTGCCGGTGGCTGCGCTGGACAAGCGATCGGCTCTAGCACGGCACAAAACGGTTGTGCTAAGGTCCCGCCCGTCGTCTTCAACAACGCGGTGGACGTTGCTGGCTATGTTCCAGCTAGGAATGACGACTCTTATGTGACAATGCCATTCACTCTTGGAGTAATCTCACGATGAATACACAAATTACCTCTCGCTCTTCGATCCTGCGACGGGCGAGAAAGCCCCTTCCGGCGCTGTATCTGGTCATCGCGATTGTCGCCTGTTCGCTGCTGCCGTTCGCTTCGCCGACTGCCTGGGCGGAGTTGCAGGAAGATGCCGGGATATGGGGAAATGCGACCGCACGAGGAAATTTCGGGTACGTGAGTCCTGACCTCAAACGATGGCTCTGGTGGATGGAAGGTCAGGCGAGATTTCGAGAATGTTGCAACTCGGAATTCGCACTGAACCAATCGTTGATTCGTCCAGGGATCGGCTATGCGCTCACGGACCGATCCACTGTGTGGTTGGGGTATGCTCATGTAGGGAACTACCTGCCCGACAACACTGAGGTCCAAGAAAGCAGGATATGGCAGCAATTTATGTGGTCAGGGTCGACGCCTCTCGGTGCCTTTACCAGCCGAACACGGCTTGAACAGCGTTGGCAAGCAAACGGGAGTGATACCGGCTCGCGCTTCCGTCAATTTTTCCAATTCTCCTGGCCGATCGCGTTCCTTCCGGCTACAGATTTCGTGGTGTGGGATGAGGCGTTCGTGAACCTGAATCAGACGGACTGGGGGCCAAGAGTCCAAGCGCACCAAGGGCTTGATCAAAACCGCGGCTTTGTCGGGGTCGGATATCGTATCAGTCCAGAGATCAAGACGGTAATCGGTTATATGAACCAATATATTCCATCGCATTCGGTCGCGAACGATCGCATGAATCACATTCTCTCGGTGACGGTATTTTTAGATTTTTATAAGAACTAGGAGCCTGTCCGAACATTCAAAAACATGCCCATTTCAGGAGTATCTAAACCTCTCACCGAAGTGCAATCGTTGATCCTGCGACAATGGGATTCGCGTGTGACAATGGTGAACCTGACAGTCTGGTAGAGGCCTCGCCGAGCGAGGGCAATGACCACCGAGCTGAAGATCATGGGCAGCGGAATCGATTGGTCTCGATCATGTGGCGCAAACTTAATGGCAACGATGAGCGCTAACAATCTAACAATCAAAAATCTGAGCGAAGGTCGGCGAACCTAAGTCTCTGACCCCTGTTCTGCCTCGGTCGATTTAATATATGTTCCGTCGTTCTTCCGTGCCGGGTTTGCTCATGCCTGCTTCCGGCTTGCCGCAGAGATGGACTGGAACAGTGTGCTTCGTGGGTGGTTCAAGACCAAGACCACCTCAGTCCCGTTCATCCTGGCGGCTTGTGCATCCAATTGCTCCACAGTCGCGCCAAGTGTGAGATCCTGACGGGTCTGGGACATGGATTTCCACTTCTCACAGGGCGTCTTCATGTTCTCGTAGCGACAGCGCTCGCGCGCCCTGCCTTTGGCATCCGTGATCGTCTCGGGAAAAAACACGGGGAGTGGAAGTTGACGTTCGGGTTCAGGTAATTCGCACAGAATGCGTTGACCTGTTCAGCGAACAGTTGCGGGATGTGCGCATACATTGCCTGTTTTCGCACCACCGTGCCGGTCTTGGATTCTGCCAAGGCGTGATCGTTGGAATGCCGAGAGCGCGACTTGGTGAACTCGATGCGCAGCTTCTCCAACAACGCGGCGACCGGGTCAATGATACACTCCGAGTCGTTTTCCGCATGGAATCCTAAAATGACAAACAGAACCCCTTCCAACAACTGCCTGATGACCGGCAGCAAAACGCCTCGCTGATCTTCTCGCAGGTGGCAAGGAGTTAGAACTGGGTCACGCTACCCACCGCACTGAGATGATAGACACCCTTCACCCCATCCTGATCGCCTTGATGCGCGCTATCGATGTGGATATAGCCTGGCAGGCCGTTCGGCTGGGGTGCGCGGCGTAGATGGGACACCGAAATCTCCGCCAGCCGTTCAAAGCCCGCATCCGCAAACACCTGGCAGGCCCGTTCCACCAACTTCTTGGTGGCCGGGCCGGACAGCGTGCTGTGCAGCGAGCGCATCCACGCTGGCCAGCAGGGCCACCTCCGTGGCGGTGAAGCGGCGGGGGAACGCGTGCCGAGGTGCGGCATGCCGGTGCGCTAATCTTCCATTCATGCGGTGCTGCGGCACGAGCCGAGTCACCTGCTGGCGGGACTACCAGGTCATGCGCTCGAGATAGCCGAGCAGCACGCCACGGTTGCCCCGCCCGTGTTGCGCATAGCCAAACCGCGTGAGCACACGTTTGATAAACCGGCGCCGCTTCGTCTTTACGGAAAATCCGAAGTTCAACCACGGCACACTGCGAGTTCAAGCCATTCAGTCTCTCTCCTCTACGACTCATATCAAGATTCGCTACTACTATGCTGCGAATCAGTTCCTCGGCAGCAACGACGAACAGAAGGACGCCTTGCGACGCGTAACGTCAGAAACCGTGACCAGCCACATCTGGACCACTCGCCTCTTCCACGATGTGAGGCCGGACCTTTCTTTTCAGTTGCTCGGAGGAGGTGATGCTGAAGTCCGCTGAATTTTGAACGAGTGACTCCCTCCGTGGAATACTTCACGGGAACGAAAGGAACCACCGATGAGACCTGACACGAGGCCACGGATGCACGCCATGGCAGAATTGAGGGCGATCTCGGGCCAGGACAGAATGTTGGGGATCCTGGTCGGCGTGATCCGCTCAGGCCAACAGGCGTTAGACGCGGTGAGGCTGAAGAGAGGACGCCTGGTGGCCGAGAGCATCATGGTGATCGAGCGAGAAGAACGGGCGGGCCCCGACTACTACCCGACCCATCCCGGTCTGCAGTAATAAGCCCACGAGGCGGGCGCCGCCTACATCGGAGACCAGAAGGTGACGGTGACGCACCCCCGACTCAGAGACGTGGAACAGGGAGAGGTCCCCCTCACGTCTTATGCGCGGCTGCACACCACCGGAGACTTCCCGGAGAACTGCTGGAGACAATCCTACGAGGAGGTTCCGCGCAGAAATACCCTGAGGCCGTCATTGATGCGGCGCGGACCTTGGGCATATCGCCGTCTGCCTGTCCCAGAAGAGGGTGGCGCTGGCAGTGGAAACGCCGTTCGCGCTGTTCCTGGACACGATCCATCGCGGCAGCGAAGCGTTCCTCGTCGCGCTGGGTGTGGACCTGAACGGCGTGAAGATGGCCTTGGGGTTTTGGCAAGGCTCTTCAGAGAATTACGAGATCTGTGAGGCGCTGTTCAGGGACCTGGAGCGTCGCCGCCTCGTACGCTCCAAGCGGATTCTGTTCGTGACCGACGGTGCCAGCGGCCGCGCAAGGCGCTACGGGAACGGTTCGGTACGAAGCTGGTGCCTCAACGGTGCGCCATTCATAAGACCCAGAAATCTGAAGCCGCATCTCGCCACGCGGTACCGCCATGAGGCCCGTCAGCGGCTCAAGACCGCATGGGAACAGACGCGCTACGCCGATGCCCAGCAGATGCGACTAGAGTTGATGGCGTGGTGGCGGACCTAGAACGAGTCGGCAGCGGACTCGCTCCTGGAGGCGTTCGAGGAACTGTTGACGGTACATCGGTTGAAGGTGCTGGCGCTATGGCGCAAGACGCTGCTGTCAAACAACCCGATCGAGAGCCTGTGCTTCCCGGTCCGGCACAGCGAGCGGAACATCACACGTTCACGAGGGAGCACACTGCTCCAGCGTGGGCTGGGAGCCGTGTGGCGGTACTGCGAGCAGCCGTTCACACGCGTGAACGGCGTTGCAGGGATTCCGCAGGTCATGGCGACCATCGAGGCCGAGCACGCGGAGCAACAACTGGTTCAGACGAAGAAGTCGGCGTGAGACAACCATTGGAGCCGCTCAAGAAATTTCAACGAACGTATTGACAGCCTCGCTCGGAGTACGATATTTGGTTTCTCCCCGTATAGAATAAATCCATATGGCACATATGTGTTGCGCAGGATCAGGGGAGAATGAAGCTCCAGGGAGCAAGCTGTGTGGTATCTTGTGAAATTATTCGAAGCCACTACCCTCCTTCGCCAAGGCTACGGAGGGTTCTCCTCGCCTTCATCCTCGTGCAAGCTACGGGGTATTCGGCGAAGGAGAATCACACCAACGCGAGAGGAGACGAGCGGTGACAGCGATTTCTCTTATTATTCGATGCCTGGCGACCCTAATACGACGACGAGAAGTGGTATTGTTCGTAATTCTCGCCTGCCTGAGCCTCGAACCCTGGCCGGCCTCCGCAGATGACCACAAAGACGGCTGGTCTGTCGAAGGTCAAGGAACTCTGTTCTATTCCGATGACATCGGGTTGTTTTCCGCCACCCGCCGGTTAAGCCGTGATGGCGACCCCACCCAACCGGCCATCGACACGAAACTGACGAACCAGGGTACGGACATGATCTTCGAGCCCTTGGTGAACGTGACGCGATCGTTGACGAACGGCCTGGGACCACTCGACCTGAGCATACGAGGCCAGGGCTTCATCTTCGCGGAACATCGGAAGTTCGACCACGGCACGCTGCGGGTCCAGGCCATTCAGTCTCTCTCCTCCGCAACTCGCGTCAAGCTGCGCTACTACTACGCTCCGGATCAGTTTCTTGGCACCAACGACGAACGGAAAGACGGCTTGCGACGCATAGTGCCAGAAAATGTGACCAGCCACATCTGGTCCACTCGCCTCTTCCACGATGTGACGCCGGACCTTCATTTCCAGTTGCTCGGCCGGTACGGTTTGCGCCGCTACAACGCCGACTTCTCGGAACGCAATTTAGACTTTTGGACGATCGGCTCTCACGTCGGTTACCAGCTCACCCACAGAATCCTGCTCGGGCTGACCTACCACTATGAACGCGGACTTGCGAAGGGGCGCAGCCAAGCGGAGTTCGAAGACGATACGTCCTATGTCAACCACTACCTGACGGTGGACATTGAAGTGGAACTGACTGAGCGGCTCTCGCTTCTTACCGAAGCGCACTATGACTTGAACAATTGGACCAGCGGGTTGGAGGGCGACGAACGGAACGGCGCCCATGAAGATATTTACCAGGGTGAAGTACAGCTGGCCTATCGCCTGACCAATTCTCTCGTGGGATTCGTAGGATTACAGCATACCAGTCGCAAGCAAAGCTTCGAGTCGAGTGCCGTCCAGGAAACCAACGTCGGGGTTGGTCTATCCGCGATGTTCTGAACAGGCCTCGGCAGAAAGAGTCTGCAGGCTTTCTAGCGCATGCCCTTGAGGTGTGTCTGGTTCAACCAACGAGGCGAGCAGACCAATGAATAGAAAGAAAAAGGGGGTGGGCCCTACTGACGACAAACTCCGCAGAGATTTCGAATACGACAGCGTTGGCGCAAAGGCCTGGCTCGCCTCGTCAGTCCATGGGGGTGCCACGGCATGAGGATGCCGAGAGGATCCGCAGCCCTGAAACGTGGATGTCCGACAGGAACAACACCGCGGGATTCCTCGTCATAGATTGCTACGTTCACGACGAAAACTTCAAGCAACCACGAACAGCCCCTTTTCTGTTTTGCAACTGCCTCGGCTTAAATGATGGCGGGAGAAACCGTGACCAGACAACGTGAAACGGTGAAGCCTATGTGTGGCACAGCCGCTCTATAAGATGACGGTGACCGATGTAGGCAAGATGCCCGCCGACCCAATGACGATGGCGAACTTCATAGCGCCTCAATCATAACCGTGAAGAAGAAAAGTGTCCAAGGCAAGGACAGGACCGTCGTGGCAAAAGCTACGCGAGATTAGTAAATGAACGCTCTTCCCTCCACTCATCTTCTGCAGGCCTAAGGCACTGGGAGGCACCGGCAAGTGGACCTCCAGAGCTTCAGCACGTTGTAGGTCGTACAGATCAGCGCCCATTCACTGCGCACTTGGTCATGGCCCCGCAACAAGAACTGTCGAAACCCACGTCCCTGCTTGATTTGACCAAAGACCGGCTCGACCGTGACCTTGCGTTTGGCATACAGGCGTCGTCCTCGCTTCATGCGTAGCGTGGGGCGCATGCGGTCCGCGACCGAGAGTCCCCTGGGAATCCGTCCGTGCGGGGCCACCAAGCATGTCCGTTCGTGCGGCTGCCGATCCGGAGGGATCAGGGGCCTGCACCCCAACGCGGTGGGGGAATGGACATTCTCTTCGCTAGAGTAGCTAGATAGTGTCGTCACGAGATGTAAAATGATGTAGAATCATGCTGAACCGAAGGAGGGTGCGCATGAAACCATCACATCGTCGACACGATATAGCCGACAGAACGTGGGAATGGCTGGAGCCGCATTTGCCCGGACGCGAGGGCGTTTGGGGCGGCATCGCAAAGGATA
The DNA here is from genome assembly GCA_038200765.1 of Nitrospirales bacterium. Taxonomy (GTDB): domain Bacteria; phylum Nitrospirota; class Nitrospiria; order Nitrospirales; family Nitrospiraceae; genus Palsa-1315. The sequence goes on from JBBRRK010000039.1 coordinate 17,140, forward strand.
ATCGCTTGTTTATCGATGCCGTGTTCTGGATTTTACGCACCGGCGCCCCGTGGCGGGATTTGCCGCCGGACTTGGGTGACTGGAAGAACGTGCAGCGGCGGTTTTGTCGCTGGCGGGACAAAGGGATGTGGGAAAAACTGCTCGAAACCCTGATTGATGAGCCGGACTATGAATGGCTGATGATCGACGCTAGTCATTGTAAAGTGCACCCGCACGCGGCAGGTGCCAAGGGCGGCAATCAAGAGATGAGCCGGACAAAAGGGGGCTCAACACCAAGATACATCTGGCCGTGGATGCGCATGGTATGCCGCTCAGAGTCGTTGTCACGCAAGGTACCGTGGCAGATTGCACGCAAGCTGGCCGCTTGATGGAAGGGATCGCGGCAGTGCATCTGATTGCCGATAAAGGCTATGATAGCGATGCGATTGTCGATCAGGCTACAAGCCGGGGCATGCACGCGGTGATTCCGCCCAGAAAAAACAGACTCACGCCAAGACCGTACGACCAGGAACTGTACAAACTACGGCATCTGGTCGAGAACGCATTCCTGCATCTCAAACGCTGGCGCGGTATCGCTACCCGATATGCCAAGCACACCGCGTCATTCCTCGCCGCCGTGCAAATCAGGTGCATCGCTCTTTGGGCGGCTATCTCGTGACGACACCATCTAGCCTCCAGGCTGGCGATCTTGGGAACCTGGCCGGTATTGGCGATCGCCTGCTGCAGCAACGGCTGCCCCAGTTGTTTGTCATTCGGGGCTTGCGTCACGGCGCGGCAGAAACTATTGGCCTCACATGCTTTAAGGCAACGGGACCACTGAGACCGAGCATCTTTACATCGAGCAACATAAGTCCCGGAGAGGTTGTGTCGAAGTCCCTCCAGCAGCGCTTACCGCATTCATACCCAACGGCGTGATGTCCTTGGTAGGTCAGCCGTTTGGTGATCGTGGACAGAATCAACAGCTCATCGTCGGGCACAAAGACGACTGCCTTCACGGACTAGCCGTTCACCAGGTGGGTATCTGGGGATGTCGGCAGCCAAATGTTCACAAGGGTGCCTATCCCAACCTCGCTCGTCACATAAATATCTCCAAGGTGGCCTTCAACAATGTTCTTGCAGATAGCCATCCCTAATCCGGTTCCGTGCCGTTTCCCGATGTGAAAAAAGGTTCAAAGATGCGGGGCAGCGTCCCTGGTGAAATACCTTTACCGCTATCCGTGATTCGTATCATAGTGCCATGCTGTTCGTGGTCGAATAACTCATTTGCCGTGATTTCTATTACAGATCCGTCCATAGGAGAGGCATCGATCGCGTTGCTGACGACGTTCAAGAGCGCTTGCTCAATCTGATCTCAATCGGCATACAGGTGGTCATCTGTCACGGACAGGGAAGTTCGGGTCTTGATATGTTTAGCATCCAGAGGCTTACTCAGCACCTTGAAGACCTCGTTAATGAGGGCAGATAACACAAATCTATCCAGCACAAGAGCGCGAGGCCTTGCATAATCCACAATTTGATTCACGATCCGATCCAATCGTTTGGTTTTTTGTAAAAGCGCCTCGATATCCGCACGTCTTGGATCGGACAGCTCGAAATCATCCATTAAAAGCGATGCCGTCGAGCCGATCACGACCAAAAGATTCCTGATCTCATGGGCAATGCCAGCCGCCAGATCGAGGCCGACAAACCAGCGGAACAGTAGGTTGTACTGCCTCCCTTTCCACCGCCCACTCTTCCATCTGAGTGACGGACTTCTTCAATCGACACGTTCGGGCTAGGCCCACGTGCCGGCCTATCTGGTGCGAGCACGGATCCATCGCTCGGCACGCCGCGTGACCGACGCGATTTGGCGGAGATCCTTGGGGCGGACCGTCGCACGGCAACAGGACACGGATACAGAGAACACTATCGCCTTGCCCGTACCTCTTCGCCACACCGTGGCCTTGACCGACACCCCTAGAAAGCTTCTTGCGCGAGTGCTTCGTGTGGTTGCCATGTTGTATTTCTCCTCGTTGAGTGTGAATGTGGCTCTCGCGAAAGCACACGGAGAGCTCAGGCACACGTCGAGGAGGGACGGAGCCTGGATCGAGTGAGGGAGTGGGAGCGGGCGCGTGCCCTCGGACTGACGGGACGTCACGGACAGGCGGGAGAAGGCCAGCCAGCCCCATCTGCGTACGACAAGCCGGGCGGACCAGGCAACGCACCACGAACAACGAGGGAGACGTTATCGCACAGCGTCAACGCAGGTTTGTTGATTCTAGAACTGTGACGCAGCGGATCCATTCAGAGAGAAAGCATAGCGTTGAGAGGCAGTGGCACAAAGGAATAACCAGGGTGGGGACAAACCGACTTTCCTCCCCGGACGGGCCAGACTTGTATTCCAGAGCGTGGGCGGAGCGATCGCCTCGACTGGGCCCATGCTCGGATCAATCTGCGTTATAGAATCGCATTCTTTGCCTACGGGCAGCTCTGAATAACCCGTGTTGGCTGGAGGAATTACAGGGGCTGCAAGGCTGGCGTGAAGATACAGGGCCCGTTCTGGTCCTTAGCGCTATATCTCCTCTTCACAAGGAAATGAAAACACCTTGAGAGGGATAGGTTTGTCATCTGAAGACTTTTTATGTGTTGCGTGAAAGGCTTTAAGTGCGCTGACCGCCTTATCTGCCTGGTCGAATGGAAGAACTGCAAAAATGATGGCATTGATGTCAGGGTTGAGAAAGGTCCCATACAATCTACCAGTGACACCTTTACCCTTGACGTTGCTAATTATCGTATATGCCTTAACACCATTACTCTGCAGGACCTCCTCCAAGTCGCTTAACATAGACTCCCGGGCTACGATGAGTAGGGTTTTCATGGGCGTACCATTTCTCCTTCCTAAGCCATGTAGTATCGATGATAAAGATAGGGATACCGGACGCCTCCCGACCTCTGGCCTCCCCATAATAGGGCCACCGATGAAGCCATTAAGGTTGGCCCTGCTTCATCGGTTTTGATCGTTGCGCTCCATCTCCTTCGACCATACTAGCCGTGAGACAGTGTGTCGGTCATCGAGCCCACTTGGAAGGGACAATTGGTCTGTCTTTGTTGCACAAGGCATCCGGCTTCACAATCACGGGGGTTTTGTGCCTGTTTAATGAGTGGGAATCACTGATTTCCCAGCGGGAATTCGATGACCAAACCACCCATAACTTCACCTACCTGAAAATCATTCTTCGGACTGTCGGGATGAGCATTATGGCAGGCAACGCAAGCCCGACTAACAACTATATCAGCATAAATCGCATGAAAGTAGGCTTGATTATCGACCGTGATTGTACTAGTGACAGACCGTTCCGGTCTCATATGCACAGCTTTTAGGCTGTTTTTATCTGCTTGATTGCGTGGGCTATTTTCCGGATTAATCGGCCAAAGACTGATCAATCGGTAACGGAGCCCCGTGAATTTTGTCGAGAACATGTTGCTTGATTCTGTAACGAACTGAACTGGTAACGGTAAAGTCTTCTTGTGCGTGCGCCATTCTCCATCCGTCTTGATTCCCGCCTGCTCCTCTAAGCGTTCGACGACATGAGCAGTGTAGAAGGCACGGTGGTTTTCAATAACAGCATATATATAGTTTGCGACTGTTTCTGGGGGAACACCGGGCGGGTCTGCCGCGTGGCCCGTCACCGGGAACAAATAAAGAACAATCGCTAGGATCACTGTCAGACTGGCCGTCGATTTCATGATTACCCCTTCCTGCTTATGACGCGTGGCAATCTGTCAACGTAAGTACGAGGATCGTCATTACCCAAAATCCGGTCACCGGAGATGAAATAGCGGCTCGGCAATCCGTCATGGTGCGAATAAAAAAGCATTCGAGGTTTGCGAGCGATTAATCAGGGAACATGGGGTTTCGTCAGATCATTGTTGGGCTTTGATTCACCTGCATTGACATCGATTCCCCCCACTGGCTGTGGTTTGTCGAGGTCAGAATATTGAAAAGTATTGAAAGGCTGAATCTGGTCATCGGAAGGGAGTTGATTACGATGCCATCCCCCACCAAAGGCTCGAACGAGGGTGACGGAGGACCTCAGCAGTTCTGTCTCGATTAGCACCGAGTCGATGCGTGCCAAAAGCGTGTTTTCTTGGGCAAAAATTACTTCAAGGCTGGAAGCCAGGCCGCCCCGGTAGAGTTCCAGCGTGAGCTGCTGTGCCTTGAGGTTGGCCCCTACTGCAGCCGCCTGGCGGTCCGCAGCGACCGTCAGCCGGTTCGTCAGGCTCAAATTGTTCTCGACTTCACGAAAGGCTTTGAGCACGGTCGAACGGTATAGATCCTCCATCTCGCGATAGGCCGACCACGCCTGTTGTAATTGGGCACGTCGGTAGCCTCCCTGAAAGAAGGGTAGTGAAACACCAGAGCCATAGGACCAGAAGCTGTTGGCAAGCTTGAACAGACTGAAGCCGTCTTCGAATCCGCCACCAATGCGGAATGAAACATTGGGGAAAAATGCGGAACGGGCGATACCGATGGTGCGGTTCGCCTGTGCCATTCGTCGCTCGCTTCCGGCGATGTCGGGCCGGCGCTCAAGCAAGGTGGCAGGGAGAGTTGCAGGAATCGTGAATTTCGCGACTCGAAGCTCATCCACCGGCTCAAGCGTGAAACTGCCAGGCGCCCTATTGAGCAGGATGGCGATGGCCTGTTCAGCTACTTGGCGTTGACCTTGAATCTGTGCCAATTTTGTCTCGGTGCCGAATAACAACGATTCGACGCGGGCGATGTCGAGCCCCGACGCGATCTTCCCGCGGTACTGGGCCTGGGTCAGCCTGAGCGTATCTTTGTAGAGGTCAATCGATTGGGTATAGATCGACTCCTGGGCGTCGAGGCCGCGGACCATGAAGTAATTCGAGGCAATTTCCGCCTGCAGACTCAGGCGCGCGAGCCCCCAATCGGCAGCACGTTCCTCGGCGCGGTAGGTCTCCGCCCGTGCGGCATTCCGGAGGGCCGACCAGAAATCTGGCTCCCAGGATGCGAGGCCTCCAAGCTCCATAGTGCCTTGTTGGAGCGGACTATTCTCGGGACGAAAGAGTCTCTCAAACGACTGTCTATTGTGTGAGCCTCCGAAATCTAGCCCGCCCCGAGGAAGGTACTGCGCCCGGGCTTGCATCATCATATCGCGGGCCTGAACGAAACGTTCGGCTGCGGCTTCAAGATCCGGATTGGCATCAATAGCTTGCTCTATCAGTCTGTCTAGGACTGGATCGCCGAACAGCTTCCACCAATCCGGTCGGAGCTGATCATCCGACGGCTTCACCTTCACGAAGGGACTTGAGCCATGCCATGAGTCGGGAACGACGTATTGTGGCGGCTCATACTTAGGTGCCAGATCAACAGCCGGGAACGAACTACAAGCCGACAGATTGAAGATCACCAGCAAAAACCCACTCCGCCGTAACCAGGTAGGCCAGGTGTCTGTCATTGCCGAACCGTTTGCCAAGAACCGGCCATATCACGGAGGCGGGAGGTGAGAGAGATGACAATAACGGTTCCGTTGCGTATTCCTTTCATTGATCGCCTCCGGTCTGTTTCGCTGTTGGATTCAGGATGTCATACCCAGTTGCTGGCGTGACGATTCGCACCTTGTCTCCTTCGAGCAACGCGGCACTCGGATTATTCACAATACGGTCGCTCTCGGAGATGCCCTCAGTTACTTCGATGTAGTTGTCGAAGATTTTGGCAACGGTGATCGGTTTGAAGTGAAGCCGATCATCCTCTCCCACGACGGC
>JBBRRK010000040.1:0-22864 GCA_038200765.1 Nitrospirales bacterium
TGCCGCTCAGGCAGGGTTGGACATTACACCCTTGGTCGCCGCCATCGCTCCAATCCAAAAGTTGCTATCCGTAGCACGCCCAGCCGGATTGCTCATCGTGTACACTCGTGAAGGTCATGTACCTGACCTGTCCGATTGTCCATCCTACAAGTTGGAGCGTAGCCGAAAGGCCGGAGCAGAAATTGGTTCCAAAGGTCCGCTCGGTCGTCTGTTGGTTCGAGGGGAAGTGGGACACGATTTCATCGAAACCTTACGTCCGCTTGAGAAGGAGATCGTGATTGACAAGCCGGGCTATAGCGCATTCCCTCACACCACACTGCAACAGGTCCTTACTGAAAGCGGGATTGAAACGCTGATCCTGACTGGTGTCACCACGGAAGTATGTGTGAGTTCGACACTACGTAGTGCCGTTGATCTTGGATACCGTTGCATCACGGTGAGTGACGCCTCTGCGTCTGGAGATCCGAGCTTGCACAAAGCAGCACTGGCAATGATCGGTGTGGAAGGAGGTATCTTTGGAGAAGTGGCCACCACTTCTGAGGTCGTCAAACGACTTGCATGATGTCGCGAGCCTACGGAAGTACAGAATCGGCCCCAAAAGGCTCTTGAGTTCCATAATGCTATCCCTTTGCTTTACGTGAGGACCGAGGCCGCACTAACTAACGAATAGCAAAGGGGTCGGGAGTCTTTGTTTATGCCCCTCGTGATCGCCCGCTATGGAAAATATTCCAGAATCCATTAGTCTCTCGCAGCTTATGTGACGACGCGGATTCTGGCGTGTCGAAGACGTTGGCGTCTCTTCCGTAGTTATGGGTGTCCACTCCGCTCGCTCACTCCCCCTTTGCGTCACGACCAAATGAGGATCTTTTAATACCGTCCTAATCCATCTCTCATCGCCGGATGTTACGCTGCTCGTAGTATTTCTTAGAAGCCCTACACGGCTACCGCTGTTATTCGAGGAGAAGACGACATGCAACATGGTTCATCGAACCGTTGCTAAGACGAGCGATCTCGTATTGATCGCAGGATTGTATGTACTAGGAAGGCAAGTTCACGATAGTTCACAAGGAGGATTGCACATGAGGATCACGAGCATACATATCGCGACAGGTGTGATGATGGGCCTTCTGTTGACTGGCGCCGCCGTGGCTGCTGACCAGCCAGTGAGCGAGGCGCCCTATGCGCATGGAGACGAGGCCAAACTGCCGAATGGCGTAATCGGCTTGTCACTCCATGTCGGAGCCGAGCGTGTCGGTGATCCAGCGGTGCTGTACGTCGGGATGGTCCGTCCGGAGGGACCGGCTCAGCAAGCAGGGCTCAGACATGGAGATGAGATCATGAGTGTCGATGGGACAGCGGTGACGGGAAAGAGCTATGAGCAGGTGGTCAAAATGATCCGAGGAGAAGCGGGCACCATCGTGAAGCTGGGGGTCAAGGGTGAGACAGACACTCGCGAAATTTCCATCACGCGTGTGGCCAACGACAAACTCCCGAAGGGTCCGGCGGGATCGCACGGCAGCCCAGTTCGGTAGGACTCGGCCGTACCATCTGTTCATGAATCAGAACGGATATGGGTGGGAACAGAAAAGGGGCCGGGAGTCTTTTCTTGACGGGGACGGGGCGATTTTAAACCAAACGTCAGGGTCTACAATCTTACATGGCGCGGCGCGTGGCAGGAACTGGTTCATCTCGTCTTTCTGGTCTTTCTGGTTGTTTGGTTCGATGAACGAGAGAGACTCGACAGACCCGAGCACTAGATAGACCACGAGGAGTCGGCGACAGAAAAGGCATGACTATTGATTTGTTGGGCATTGAACGGACTAGTGCTGGTAGCGTTGAGGATGCGATCTCAGCTCGCGGGGGGAAAGCTGGCTGAGCGAAGGACCTCGGGTATCCGTGTGTGAACGGACACCATGGACAAGATGGCCTCGTGGAGATGCGCTGGTACGGGCAACGGCTACTTCGTCCTCGGTCTCGTCCGTCTGTACCACACCACCAGCACTATCAGCCACGTCAGGGCGGAACTCATGAACACAACCGTGACCCACTGACCTTCCGTCAGGCCCAATACGCCATCAATCCAGTTCATAGCTGCCTATTCTAGGGGCGGGACGGTCAAACCACAAGGTGGTGCCTGGGGAAATTCTGAGCTAGCCCGGGTTTGACGGATACCTCAAAAGGGGGCACGATACGCCCCCACGGAGGTGTGGTATGGCAGAGCGGACGATTCACTCCCGAGTTTAAGCGACACGCAGTGCAGCGACTCAACGCCCGGCCGCCGAGATCGCCCGGGAACTCGGCATTCCCCGCAATCGGCTCTACAAATGGCAGAAAGACGTCGCCGCTCATGGTGGGGCCTTTCCGGGGTCCGGTCGGCAAGCTGAACCGGCCGCGGAACTGACACGCCTCAAACAAGAGTTGGCGCGGGCAATCAGCGAGGGCGACTGAAGGATGGCATTATTCATGCCAGTTCGTCGTGAAATCGCTGAGCCGGGTCGCAAGAGCGGTGCGCGGAGCCCTGAGGACCTGAAGCGTACTCGTACAGTACGTTGAGGGTCTGAGGGGCGAGCCCATCGACCGAAGGCCCCTCGTCACAGCGGATCGGCGATTGCCGCAGAAATGTTCATGAATAATGCGGACTAACGACATTGGGGAGGCGATATCGAGTGACGGGGGAAAAGCCGGCTGAGCGGGAGGGCGCCCACGGTGGGGTCGGGGCCGAGTCACCCCATAGGCCTGTCTTGGCCTCTCGCGGCTCCCTTCCAAAGCGTCAAGAAGCGTATCGTCTGGCCTACTTTCTCTCCCACCAGCACCAACCCTTTTATAGCAGTGCGTGATTGGCGATAATATTTAATGGCTCCCCCTCAAACTACTAGTTGCCCTACACAGGTTCTTGTGATATCAATAGCCGCGATATTGGGCACTAGCGAGATCAACCGATTCAGAAGAAACCGTAGTCGATCCACCATCAACCAAGGAGATTATCATGGATGCTTCTTTCGCGATCATTGCGATCTTAGTCAGCGTGTTCGTGGGATTTGGGGCTGTAATTTTGTATTTTCCTTATGACAAATAACGGCACGCCAGAATGTGCGCCTCCCCATTTTCACGATTAAGCGAGTCGCGCCGTTCTTGTGGATATGTTGGGGCTGTGGGAGGCGCATGCGTTTAGGGTGAGGTTGTGCAGGATTTCGAGAGTGTCGCCGTCAAGGAAGACGGCGGCGACGGGGTTAGAGAAGTCTTCGAGAGCCTGCGCAGATACCCAGGGAAAGAGAAGTGAACAGAAAAATGAAAAACCCTTCAGATCCTAACTGCTCACGCATTGTGCCATTTGGGATCTTGGGTTGCGGCGCCCCACATAAGCCGTTCTCTGTTAACGACTGAATACATTTTCAGAAAACAGAGGTCCTTCCATCGGTCCTCTGTTGAGTGTGCTCGCATTGCGACATAGGCATCCAGGTCTGCTCTTGCGACGAGTGGATGCTTAGACTTAGCTGCACTAACTGATTGAGATTTCACTGGTTCAATACCTGGACCTACATCCAAAACGCTTGATCTCGCCGAATTTGTTTACGTCCTACCCTTCAACCATTGAGTTGTTGTCTTGTCGGGGCCTATACACAGATGCACGGCTCCAAAACCGTGCATCTGTGTATGATGAAAGCTTACGGGTTGGAAACCAATGGCTGGGTGCCCCTTCTCGTCAAGAGCGCTTCCCTCTGATTCAATGCCTGGTGCTCCTGGTATCAGAAGAGACGAATTTGGGGTGCGAACGTCTTTGCTTGACAGGATCGCGGCGATTTCAGACCAAGCACAACAGAGGTGGCTTGGCGTAATTGACAGAAGCGCCATCTCGATCAATGTAGCCCTGCAGTGTATGCCTACGCTGTCTTGAGCCGTGCGGGCAAATTCTCACAATAGAACTCGTCAGGAGTTTTGTCGGCTAGTGATGAATGGGGCCTGTGCTGATTGTAGAGCGTGACGTACCGCTCCAACCCGCTCTATGCATCGTTCACGGTGTCTCGTAGACATGTAGATAGACCTCCTCGTATTTAACATTCTTCCCTAGCCGGTCCACGAACACGTTCTCACGCCAGCAGCCTTTCCCATCCAGCTGATCTGGATGCCGTGGTCTGTCAGCCGCCGTGTAATTCCAGGCTGGTGAACTGGCAATCTGGGTCCCTGTTGAATATTTCTGGCGCACCCTAGTGTGTCATTGCCACGCGCTCTGCGATCCCGCCTGGTGAGCGCCCCTTCTCAACCATCATGCTCCTCCGTGAGCGGCCCAATCTTGGCGTGCAGCACGTGGACGGCCGGTTAGGAGAGGTGCTTGTTGGCAGGCCTCCAGCCAAATATCTCTGCGGTACGATTCACCATTGTTGCGTCCATTCCACTATCTAATTGGCATGCACATCGAACGCCTATGCCAGTTGCCAGCATCTTGTCGCCTGTTCATGCCGCAACGCCACTTGGGCCTTGAATTCCGCTGTATGGAATCCGGCTGCATCATTCCTTCTCGTCCTTCTCATGCGCTTGCTCCTCTGTTGGCCTTGCTCTGCACGGCGTGGGTTGAGCAAGACGATCACTTATCCACCTGTCCAAATTAGCGAGGCCGCCTCTATGCGCCACGCGCCTACAATCCTAGCGCCGCTTTCGCCTCTAGATACGAGGCCGCGTGCGGGAGGCGCATGGCATTGAGGGCCGGAATCAGATTCGCACCGCTCGCAGACTCGGTGAAGTAGACCAACAGGGTATTTCCCGTCCTTTCATCCATGACACAGCTATCGAACACAAACGTATGTTGTGGGTGGAACAGCCCTCGAATCACTGTCGGCGTCAAGAATCCCGCTTGTTTCAGGTTCCACAGGTAACAATTCCCGATATCGTGCGTTTCCGTCTGTTCGAGGCACCCATCCGTGAAGTCAAGCCCGCGCAACCCGATGGGACCAAAGTCTGGTTCTGGCAGGAAACCCGACGCAAACGCCACGGCATCAGCCAGCCCTTCGTTCAAACAGCGCGGGTTGTCGAGGAACATGTCTGACATCTCGTTGAACAGTTCATGGACGTACTCGTGAGCAAAACGGGCCAAGACCTGCGACGCGATGCCTCCGATCCGCTCAATATACAACGGATGGCCATAGTGCATCGTGACCGTGCCGTTGCCGTAGGAAAAGTTCCCTTCGCCGTCTCGGTTAGCCGTGAGTTCCGTGGGTAGGAAATAGGCGGTGACGTGCTCCGATGTCGTGATGCCGGTGAGGTCGCGCTCAGTGGTGATGATGGTCTGAACTCGCGCGTGCAGGGTGTCTACCGAGGTATCAGGGGTAAAGCTCGGGTGCCGATAGAACCACGTATCTACGAGTGCTGAGGTCAGATGGGTCGTCGTAAAATTGATCGCCGTCGTGCCCCCCCACACCGGAGGCAGGCCGTAGTAACTGACGAGGAACGACTGTTTACTCTTGAGCTGCACCGAGGAGGCCGTGTAGGCATTCACGAACAAGGTTACGCCATTGGAGACCGCACCATCCCCACTGATGAGCCGGACGAGGGTGTTGGGGAAGGACAGCCCATTGAGGGTCAGATTGCGTATGAGTGGAATCGCGACTCCGCTGATCGGCACGCCGTTGACTTGAGGAACCACGGTGGTGGATCGAGTCGGCGTACACGAGGGCGTTCCGTCCGGACAGACTGCCGCAACGACAGGTGCAAGGCCGGCACACAGCTCATTGTTGCAGTAGGCGAGCCAAGGGGGAAGCGAAGCAAGCCTAGCCACCGGAATACTGGTCACGGTGAGGGTGACCAACTGGCTTTGTATCCCGCCCTGAGAAGCCATAATGATCGTGGTTCCGGGATTCAGGCCTTGAACCAGTCCATTATTATCGATCGTGAGCACACCTGGCTGGCTTGAGGACCAGTCGACCGTCACCCCTTTCATAATATTTCCATTCGTATCCTTCACCGCAGCCGTATATTGTTGAGTCTGTCCAACCGCAATCGACGAGACTGATGGGATCACCGTGATCGAACCGATGGTGGGAGCTACTTGAGAGCCTGAGGTGGATGAGTCTCCTCCACCACAGGCCTGGAAGAAGAGACTCACACATACGAATCCGATGAGTACCGAAACAGGATATGCGGTGCGCGGAGTCATGTGTGATTCCCTCTTTACTAATTACACCATGCCGACCCCGACACCTGTACTGTTGCCGCGATCTTCCACATCTTTAGATTCACTTACAATCATGCCTCCAATGGTTCCCGCATGAGACGCTTCACATCGTGCTGGAGCCGTGCCTCGATATGACGTTCGACTCCGATGTTCTCTGCCATGCACTCCTGCCCTCTCGACCACCGGACAACGTCTCTGGATGAGAAGGCGCTGTTCATTCTGGCGTGTGGCTGTGAATGAGAGGAGAGTCTCCCGAGGGACTCCAGATCGTGCCTTGGCACTGGAATGGTTCGGCGTTGTAAGCGGCGGAGCGTGCGGGGGGGGGAAACCGCGGAATGGACGAATCGAGAAAGACATACGGGCCACATGGCCCTATTGTAGGAGAGCGAGCAATCAAACCACAAGACGGGGGTAAGGGGGTCTGGGTTTTTATTTTTCATGGAAGCGAGGCCGTCATTCCGTGAGGGAGCGCGGGAATATCCTGAACGGCAACGGGTGTTGCGGGCTGATATACAGAACAGGTTGGATACGCGCACCGGGCACACTCCAAGGCATGCCATGCTGGACATTCTGAAGTGTGCGAATCAGTACCAGGTAGGCCTGGGGGATAGTGTTTTTACAGTCTCTCTAGTATAAGGTATGTGCTCTGATCCTCTGACTAAGGAAGAACCTGAATGTATCGATATTGCGTGCCGATAATGGTTGGATTGATCGCACTATCCTATGGCTGTGGCCCACTGGAAATACAGGATACACAGGAGAACACCGTTGATCAGTCTGTTGAGCCGTCTCATGGAGCAGGGAGGGTGAAGGAACCTAACGCAGTCGTGCACCGCCCCCAGATTCAGAGCCATTATGCAAGATTTTATCATGAGAGCCAACGGTCCCGAGTGTCTATCCGATATAGGAATGCCGGTCTGAGGCCGGCCAATCGTGTACGAACCGACCTTGCAGTTTTTCTGGATGGGAACAGTGTACCGATAGAAAAAGATACCTTTACCGTGCCAACACTTGCTCCGAGCAGAGGCCTGGAATTGCGAGGCGCCCTGCCAGATACCTTCTTTGATGGAGTGATGGATGGCAAGGCCACGTTACTCATGGAATTTACCGTTCGATATCAGGATGAACAAGGCAAAGAATTTGAGGCTTCTTCAACCTGGCAATTCAGTCGGAGCACCATGGAGTTCTTCCTCTTAGAGGAGCGAGCAAATTAGCTCGTCGTTTCGCTTCACGGGCGATGCAGGTTGAAACTTCTCGATTGCCTCCTGTAGTTCTTCTGCCGACGACACGACTCCTCACACAGCCACATTCTCATAGTCGAGAAGTCGACGGGATTCTGCCTCGCCGTTTCCACCTTGTAGAGAAAGCCTATCGCCTCTTTTGCAAAAAATGCGGTGCGTTCTTCTCGACATTCCTGACCTTCCTCCCCTCCTCACACCACTCACTGCTCCGATCTGGCGTACATCTCAGTTCCGTGAGCATGATTCTGCCCAGGCATTCCCATTCATTCTTCCAGCAACTCGTTCCATATTTTGCTCGCCCGCTTCGCGCGAACTACGAATCTAGGGAACGGACAAGAGGCCGGGGGCTCGGCTGTGCTCCTTTTCTTTCCCGTCTAACAGGCTGCGGAAAAACTCAGTTGATGCCAAAAACATGGTGGGATTTCCGTATGGCGCTGAAGCCAGAACAACCTCAGGATGCTCAAAAAGGCTGTCCAGCAAGGCCGCAGCGAGCGAAGAGGCGAGGCGTACGCTTCAGTACATTGAGCCTCTGAACGACGCGAGAACGCCGCTGGTGGACTTTTCAGCATCCTGCTAAAGAGATCAGACAGGTGCAGATCGTGCCGAAGAACCGACCGCCAAACGCAATCTGTTCGCACGGCCCAGTTCATACTTTTCACCAATTGTTCCGCTAAGATATCATATATCATAGGGGCTCTTTATCGTTTCCCGTTTCCCCTGGGCTCGCGGGGTGTGCTCATATCAAGTTTGTTGGAGTGTCTAGCATGGAGACCTATTACACCATTCTGGAAATTCATGATTCGGCGACGCCAGAAGAGATAAAGGACGCCTACCGGCTCTTATTGCAAGTCTGGCATCCCGACCGTTTTCACCATCGGCCCGCGCTTTTGGCGAAGGCAGACGAGAAGTCCGGGAAAATTAATGTCGCCTTCGAGACGCTTAGTGACCCTGTCTTGAAACAACGGTATGACGACTGGCTCCGTGCCTGCCGTGGGCCGAGTGCGAAGACCGTTGAGTCTGTGACATGTCCTTCTTGTCAAACCACGATTCGCCCCGTTCACGATCAACACGAAAGCTGGGATGTATACCATCGCCGGCGCCGAGCGACAGAGGAACACAACCACACTGCCGGCGCAACGGCTCAAGGCAATCAATCGTTTCCCCCTACCCGAATGGCCATGATGGTGATAGCCGGACTCGCTACACTCGTCATTGTATTCGTGCTGACAAAACCATCGAAGGTTATAATTTCCAACAAACCTCCTCGGGTGAATGTAACCGAGACAGGTCCAACGACTGAGTCAGTCGCAGTTGAAGAAGACCGTCTGGCACACCAGGCCATGGATACGCGGGATAGTGTGTCCAACCGCTCGGCTCAGGCGGATGAACGGGAGACACTTCTGAGAAATACGCCTCCAACAACGACCCAACAGGAGCGGCTGGATCGCCCTGAACTCACGCAGCGGCTGATGGCACAGGTCCCTGGGCGTGCGCCGGCTTCCCCAACGGAGATGATCTCTGCCGTTGACCAGCAACAACTGATGAGGCTGTCTGCCCAAGGCAATGCGTCGGCGCAGAACCAGCTTGGACAGCTGTATGCCAATGGGCGGGGGGTGCCGCAGGACTATGCGATGGCACGGAAATGGTACGAGAAAGCCGCCGCTCAGGGCCATGCGTGGGCACAGAACCAGCTCGGGCAGCTGTCTGCCGACGGGTTGGGTACCGCGAAGGATTATCAGCAGGCACGACAGTGGTGGGAACAGGCGGCAACCCAAGGTGTGGCGCAGGCGCAGTACAACCTTGGGCAATTGTATGCCAACGGGCGAGGGGTGCCGCAAGACTATGCGAGGGCACAGAAATGGTACGAGAAGGCCGCATCCCAGAACCACGCGTGGTCACAGGTTCAACTCGGGCAATTGTATGCCAACGGCCTGGGGGTGCCGCAAGACTATGCGACGGCACGGAAATGGTATGAGAGAGCCGCCGCCCGGGGCAACGCATGGGCGCAGGCTCAGCTCGCGATGATGTAGTCAACGGGCGAGGCGTCGTGCCTCAGAGCGATGCAACACGACAGCTCGCGGCGCGTGGCGATCCAGCTTGGCAGCTGGTCACATCACTCACCCATTCAATTTTTTCCATTGAACATTCATTCCCATCCATTTACCATTCACCACTCACTATTGGACATTCTGCCATGCACAGGAGACACATGATGAACACCGTCCGCACGGCCTCACTCCGACACAGTGTATTGAGCGTATTCCTTCTCGCGATATTGGCCGGCTGCGCCGCGCTTCCCTCCGCTTCTGTGATGACAAATGTTCCTTCGAATCGACTGAGTCATGACGCCTATACGAGTCCTGACGGAGGATACAGGGCCACCATCCCTCACCTCAACGCGGACGCCAAGGTTGAGGAACACCAAATCGGCCCCGACAAACATGGCGTCCGCTTTAGCGATGCCTCAGGAACGGCCTATCGCGTACTCCGCATTGACAACACCGACACGAAGTTCACCCTGGAACAGATCTCGGATCAGTCCAAAGTCGGTGAGTTCTTCCGTGAAAACCGCTATGTGTACTCAGATCGTGGAACAGAATTACGGCTGGTTGGACTCCGGAAGGAAGGGAGTCCACTGGTCTCCCGAAAAAAGGAGGGGGACCTGTTGGTCGCACGAAAGAAGGATTTATACAGAGCGGACAGTATTTTCGCGCATGGCATCTATCTGTACGAGATCTCTGCCGGCGTCACGGCCTCGCAGGGACAATCAGATGATGTCCTCTTCGAGGAAGCGAAAAGACACCTCAATGAGTTTTTGAAGGGGGTCAGTATTAAGTAGAACAGTTGAACCATGCCCGTCTGGGTTCAAGAAATGCCACAACCCATTTCGCGGCGCATGGCGGGGATCTGGCTCATCTGGTCTTTCCGGTTTGTGTGGTCCGTCGAACGAGAGAGACAAGATAGGCCCGCGCACCAAATAGACCGCCCTTGACTCCCGTCGGCGTCGTCCATTTTATCGCTGCATAGGCTCACGACACTTCGATTCGCGCTCCCTTGCCTACCTGGAGGAGATCGGCGGCGGAGGCTTCTTTCAGAAAAATTTCGAGCGTGCCGTCGCTGTTGATGAGTGCAGACAGCTGCTCTGCCAGCGCCTCGCTATAACTATTCACCAGCCCTTCAATGATCCGCTCGCCGATCTGAATGCGCGGTTGCCGGCGCTTCAGGCTCAAACATGCCTCTTCAAGATGGGCCGGCATGAGATTTGACATAAGATTTCCAAATCGATCCACGTAGACAATCTCGCCGACCAAGGTCGCCTGTTCCCAACGTGGATGGGAAACGGGAAACGTCCGGTAATCTCCGATGACCGGCCCATAAGACTCAAACGGTTCGTGCCTTGCAAGCCGGGCAGCAGCCGGAGCAAAGAGGTCACGCCCATCGAAGGTATGGCCGGGCGATGCACGCCGAAACGTTCGCTGGTCGATCTCGCGCACTTCAACCGGCTGTTCGTCGTCGAATATGTAGCTGAGCACGCCGTTGTCCGGCGCCAGGAAATAGTACCGTACACTCTTGACCGCAATGGCCCGCCGCGCGCTACCGACACCAGGATCGACGACCACGACATGGATCGTGCCTTCGGGAAACTCAGGATAGCAGGACTTGATGACGTATGCGGCTTCGTCGATTCGGTGCGGAGTGATCTGATGGGAGAGATCTACGATCGTGGCGTGGGGATTGATCGTGAGGATCGCCCCCTTCATGCTCGCCACGAACCAATCGCGGTCGCCGAAATCGGTCAGGAGCGTGATGAGTCTCAGAGAGGGCGGCACGCGAGCCAGCTTGTATTGGGCAAGAGGAAAATACTGTGCAGGATGCTCAAAATGGCCGTCCAACAAGGCCGCAGCGAGTGGAGATCGGAAGCGTACCCTCTGGGGTACATTGAGGATCTGAACGATGCGAGAACGAAGCTGGCGGACTTTGTCAGCATCCTGCTAGAGCTCCTCGAAGCGAATCTCCACCACTTCGTATTCGACCATCTTGACCGGTGTCTTGACCTCGACGAAATCGCCGACTCGCTTTCCGATCAGCGCCTTGCCGACCGGAGACTGAATCGAGATACGGTTGAGTTTCATGTCGGCTTCATCCTGTCCCACCAGCGTATACTCCCGCTTCGACTGCGATTCCTGTTCGATCATGAGCACCGTCGCGCCGAACACGATGGTCTCGGAAACCCGTCCGGCCGTTTCGATGATTCGGGCATCGGCCAGCTTCGCCCCAAGCTCGATGATACGCGACTCGATGAACCCCTGCCGTTCTTTGGCGGCATCGTATTCTGCATTCTCGCTCAGGTCGCCATGGGCACGAGCTTCGGCAATGGCCTCGATATTCTTGGCACGCTCGACTTTGCGAAGACGATCGAGCTCTGCTTGGAGCGCCTCGTGCCCCTTTCTTGTAATCGGTGTCGGCATGCTTCCTCCACACTACAATGCTGAATTGTGAACCATGGCCTCCTGCTCAGCGATCACCGTTCCGCGCTTTCGATGCCGTGATATTCCTGCAACGACCGAATGGTGAGTTCTTTCTTGAGGATGGCTTCAATGCCCATGACCGCCGCTCGCGCCCCTCGTATCGTCGTATAGTACGCCAGTCCTTTGTTCAGGGCCTCCCGACGGATCGACAATGAATCGGCATGTGATGACGCAGTACTCACGGTGTTCACGACTAACGCCACCCGCCCGTTCTTGATATGGTCCACGATATGAGGACGCCCTTCCTTGACCTTGTACACGGTTTCCGCAATGACTCCATGACTACAGAAATACCCTGCTGTTCCACTCGTGGCTTGAATGTTAAACCCCAGCCGCTGGAGCTGTCGCACAACGTCAAGCGCCGTCGGACGATCACTCTCCTTAACGCTGATGAAGGCCGTGCCCCCCTTCGGCAGCGGTGCTCCAGCGCCTGCTTGTGACTTCGCGAACGCCCATCCAAAATCCTGGTCGATACCCATCACTTCCCCGGTGGACTTCATCTCCGGCCCCAGAAGGACATCAACTCCCGGAAACTTATTAAAGGGAAAGACGGATTCTTTCACGGACAAGTGCAAGGGAGTCGGAGCTTCAATTAAGCCCAGATCCGGAAGGCTCTTGCCCACCATGGTTTTCATCGCCAGCTTGGCCAGAGGCACACCGATGGCTTTACTCACGAACGGCACCGTGCGCGAGCCTCGAGGATTGACCTCCAGCACATAGATCGTGTGGTCTTTGATGGCAAATTGCGCATTCATCAAGCCGATGACGCCCAACTCCAGCGCCAAGGCCTTCATTTGCCGACGAATCTCTTCGACGACACTCTGACTGAGCGAATAGGGTGGCAATGAGCAGGCTGAATCCCCCGAATGCACTCCGGCTTCTTCGATATGTTCCATGATCCCGGCGACCACGACGTTCGTCCCATCTGAAATGGCGTCGGCATCGACTTCGATCGCATCCGACAGATACTTATCGATCAGTACGGGATGTTTCGGCGAAGCGTTGACCGACGATTTCATATACTCACGCAAGCTGGGTTCATCGTAGACAATCTGCATGGATCGCCCCCCCAACACATACGAAGGCCGCGCCATGACCGGATAGGTAATCTGCGCGGCGATCCGAAGCGCCTCCTCCACGGACCGGGCCATGCCGCTCTCAGCCTGGCGGAGCCCAAGCTTATTTAACAGGGCACGGAATCGTTCCCGATCTTCGGCGCGATCGATCGCGTCAGGACTCGTGCCCAGAATGCGCACCCCGGCCTTGGATAAGGGCAGGGCGAGCTTGAGAGGCGTCTGCCCACCGAACTGTAACACGACTCCCAGCGGCTGCTCGCACGCAACGATGTTGAGCACGTCTTCCTCAGTCAACGGCTCGAAGTAGAGCCGGTCCGAGGTATCATAGTCAGTGCTCACGGTTTCGGGATTGCAATTCACCATGATCGATTCGATACCTTCTTCCCGAAGCGCCATAGCCGCATGGACACAACAGTAGTCGAATTCGATGCCCTGCCCGATACGATTCGGCCCCCCACCAAGGATAATCACTTTTTTCCGGTCTGTCGGGCGAGCCTCACATTCGCTTCCGTACGTCGAATAGAGATACGGGGTATGGGCTTCGAACTCTCCGGCGCAGGTGTCAACCCGTTTATAGGTCACCCCTCTTCTACCCTGACCAGCCTTGGTCCGCTGCTTCCGGACCGAAGCTGATGTCATGCCAATGAGCTGTGCGATACGATCGTCTGAAAAACCATGTTCCTTGGCCTCCCACAGCAGCGACTCATCAAGCGCAGCCAGTTTCTTTCCCGCTTGGCCAACCAGCAGGGTTTCAAATTCCATCAGCTCTCGGATCTGCGTCAGAAACCAGGGGTCGATCTTTGTGAGGGCAAACAGGTCAGCATTGGACAGCCCAAGACGCATGCCATCCGCCACGTGCCACAGTCGCTCGGCAATCGGAGTCCGCAGATGTTGGCGTACCCGCTCCAGCGCCGGTTGCCGGTCGAACCCATCGGGAATGCCGCGATCCAATCCCTCCCGCGACGAGAGACCGTTCATATTTAACTCCAGCGAACGAATCGCCTTCTGGAGGGACTCTTTAAACGTGCGACCGATCGCCATCACCTCGCCTACCGACTTCATCTGCGTCGTGAGTGTAGGATCGGCCCCGCGGAACTTTTGGAAGGCAAAGCGAGGGATCTTCACCACCACATAATCGATCGTGGGTTCGAATGAGGCTTTCGTCACGCCGGTGATGTCGTTGGTGATTTCATCCAACGTATACCCCACGGCAAGCTTCGCGGCAATTTTGGCGATGGGAAACCCCGTCGCTTTCGACGCGAGCGCGGAACTTCTGGATACACGCGGATTCATTTCAATGACCACCATGTCGCCATTCTTAGGATCGAGGCCGAATTGGACGTTCGATCCACCGGTATCGACGCCGATCTCTCGCATGATCCGGACTGCGGCATCCCGCATGCGCTGATACTCTTTGTCAGAAAGCGTCATCGCCGGCGCAACTGTAATACTGTCGCCTGTGTGCACCCCCATCGGATCGAGGTTTTCGATCGGACAGACAATGACGACATTGTCTTTGAGGTCTCGCATCACCTCTAATTCATATTCTTTCCATCCAATCAGGGATTCTTCAATCAAGACTTGGCTGACCGGACTCATGGCCAACGCCCAGTCGATCAGCTTCTCAAACTCTTCCCGGTTATAGGCAATGTTGCCGCCGGTCCCACCCATCGTAAACGACGGCCGAATGATCGCCGGAAATCCAATCTGTTCGAGAATCTTGATGGCTTCTTCACGATTGTGCGCAGTACCGCTGGCCGGGACTCGCAATCCGATTCGCTGCATCGCATGTTTAAAGGCTTCGCGATCCTCGGCCTTATGAATCGCCTCGGCGGACGCGCCGATCAACGTGACCCCATATTTTTCGAGCGTCCCCCGCTTGACCAAGGCCATCGTCGTATTCAACGCGGTCTGCCCTCCCATGGTCGGGAGCAGGGCATCAGGACGCTCGCGCTCAATCACTTTCTCCACGACTTCAACCGTGATCGGTTCCACATAGGTCCGATCAGCCAACTCAGGATCGGTCATGATCGTCGCGGGGTTACTGTTGATGAGGATGACCCGATAGCCTTCCTCTTTGAGGGCTTTACAGGCCTGCGTGCCGGAATAGTCGAACTCACAGGCCTGGCCGATGACGATCGGTCCTGACCCGATCAGCAAAATGGACTTGATATCTGTTCGCCTTGGCACGGAGACCTCGTTTCAGAGTCAGCTAGCTGTCTTGTGGCATCGGCCCGATCGTCGGCTTGTATGGCGGTGGTGGCGGCGGGATCGCCCCTCCCCCGGATGCACGATAATGTTGAAGCGCCTCGGGGAGCCACTCTTCGATCTGGTTGATACGCGTCAAATCGGACGGATGGGTGGAAAGAAATTCAGGGACCGACTGCTGCGACCGAAAACAGACCTTCCCGATCATCTGCCTCGGACAACCGCTCATGCGCTCCCAAAACGGCACCGCCTCCCGCGGATCGTACCCGGCCTGTGCCATCAATCGCAGTCCGATGTAATCGGCTTCCGATTCTTGTTTCCGATTGAATGGCAACGACACATTGACCCCATAGGCCCCCAACAAACCCTGGATCGCACCGGGATTGGCACGTCCGCTTGCCGCTGCACCCAACGCGCCCAATTGCGCAATTTGGTCCAAAATACTCCGGCTCATCCGCTCCACCCCGTGGCGCTGCAACGCATGTGCAACCTCATGACCCATCACCGTCGCCAGACCGGCATCATCTTTCGTATGTTTGAGAATCCCGGTGAAGATGGCGACCTTCCCACCCGGCAACGCGAAGGCATTGACCATCTTGTCGTCTTGAATGACGGCGAATTCCCACTGATACTCCGGCTTGTTCGCGGCTTCAGCGATGTTTCGTCCCACGCGATGTACCAACTCGTTGATGTCCGCGTTATCGCTGAGCGGCGCGGCGCGCAAGACCTCGCGGTAGGCGCTCAATCCGAATTCCAATTCCTTCTCTTCGGAAAAAAAGATCACTTGATCACGCGCCGTGCCAGGCGCCCGGTAACAACCGGTCAGGCTGCCAAACAGACTCAGTGCCGTCCCAACCCCAAGGGCCGTGCAGAGGCTCATCGCCCCCTGAGCCCCCAAAGCCAACATCGCTCGGCGTCCGATCGGCGTCGCGAGGAATGTGTCGATGTTGCGGTCTGATGATTGAACCATGGCGGATCACGTCAATGAACACAAATGGGTCAATGAGCTATGTCGATTACGGCATCCAGAGGTACATGAACTGCGGCGTTCCACCCCGCACCATCGTCAGCAAGTCCAAGTTCGCTAATCCGGTTATACCTGAACTCGTCCCGAACAGGCGCGAATAGATATTGTTCTGATACTCTCCCCGCCGCCCATAGGTCACGATCCGCGCTTCGGTGAGTCCTGCTTTCTTTTTGGCCATCTCGAGCGCGTCATCGAGATACCCAATTTCGTCGATCAAGCCTGCCGCCTTGGCCTGATCTCCAGAATAGATCCGTCCATCGGCCAGCTTCTTGATTTGTTCAGCCGACAGATGGGGGCGCCCCTCCTGTACCACGGCCAGGAACCGTTGATAGAACGAGTCGATCACGCTTTGAAAGATCCCCCGCTCCTCTGGTGTCATAACCCGGAAGGGTGAACCCATGTCCTTGCGGGGGCCGGACGTGATGGCGTTGGCCTCGACACCAACTTTTTCGAGCAACCCCCTGGCATTGACGGTCAACATAATGACGCCGATACTGCCCGTCACCGTCGAAGGATGGACCAAAATACTGTCCCCGGCCATGGCCAGGTAGTAACCCCCTGACGCCGCCACATCCATCATCGAAATGACCACAGGGATCTTTTTCTTGATCTTGAACTCCCGTAACTCGTGATAGAGGATGTCTGAAGCGGTCACGGTCCCGCCCGGACTGTTGATGCGAACGACCACGGCTTTGATCTTGTCATCCTTCGAAGCCCTCATCAGTTCTTCCTTGAACATGGCCACCATGTTGGGATGCGGAATGAGACCCTCTTTATCCTGCGAACTAATCACCCCTGACAAATCGAGCAACAGCACCTTTCCATCGCCCGTACCGCTGAGCTGCGTTTCCTTCACCGGCCCCGATGGCTCGATAAGATTGACCGTAATGCAGCCGGCTAGCAGACCAATAACTGCAAGGAGGCAGAGCCGAATAAGCATTGGGTACAGGCTAAACATGCTGTTTCTCCATTAACTGAGTAAACGCCGTGAATAAATAGGCGGAGTCATGAGGTCCGGGGGACGCCTCGGGGTGATACTGTACCGAACACACGGGGTGATCGACACAGGCCAATCCTTCAACCGAATGATCGTTCAGACTTAAATGTGTCACCAGGACGTGACCGAACGAGGTATCGACGACGGGCGGGCGGCCCGGCATCGCACTGATCGGTCCGGCCACCGCTACCGCGAAATTGTGGTTTTGCGACGTGATCTCAACTCGCCTTGTCCGGAGGTCCATGACCGGGTGGTTCGCCCCGTGATGGCCGAACTTCAACTTATAGGTCTTGAGCCCCAGCGCGAGACCGAGAATCTGATGCCCTAAACATATGCCGAAGATGGGGCGGTGCCCAATCAATTGCCGCACGGCCTTGATCGCATAGGGTACTCCCTCCGGGTCCCCAGGACCATTCGACAGAAAGATCCCATCGGGCTTGAGGGCATCAATCTGCGCCGCGGTGGTCGAAGCTGGAACGACGGTCACCTCACAGCCCACATCGACCAGCCGGCGAAGAATATTCAGTTTCAGCCCGAAATCATAGGCAACGACATGCCACCGCCTGCTCGCACCGACCCGTTGCTTGTCGTAGAGCGAGGGTGCCCACTCCCCTGTTCCTTCCGTCCATCGATAGGCCTCCTTGCACGTGACAGCGGTCGCCAGATCGCGCCCAACGATGCTGGGAGCGGCCTGTGCCTTCCCGACGGCCCGGCGTGGATCTCCGTCGACATGGGTGATGAGACCCTGCTGCGACCCATGTTCGCGCAGGTGGCGGGTCAGGGCACGCGTATCTAACCCCTCGATGCCGACAATTTTCGCCTCATGCAAATAGTCTTGTATCCGCTGTCGGCTGCGCCAGTTACTGAAGAGTCGACTCGCCTCTTTCACGATGAATCCCTCAGCCCAAATCTGCCGCGACTCGGCATCCTCCGGTGTCATCCCATAGTTTCCAATATGGGGAGACGTCATGGTAATGATTTGTCCCTTATACGAGGGATCGGTCAAGACTTCCTGGTAACCGGTCATGGCCGTATTAAACACGACTTCTCCCACCGTCTCCCCTTCGTACCCGAGTGCACGGCCTTCGAACATCGTACCATCTGCCAGTGCCAACCAGGCTTGTTTCACGTGAGTGCTCCGTCCCGGTAAAGCGACCGTTTTGCCTTGATGCCGATCAAGAGTATACCCAGTACCAGATCAATCATATAGATCCACCGAATCGGCTTGAGAAGACGAAACAAGGCTTCGAAGGCGGCTTTCTTCGCCGCCTCCTCGTGCGCCGCGAAGGCCTGAGCTTGAAGTGCCGCAGCGGAAGGGTGCAGCCACACAATGATGAGTCCCGCAATCGCCGTCATCCCCACCAGCACTGCCATCTCGCCCCGGCCGACCGTCACTATCGGACTTCCGCTCCACCAGCGATAACACAATGCGGCCCACAGAATCGCCAACGCCCCGATCATGAAGCGATGAAAGCCTTCGAATGCCCGCGTCACAAACAATCCGCCTGACTCCTGCCCGCCGAACGTATTAAAGACCGCAGGAATGACCGCCCCGATAAGCACCAGCCCACCGCCGACCCATAGGGCCAGCGCCAGCCATTCAAGCGTGAGGCAACAGACCATCCCCCAACGAGGCGTACGCAGCACTGGGCTACTGCTCTGCCCGACCGGTCTCGAATACCACCCGGCCACCCACGATCGTCGTCGTCACCAGGCCCTTTACCTTCCATCCGGCAAACGGAGTATTTCGGCTCTTTGAGCGAAACTTGGTCGGATCAACCTCCCACTGTTTCTGCGGATCGACGATCGCCACATCGGCATCGGCCCCGACCGCCAGCGTCCCTTTGGCCAATCCAAACACCTTTGCCGGAGCCGTACTCAACTTATCGACTGCCGACTCCAACGACAAGACCCCCTCATCGATTAGCGCGAAGGTCAATGGCAATGCCGTCTCCAGTCCGACGATCCCGAACGGCGCTTCGGTAAATCCCAGCTGTTTTTCCTGGGACGCATGCGGGGCATGATCCGTGGCAATGACATCGATCGTGCCGTCGCGGAGACCTTCCTTGATCGCTCGCACATCCTTCCAGGTCCGAAGCGGGGGATTCATTTTCGCAAAGGTATTATAACCTCGGACCACTTCCTCCGTGATGGTAAAGTGATGGGGACAGGCTTCGGCCGTGACCTTCAACCCTCGCGACTTGGCTTCCCGTACCATCCGCACAGAGCCTTCTGTACTGATGTGGGCGAGGTGCAGCCGAGCCCCGGTCAGTTCCGCCAAGGCAACATTGCGCGCCACCATCACATCTTCCGCCGCCGCCGGCATCCCAGGAAGCCCCAACTCGGTTGAGATGGCTCCTTCGTTCATACAGCCCCCCTCGGCGAGATGCAAGTCTTCGCAATGGTCGACCACCGGCACGTCGAAGGCCAAGGCATATTCCATCGCTCGGCGCATGACCAGACTGTTCATGACTGGTTTCCCGTCGTCAGAAATCGCGACACAGCCGGCACGCCGCAAATCCCCGATCTCTGCCAACTCTTTCCCTTCCGAGCCTTTCGTAATCGCGCCGATCGGAAAGACGTTCGCCAGTCCTGCTGCTCGCGCACGATCAAGCATGAATTCCGTGATCGCTTGATTGTCATTGACAGGATTCGTATTGGGCATACAACAGACTGAGGTGAAGCCGCCGGCCACGGCTGCTGCCGCTCCGCTCTGGATCGACTCTTTGTATTCAAAGCCCGGCTCCCGAAAATGCACATGGAGATCGACAAAGCCGGGAAGGACCAATCGGCCTCTGGCATCGATTGTCGTGGCCCCTGCAGGAACCGTGAGGCGAGGCCCCACCGCAACCACTCGGCCCTCATCGATTAGCACGTCGGCCACACCGTTGAACCGTCCCGGATCGATCACATGCCCGCCTGCAATGTATATAGCCACGATTCAGTTTGCTCCTGACAAGAGATAGAGAATCCCCATGCGAACGGCTACGCCGTTCGCGACCTGCTCCAGAATCACCGACGACAAACTATCGGCCACCTCCGGAGCGATCTCGACCCCGCGATTGATCGGACCCGGATGCATCACAATCGCCCCAGGATTAGCCAACTCGACCCGCTCGGTCGTCAACCCATACAACCGCGCATATTCGCGGATGGTTGGAAACAGCGCAATCCCCTGCCGTTCGAGCTGCAATCGCAACATCATGATGACCTGCACTCCGCGCAGCGCCTCGTCGAGATTGTAGTAGACGCGCACGCCCAGTTTCTCTACGCCACTGGGCATCATCGTCGGCGGCCCTACCAGCCGAACCTCTGCACCCAACTTGACGAGCGCATGAATATTCGAACGCGCCACACGGCTATGCGCCACATCTCCGACGATCGCCACCCGCAGCCCCTTGAACGACAGTCCACGCTCGCGAATCGTATACAAATCCAAGAGGCCTTGCGTCGGATGCTCATGCCATCCGTCTCCGGCATTGATCACGGAAGACTTCACTCCGCGGGCCAGGGCTTCGGCCGCGCCGGCCGAGGGGTGACGCAACACGATAATATCCGCCTGCATCGCCTCGATATTTCGCGCGGTGTCGAGCAAGGTCTCCCCTTTGACGACGCTGCTCGACGACGGCGAGAAGTTGATCACATCCGCACTCAGCCGTTTCGCTGCGAGCTCGAACGAGGTGCGTGTTCTCGTGCTGGGCTCGAAGAAAAGATTGACGACGGTCTTGCCTCGCAGAGCCGGCACTTTCTTGATCTCTCGACCCGTGACTTCCTTGAAGGAGTCCGCTGTTTCAAGGATGAGCGTGATCTCATCCACCGACAGGGGCGCCAGACTCAGCAAATCTTTGCGTTTGAGGCTCATGGCATCCTCCGCTTTACGTCTTGAAGATCACGACTCGATCATCTTCGCCTTCTTCTTCTAACAGCACCTGGATCTTTTCTTCCCGGGACGTCGGAATATTTTTCCCGATATACGTGGCCTTGATCGGCAACTGACGATGGCCTCGATCGACCAAGACGGCCAGCTGGATTTCTGCCGGTCGCCCCAAATCAATCAACCCGTCCATCGCCGCGCGAATAGTTCGGCCCGTAAACAGCACATCGTCGACCAAGACCACGATCTTGTCGGCAATATCAAACGGAACCGACGTCTTGCGAAGAATCGGCTGCTCCTTCCGCAAGGAGAGATCATCCCGATAGAGAGTAATGTCCAACTCACCGATCGGCACCGCCGCCGCCTCAATCTCTTGGATTCGCCTCACCAGTCGATGGGCCAGATGCACCCCCCCGGTTCGAATCCCCACCAGCACCAAATCTTTAACGCCCTTGTTGCGTTCAAGAATTTCATGGGCAATACGGGTCACCGCGCGCGCGATGTCTCCCGCATCCATCACCAGTCCCTCGGCTTGTCGGTCGCCGCTCGACATCATTCCCTCGTTCTCACCACATAATATTCGGACACTTCACCTGTCACAGCTGGTGAAAGCATAAAAAAACCCTCTCATCGGAATCCGACGAGAAGGTTAAAACGTACCGATCGACACAAACCCAATTGAAGCCCATGAACACTCCTTGCTCACCTCGCAGGATGAGCATTAAAGGTTCCAGCATAGTACTGAAGCCGGAGGAATCCTGTCAAGCCACGAGGCACCACTGACAGCAGCGTCACTTCGCAACTTGTACCTCTGCATCGTTTATGTGGAGAAGTGGCGGACAATCGGATGGGAACGCACCCCCGTGGAGCAGTCACCCGCGCGGCTTGATCTCTTCTAATGCGAATTGTTTTGGGAGAAGAACCGGAACCACGATGCCGATGGGATCACCTCGCTTGATGGTCGTCGGCTTCGTGAGTTGCAAGAGAAAATTAGCGGTGAACGCGTCATAGTCCGTGAGCCAGTCATACCTATTCGGCGTGCGTTTATACTCCTGGGTTTTAATTCCCTCCCACACAACAAATGTTCGCTCAGGATAGTGGTAGAAGTGGTTGGGCACGTCCTTCATCATCAGTCCTACCACCTTGGGATAGTAGAACCGAATGCCGCAGCAGAGCTTGGGATACCCACTGTTTAAGATGACATCGACGTAGGTCCCAGAAAACGAGTTGTAGCCGAGAACCCGCTCTTCCGGCAAGATCGGCGGCGCTTGCCACTTGACCCCATCGGATGTTCGACGAATCCTACAGTCCGCCGGAGATCGAATAAGCCAGCCGTATTGACCCACCGTCCGCACCGGTCCACAGTCGTCGGGGATCACTTTGTAGCCTTCGACCGCTACAGTCCGCTGCTCGTTCAGCGACATCCCGGACAACAACGGCCGATGCGGCACAAAATCAAGCTTCAGTCGCTCAGGTGCAAGCGCGGTCGAATACTCCCGTTCCCAATAGATGACGATCTTGTCACTCGGCTCTTCGCCGGTCACTTGCTCTTGAGTCGGCTCGCTCATCTTCCCAACCGTAGTCGATCTGGGACACTTGATGCAAGAGTTATGCTTGAAAGTTGGGTATGACGGGATGAAGAGGGTGGCGTATTCTTGATGATTCTTCGGGTCATCAACCTTTTTGCAAAGGAGTGAATACGCCGTGAGTACCAATACAGGAATTGGGGTCGAGAATCCAGGGGTG
>JBBRRK010000041.1:0-22144 GCA_038200765.1 Nitrospirales bacterium
AGAAACGATCGGTCGAGATTGAGGAGAAAATGCAAGAACTGCATAGGGCGTAAGGGGGAACGGGTCTGATATCACCGTAACACGAGTCGCCCTCTTGCGCACCTGTTTAGCAGGCTGCGGAAAAACTCAGTTTACGCTCAACTCCCGCTGTGTTCTTACGCGTGGCGTTGACACATGAACAATTCGCAGGATGCTCAAAAAGGCCAGATTTCTCACCCGCCCAACCCTGGCGCGCCGAGACGCGCCTTGTCCCAGGCAAGGCCGCAGCGAGCTATCACTTTAGGGGGTGGGTGGGATGATCCCAACTGCGCGCGTTCAACGAGGGCCTTCCGAGGCCGCGCGTTGCGCGAGCACAGGGATCGTCCCAGCTACCCCACTCTCTTTTCAGCATCCTGCTAAAGGAGGAAAGACGAAACCCCTCCTTGAGCAACCGCGTGGAGGCCGCCCCTCTCCCACCTTCGCCTGATTGCCTGAAGGCAACTATTTCACCGCTGCAGAAATCGCCCGACACATGGGCGCCCCGAAGCGCAGACACCGCGCGACCCAACCGCGATAGACAGAGCCGCGTCCTTCTTCATGCCGATACTCCATGAGAGGCAGGACAAGCTCCCTCGTCCGGCAGGAAACAGAAGGATTGAAATAAATGGATCCCCTCCATCACACGCCATCAGTAGTTTTTCCCGCGCCTGACGAGATGAACCTCTTCTCACTGGCTCTGTCCCACATCGGCGACCGAAAGATCTGCCGCCACCATCCCGCCGTTGTGGTTGGACTCGGGCAGTCTCACGACCATATGGTCTAATGCTCACACTAAGCCTGACGTTCGGCGTCGGATTGGGTCGAGAGGTTGGTTCTAGCCCACATGATTCATGACGGTTCGTAGCGACATTGCGCGGACGCCACGCGAGACAGGCGCGCGGAGCCCGCGAGGAAGGGAGGCATACTTGAAACAGTAGTTGACCGACTGAGCGGCGAACCCGCCTGCCTGGACGCCTGGCCACCGCGTCCAGGTGCATCGTCACCGCGCTTGCGAGGTCGAGCGCCCTTAGCATGATCCTGGCGCGAAGAAAGAGTCCGCATGGGATTCTGTTTTCAAACACCGCGATTGCAGCAGAAGGGTTCATGAATACTGCGGGCTGGGAAAGGCAAGATTGACCGTCGTGCGATGGCCGCTCTCGGCCAAGTGCGGAAGTTCGGCGCCGAAATCGCACCGCCATAAAGCGGTCCTCAGCCCTGTCACCTTAACGCTGGGCATGAGGAGCGCGCATGGAGCGTAGCGGAATACGCGTCTTCCTCCATGCCATGGTTAGACGAAATATTTAGCATGCATGATTGGGATCCTTGTCAAAACGCGAATGATCGTCGTGTGAATACGGGCTTGGCTCCGTCTGAAAAAATCGGGCGTCGAAGCCCTTGAACGGACTCTCAAAGGCAACTAACAAGGCGTTAACCATGAACCGCTGAAATCGCTCAAATGCCTCCTCAAACTGGATTCGATAAGCATTGTTCTTCCCATCCAAGACTTGTTGCCACCCAAGGACGTCATATCGCGCAAGGGAACTGGCAACAAACAGGATGATAATGTCGATCAAAAACGCTGTTGTTGGTAGCCCTTTGAATTTGTGAAAACCAAAATGGCTGCGAACTTCCTGAAGCCGTCTGCCAAAATCGAAATTGAGTAGCTCGTCTAGCGTCATGGCCGTTACTGGGACACCTTTTTCGTTCTTGCCAAAATTTTCCAGAAATCCCCCTGGTTCTGTGCATGCCATTGGAGAAGTGGAATAAGTAACCAGGGTTGAGAAGCAACTGGGCATTCCGGTGAGTAAAAAACACGTTGTGGCTAAACGCGCAAATTGCCCCTTGTTCGAAATAGTGACCTTGGTTTCGCTGACATTACCAGGATGATGAGAACAGGATAAGCCGTGGTTCCGATTGTCCCGATCCCATTCGAATAAGAATCGCGTGTATACACCGCACAAGTGGGCACACGCATAATACAGGAGAATGGGTTTGATATGGTGGTCAGCCGTCTCAGCAAGGGAGGCAAAATTGAGACCTGCATCGATCTTTATTGCCTGTTCTTCGGCAAA
Source organism: Nitrospirales bacterium (assembly GCA_038200765.1). Lineage (GTDB taxonomy): Bacteria > Nitrospirota > Nitrospiria > Nitrospirales > Nitrospiraceae > Palsa-1315. The sequence goes on from JBBRRK010000041.1 coordinate 2,091, forward strand.
CTCGGGAAGGACAATTTGGCGTAGCTTTGGTCTTGGACCGGAAATTGCGAGTGCTTTATGACGAGAATGGTAGTGCAATACCTCATCAGGAAATGAAGTCTCAGGTAGGCACCAATTCCGGATCTGTTTGTTAGATTTGGCCTCGGTTATACTTGAATTCAAGATGGCTTTTGCTGCGTGGGGTAGGCTGAGTGCGCGACGCCGCTTGGCAATCAGAATACGTGTGCGCTGGTCATAAAGTCTCAGCATACTTACAAAACTATTAAAACATTTTTATCGTCTAAAAATGTCTAGGCGGATCCGCATAAGAGTCGGACCTGCCAATTTATGGCCGTATAACACGCCTTCGATTTTCCTGAACTATAAGGCTTAATCATCGCCAGTTCAATGAGTTGTACTCATAGAACCATTTATCATGCCATCTTATGCGGATCGGCGTAAGCCCCCCCTTGAGAAGGTTCACATCCCTATCCTTCTGCAAACGCCTGCCAGTCTCCCTGGACGTTCTTGGGCAGTAAAGGAACCGCCTAGCATAGAACGCAGACGTTGAAGGGCCGCTTTTCAATTCGGTGATCGACCGGCTCGAGTCGGGACCTGCCAGTCGCTTCCGACGCCATCTGTCCGATCAAGTCTACATTACAACCATGAGTACTCGTTCATCCCGAAACGCTTCATCCGGCGCACCATCACGTCGATCTCCCCCACGACCGTGGCGCCATCCGACTTCCGCGTGTCATTCAAAAAGGATCGTCCGTTGCGTCGACAAGGGGAGCGAGGCCATTGACATGAATTGATATGGGTCTGACTCGGATACTGCCCTGGCAGATTCCGGCATCAGCGCAGCGAGCCTGAGGGCTAGTCACACTGTGGCACACCCTCGAAGGGACGCGTCTGGCCTCATCAGTCGCTCTCTCGATCACGCGCTTCAATGTATTGAATCAGCGCCCGGTACGTTAACTCCCTGACCCTCGCCTTACCGACAGCCTCGCTCCCGATATTTCCCTCCAACCACACCCGGTCGGACACCTGAGCAGTCGCGTCATTACAGAGGCTCCACATGTGGTGCAGAAAACCTTCCGGCAGGCCCACTTGCATTCCTTCAGACTCAATACGATCATCCAATAATGCGAGGAGATCAGAAATCGCTTGATCCGTCCGGTATGGCGTCACAGCAAATCCAAACCGCTCCTGTGCGAGCGTTTCCTGTTTTGCCTGCTCGACCAAATCCAGCATGTATTCTTTGAGCAAGCCCACCACATGACCGGACAACGCCATACCGTTCTCCTTTACCCACATTATGCGGATCTGCGAGAGAGGGGGCAAGAACCGCTGGTTGCTCTGATTTGTACGGTTCTCTATGATGCCGATCAGGACAGGGCACGAAACCGGGCATCTAGCAGGATGCTGAAAAGGGAGTGGGGTAGCTGGGACGATCCCTATGCTCGCGCAACGCGCGGCATCGGAAGGATGCGAGGGAGTAGGCAGACCGTTCTTCTTGCTCGCAGAGCCCCCACGAAAAATCGGTGGTCGCTCGATGCGCGCAGTGAAGAATAGTCTGCCTACTCCCTCTGGGGAAGTTGGGGTATCAGAATGCCCTCGCCCGCCCACCCCCTAAAGTGATAGCTCACTGCGGCCTTGCCTGGGACAAGGCGCGTCTGGGCGCGCCAGGGTTGGGCGGGTGAGAAGTCTGGCCTTTTTGAGCATCCTGCGAGTTGTTCATGTGTCAACGCCACGCGTAAGAACACAGCGGGATTTGAGCGTACACTGAGTTTTTCTGCAGCCTGCTAGAGGAAGGGGTGTGATGGTCGAACGATTTGAGGTGGCGCTGAATACTCCTGCCGGACGGCTGACCACGGCCATCGACGTGCCAACGGGACTCATTCCCATCACCGCGATCGTCCCGCTCACGCGCCGCTTGGGAGAAGAAGCTGCGGAGCTGGAGATCCGGCAAGCCACTGGAGCGGGCCAGACTATTTCCTGCCAGAAAGGTTGCGCCGCCTGTTGCCGCATGCTGGTTCCGCTCTCTGCACCAGAAGCATTTGCGCTGCGAGACCATATCGAGCAACTGCCGACGGATCGACGAACTCAACTGCTGAGCCGCCTCAGCGACACGAAGGATCGCGTGAAGCAAGCCGGTCTGTGGGATCGACTGTACGCCGTGGCCGAAGCCGCCACGGCGGTGCCGGATGAAGAACTCGACCCGATCAATCGATCGTACTATGCGTTGAGAATTCCTTGCCCCTATTTAGAGAATGAAACCTGTTCAATTTACGAAGCACGGCCAGCCTCCTGCCGGGAACTCCTCGTCACCTCACCGGCGGAACTATGTCAAGATCTGGAGCAGAATCCGGTCGCGCCCCTGCCGGTCTCGATGCGAATGAGTTCCATCCTCGGGCTGGCCTGGGGCACCTTAACCAGCGCTCCCCCTCGACTCATCCCGCTCCCGATGGCCTTAGAATGGGCGGAACGGCACGAAGAGGAATCCCGACGGACCTGGCCAGGCTCATCGCTCTTGGACCAGGTTCTCGACAACATGTGGCGGTTTCTCAGCCAGGCGTTTACGAAGAAGTGATGGGTGATCAGTGATGAGCCATTCAAAGGAGAAACTTGCATGCAAAAACCTGTGATTGTTTGCTTAGATCTGGAAGGAGTGTTGGTGCCGGAGATCTGGATCAATGTCGCGATCAAGACCGGCATCGAGGAGCTAAAAATTACGACTCGCGAGATGCCGGACTACGATGCCTTGATGAAACGGCGGCTAGCTATTCTGGATCAGCACCAGCTCACCATTCACGATATCCATGGTGTCATCGGCACGATGGGGCCGCTGGAAGGGGCGAACGGCTTTGTCGCCTGGCTCCGCGAACGATGCCAGGTGATCATCTTGTCCGATACCTTTTATCAGTTCGCCCAACCACTGATGCGTCAGCTCGGATTCCCGACGCTCTTTTGCAATCAGTTGGAAATCGATGGAACCGGCCGCATCGTCAATTACCACATGCGGATGCAGAATCAGAAGAAACACTCGGTGGCGGCGCTGAAATCCCTCAACTTTCACGTCCTGGCCGCCGGCGATGCGTATAACGATACTGCCATGCTAGGAGAATCCCACGCGGGATTCTTCTTTTGTCCGCCGGATCACCTGCCCAAGGAGTTCCCGCAATTTCCGGTGACGAAGACCTACGGGGAGCTGCAAGAACGTTTCGCACGAGCAGGGAATTTCAGATAGCGCGATAGCTGTCAGCCTTCAGCGATCAGCTTCCAGCTTAAGAGGTAACCAAATACAGATGCGGGACTTCAGGCGACTCAAAGTTTGGGAAAAGGCTCACGGGTTAAGTTTGGCAATCTATAAAGCAACGGCGACTTTCCCCAAACAAGAACTGTTTGCCTTCACCAGTCAGCTAAGACACGCCGCAGGGTCTAGCAGGCTGCGGAAAAACTCAGTCGATGCCAAAAACATGGTTAGAATCTTCCGTATGGCGCTGAAGCCAGAATAACCTCAGGATGCTCAAAAAGGCCGTCCAGCAAGGCCGCAGCGAGCAAAGAGGCGAGTCGTACACTTCGGTACGTAGAGCCTCTGAGCGACGCGAGAACGCCGCTGGTGGACTTTTTCAGCATCCTGCTATACCAGCAAACAATGCAGCGGGTTGCGGAAGGAGCGGCGAGCCAACAGCTCTTCAATCAAGTAATCGAGGTAACACGCATGCTAACCTCTCTTATTCAGAAGCTGACAGCTGATCGCTGACGGCTTATTGAGTTTCGTTCACCACTGCCAACACGCGGCGGCCATACCGCTCTACCTTTTGTGCGCCGATACCGGGAATCTCCATAAGGGCGGCGGACGTCACGGGCTTGTGGCCGGCAATGGCCTTCAATGTTTTGTCGTGAAAAATGATGAAGGCGGCAACACCTTCTTCCTCCGCAAGCTCCGTGCGGAGTTGCCGAAGCCGTTCATAGAGCTGCGGGTCCTCCGGCGATGCTCGCAACGCCACCACAGAAGCTACCCTTTGATGGGATGGCTTCATCACCGATACATCTGGCTGAGGCTCTTCTGCCTGCCTCAAGCCCACGGCGCCGATCCCTTGTAGGATCTCCCGTCCCTTATGCGTCACATCGATCGTGGGATACTCCGTGCCTTCGACCTGCAGATACCCTGATTCGATCAGGTTCTTCACCAGGCTCGTCATCGACAATTTCGAGCGTGCGCGGCAAACCCCGTATGTCGGGCAGTCTTCCGCGCCATAGGCCTGCATCGCTTTCGAACGACTTCCGCGAAGCATCTCGACGATTCGACTCACGCCAAACCGGCCCCTGCACCAGGACACGGTCTCCAAGATGGCCTTCGCGGATGCGGCATCATCGTGGGAGGCCTCCCTGCTCGGCTGCCGCACCGGCGCGACGCAACGGTCACAGAGGCCGCAGGGACCCAAGGCCCGCTCGGCCTCATCGCTGAAATAGTCAAGAATCGAGAGCTGCCGACAGGTCGGCACTGACACATACCCCAACATTTCTTGAAGGAGCGTCTTCATTCGCTCAGCGCGCTCTCCGCCTTCGGGATCTTTGGCCGCCAGCTGAATGAAGTATTCCTGCGTGGCCAGATCTCGCTCATGGAACAGCAGCACACAAGCGGCGGGTCGTCCGTCTCGGCCGGCCCTACCGACCTCTTGGTAATAGGCCTCCACACTTCCCGGAATGTCAAAATGGACGACCAGCCGGACATCCGACTTATCGATGCCCATACCGAAAGCATTCGTCGCAGCCAAAATCCTCACCGTCCCCCGGCGAAAGTCGTCATGCACGAGTCGGCGCTCTTCATCAGAGAGACCGGCATGGTAGTAACCGACCGACTGGTGAGATTGCCCCAGCCATTCCGCGACCTCCTCCACTGCTCGGCGCGTGGCGCAATAGACCAGAATCGTGCCTCTCTCCGTCTCACGAACCAGACGCTCCAATGCCGCCAGTTTCTCCTGACGGGACTGGCAAGGACGAACGGACAAGGCGAGATTGGGCCGACGGAAACCCGCGACCAATTTAAGGGGATCCCGCAGTGACAACCGTTTGCAGAGATCCGTCTGCACACGGGTCGTGGCGGTGGCCGTCAACGCGAGGCAGGGAGGATTGGTGAGTTCCTGGCGAAGGCGACCGATTTTGAGATAGTCGGGTCTGAAATCGTGGCCCCACTGGGAAATGCAGTGCGCTTCATCGACCACCAGCAGTGAAACCCACAGCGTCCGCAAGAGCTGGAGAAACCCCTCATGCTGCATCCGCTCCGGTGCCAGATAGAGCAACTGGAGCCGCTTCTGATTGAGATCCTGAATCACACGGTGTTTTTCAGACCCGGTGAGGCCAGAATGAAACGCCGCCGCGCTGATGTTTCGCTGCCGTAGGCTTGCCACCTGATCTTGCATGAGCGCGATGAGGGGAGAAATCACCAGGGTCAACCCGGGTAAAAGCGTCGCAGGCAATTGATAGCAGAGCGATTTACCTTGTCCGGTCGGCATGACCGTCATTGCGTCGCGCCCAGCTAGCACCGCGCGAATGACCTCCTCCTGGCCTGGCCGAAACTTCGCAAAGCCGAACTGTTCGCTGAGCTGTCGAGTTAGATCATCCACGGTGAGGTGAATCGGAAAAAAGAATGGTGGCGAAGCGTGAGCGCGAATAGAGTATAGACGACTGACCTACGGCGGGCAAGTCTGATGAGCCGATGTCTAGCTAGCTATCAGCCCTCGGCTTTCAGCCATCAGCATCAAATAAGAAAGTACACTTTATAAGCTGGAATTTGACTGCTGGAATGGTGTGAGTACGGCTCTCAGGATGCTCAAAAAGGCCGTCCAGCAAGGCCGCAGGCGAGTCGAGACCAGAGGCGTGCCCTCAGGGGTACGTTGAGGATTTCGATGAGCCGAGAACGACGCTGGCGGACTTTTTCAGCATCCTGCTAGAAGTTCATCCAGAGCTGGACATAGGCCCAGTCCTGATCGGCACTGGTACCCAGATTCTCCTTGATATAGGCCCCGGCAAACATATGGCCATAGGCCGCTTGGAAGGACAGCTTGCCATCCATGAACATGCGCGTCCACGCAATATCTAACTCGTCGCCGATGTGAGTCTTCGTGTTACCCACTTGCGAATACACGTACACACCCTGCCCACCTCGGTACCAGTTATCTTTCGAGTTGGCCAGATTCAGGTTGGTGTACCAGATTTCGACGTGGTCTTCCTTGCTCGGCCGAAACTGAAGGTTGACCGAGGGGCTTAACATGTTCTTCCAGGCTTGCACGTCCATATATCCCATGTGGACGTGGTTGGTCGGAAAGAAGTTTTCAAAGGTATTCGCACTCTGACAACCGGTGCCGGCGCCAGCTGCTGAGGTACAATTTGCCCGTCCGTCACCGGAAGCGTAATCGAAGTTGAAGGCCACCCGAGGCTTCCAGGCTGATTGGTAATGCGTGTACCCGATCCAAGTCCTGGTCGCCCATGCATTGATATGGAGGTTTTTCTGATTGCCGGTCCCCGCATTGGCCCCTCCGTTATCACCCATCGCGCCGAACTGGTAGGCAATCTCGTTCTGCGCGTCGAAGTTGCCCTTCCGCACCTCGACCCGGTTGCCGATCATGTGGCGAGTCTGGTTCGGATGTTTCGGGGTTCCGAGACCCTGATTGTTCGCAGCGGAGAAATCCGCTGTTTGCCCCCCCAACCCGTTCTTGTAGTAGATGTAGTAGGGTTCGATCAGGAAGCCTGGCACCGACTTGATCTGGTTATAGAAAATGAATAGGTTGCCATCGGCATTCCCATTGCCCGTCTGAGAGCCGGCAACATTGTTACCTCCACTCCCAACCGCTGCTCCTTGCGCGAGATCTGTTTCTGCGGTGCGGATCCAGCCGAAGTGTGAGTCGAAGACCTTGGTGGAGTACTGGAACATCACACCGTCATGGGAAAAGCCCGTGTTGGACCAATCGAAGTGACCGAATAAGCTCTGGCTCCCAAAGACGATATACTGACGGCCCGCCTTCATGCTGAGGCCCTGGACACTGGCCAAATTTCTCACGAGCACATAGGCAGCCCGCACGCCAAGCGTAGAGCTAAAGCCGCCGGCCCCGATGCTGCCGCCGGTTTGGGTTATGGCATCGATGTTCCCACCATTGCCGACTCCTGTTGCACCATTGCCTCCCCACGTGCGGGAGTCGATGAGTTCAAAGTAGAAGTTAAGATCCGGCGAGAGATCGTAGCCAATCCCCAACCGGACCAACTGTTGGACGAAGAAGTCGTTGTTCTTCCCTTTCGTCCCTGTGTTTGCTGCACTATTGTTGCAGCTGCCGGCAGAGGTAGTCGAGAACGTGTTTCCAAAGCATGCGCTGTTCCGCATTTCCGGTCGCACGCGAAGATCGGCCCGTATCCAAAAGTTCTTAATGTCGAAATTCTTTCCGATCTTCGGATCGTAGAGTTCGTACGCTTCCTTCTGCGGAATCCCACGACCAATGACCAAGGCATCGGTGATTCGTTCACCTTCCGGCAATTCAAATGCAGCCTGCGCCGGGGCCGTCACGAATACCATCCCCGCTACCATCGCAGCGGCGCCACACAGAGTGAGTAGACCGGTCCACCCTGTCTGTCTGATGGTCCTCATACGATACTCCTGTGAACGGGAAAGGGCGGCTGTTGGTACGTCATGCGGTGGTGGAGCAACTATTCGAGGCAACGACAATGAGGGTGGGACGGACGGTCAACGCCAAACGGGACAAGAAGCACTATGGGATCAACGTGACGGTGCAGGCTGGAGAGATGCCTACTGCGAACTTCAAACCGCATGCATTTCATGAGGAATGCAATTACTCCATCAGGTCAAAAGCCAGCTGTATTTGCAAGCTGTAAAGGGCCCAGTGAGCCAGGGATCGCCCGTCTCGCCTCTTCCCCGACCTTCACAATGCTCACGTCTGATTGTTCGACCCCTTCGAATCAATCTGTTTCTCCGCCGACGTCGTCGCCGCGTTGATCTGCTCTTCCGCGTCTTTGATCGAGGCCTGAAAATCCTGCTCGACCATCTTCACTTCCTGTTGGATCATGTTGAGTTCAGGCTCCACCGATTTCCGCAAATCTTCCGCCGTGTCCTTGAACCCCTTGACCGCTTTCCCGACCTGGCGAGCGACTTCAGGCAGCTGTTTAGGGCCGAACAGCAAAAACGCGATGACCAAAATAATGAGAACTTCGCCAATGCCCAATCCGAACATGGTTCGTCATACGCAAAACATCGCGCGTCACGCGCAACGCAAAAAAAGGAAGCGTCTCATTCCTCTTGGCGCTTCACGCCTTACGCCTCACGCTTCACGTCCCCTACCCTTGCTTAACCTGCTTCGCTGATTCAGCCGGAGCCGGTGCGGCAGCCTGCGCTTGCGCGACCTGCGGCGGCGGCGCGGCAGGCGCCTCGGACGGAGGAGGCGTCACGTCAACGGCATCGGCCTCGTTGACGCTCTTCTTAAATCCTTTAATGGCCTTCCCCAGCCCCTCACCCAACTGCGGAATCTTTCCGGCGCCGAAAATGATCAAGACAATGACCAGAATCAGCGTCAATTCCATCCATCCGAACGATCCAAACATCGATCACTCACTTTCTCTTTTGTCCCACCCAGGCCACTCGCCCTGAGGCGTTGAACCAGTCAACCGGTGAGGACCTTCCTCAGATGAGGAGAAGATCATAAAGGCTATAGAAGAACAGGAACTGAGTCAAGCAGAGAAATTCGACCACCGAGCCGGATGGCCTTAGAAAATCAGTGCGGTCTGACAAAGCAGTGGAAGTAATCCACAGGGCTCGGTGGTGCGCTCAAGGCAATCATGAACGACTGAGGATCGTAGCCGATAGCTTCGAGGTCCTTCGAGGCCAGGCTCAGCTCTTCTTCTGTGAGATAGGCCACGGTGTCCGGAACGCCTGTCGACGTGAGCGAGCGCACAAGGGCTTGGAGTGTCTCACGTTCCTCCGGCGGCATCTCTAACGAAATGGGGAAGTCCAAATGGCGCGCGTAGGGGCTCCGATAGGTCTCGTTCAACGCCCGGAGGGTCTTGAGCATCAAGCGGTCCTGTTCCCACAGCGCCATTCTCGTACCAGCGGAAGGATGGGTCGCAATGAGGTCCATCAGTGTCAAGACGTTGGTCCCCAAACTACGTCCCACGAACTCACGCTGACTCTCCATGGTCATCGTGCCGGCCTCCAACTGTTTGGCGACCGCTTCGGCCAATGCAAAGTTGACCATGAAACTCTGTTGCCCTCCAAATTGACCATGGCAGGGCTTCTCCGGATCGTTCAGAACGTCCATATCCTCTGTGCCCGCGTCGAAACTGCTGAACCCGATCGCCTCGGGAGCCAACAGACGCTTGGCTTCCTTGATCGTGGCATAGGCCCCCAGATTGACGGGAACCAGCACGTGCTCATCGATACGTTTGAGGAAATCTGTGATCGTCTTCCGGTAGGGGACCTCTTTCCATTCGACGGCCCGATATTCACGCTCCCATACCAGATCGTCGAGAAACGGTGGAAACCCCTTGAGCGCCTCGATATCCATGCTGTCGAACGCCCTGACAAAGGCTGCCCAGTCAGGAATTTTCGCATGCGCGGCTTCGCTCAAGTTCGGTCGCATGAACTCTTCTTCAATGTCGCCCCCCAGGCGCGACATCAGTTTCGTTGAGAGATCGTTCCACAGTTCGTTACAAATAATACGATCTACGCTGCCACCCGCAACAGCGTCGAGCCGATCCACGGTTCTTCGATGCGTCTCGACAAGGCTGCGATGGGCCGCGAGCGCGGGATGAGCCAGGGCTGTATCGAGCACGGATTGTTCCCCATCGACCAGCACATATCGGATGCGGGGATACACCATTCCATCTTTATCGAGGACCTTGAGATGGCTCAAGAAACAGGCGGCAAGATTGCCGTTGCCGGGACCGAGCTCCATGACTGTCAGGGGCGACGCAGGGGGTAAGAGGGTAGCCGGGGTATCGCTGGAGCCGGATTCTGTGCGACCCCGCTGTTCCGTTACCCCTTTACTCCGTGACTTCTCGCGCTTCACGACTTTTTCGTAGTAATCAGCCGCGAGCGCATGGGCAAGCCGATAGTCGGCTGAAGCAAACGTTTGGTAGAAGCTGCGGATCTGATCGCCCCGGAAACGGTAGAAGAGCGCATTGATGTGGACTTGCCACTGATCGACCGGCTTATAGTCGCCGATGAGCTGGGGTAAGGCGTCTGCGTCCTGTAACATCACAACATCCCGGTGCCGCCCGCTCCTTCTCGCTTCAGTTTCAAGAAGCGCAAATTCTAGCAGACCTCGGGAAACAGCCGCAACCGGCTCTTCGGTGCCCCTTGCCCTGCCCCCTCACCTTGCCTTGACAGTTCCCATCGACCGGTGTACCAAGAAGAGATGGCGAGAGGCGCGAAACGAGTGGGGCAAGGAGCGATCGCAGCAGTCATTGTCATCACGCTGTCGGCGCTGCCGACACTCCAGGCCGCAGAGCTGCCGATTACCAAAAATTCCTCCATCCCGGACTTTCAGAACCGCCCCCAAGACGTCGTCCCCTACGACTTCGACGCCCCGCCGCAAGGCCTGTTCCACACCATTACGATGGCAGAAGGGTTCGACGAGGAACTAGGCTTTCACCGTACGCACGAGATCGTGCCCGTGAAACCGACCGACCGGTTCCGCCCCGATACTCCAGCCGTCTTCATTGTCTTCCACCTTCATCAGCACTATCAGGGGTTCCAGGTGTTTGGACGCTGCTACCCGGAAACGGTGGCCGGCCTCGATCCCACCATGGTGATCGGACAAGATGCCATGCACATTGCGCTCGAAGACGACAGTGGCTATCTCACTCTCTCCCCTCCGCAAGGCACATGGAAACCCGGCCGGTACAAAGTGGAAATCCATGTCGGAGAACAGGTCAACGAGATGAGCCTGATGGGTACGATGCGCTTCACGGTCGCCGAGGCAGGGAAGTGATGAGTCATCGGTGATGGGTGATGAGGACAGACCCAACAATCCTCCATCATCACTGTTCACCCTTCACTACTCATCACCGCTCACTTCCCCATCGTTTGACGCTCCCCCCGGCATTCTGTAGAATGCCAGCGTGAACGTGTTGGCTCCCTTCTGCGTCAGGAATATCTACCCCGCATGGCCGTGCCATCCCATCCATGGTCTTCCGTCATCATCCCCATCAAGGATGAACGAGACAATCTCGTTCCACTGATTGAGGGTCTGCTGACCGTCATGCATTCACACCCGGCCTCGAAGACTCGGCCGTTCGAAATCATCTTCGTAGATGATGGTAGCAGCGACGGCAGCAGTGAAGAACTGGATCGCCTGGCAGCGAAACACTCTCAGATTCGAGTCTTCCACTTCGATCGAAATTATGGCAAGACCTGCGCGCTCGAAGCGGGCTTCAGCCAGTCTTCCGGCGAATTGATCATCCAAATCGACGGAGACCTTCAACAGGACAGCACAGATATCTTAAAACTCCTCCCCTATACTGATACCCACGATCTCGTGTGCGGATGGAGGCAAGAGCGGCAGGATGGCCTGGTGAAAAAAATATCGTCCCGAATCGCCAACCGCCTGCGAAATTTCTTTACCCACGACGGCATCCACGATACAGGGTGCCCGCTCAAGATATTCCGACGGCCTGTGCTGGAGCGCGTCAGACTCTTCGAGGGCATGCACAGATTCTTTCCCGCACTTGCGCTCATGCACGGGTTCACAGTTACAGAAGTGCCGGTCCGGCATTACCCGCGCATTCACGGCGTCTCCAAGTACGGCATGGGCAACCGATTATTTAAGTCTCTCTATGATTTGATTGCCGTGCGGTGGATGCAAGCCAGAGTGTTGCGGTATACCTTTCGCGACCAGTAACGACCGAGTGATGAGTGATCTGTGATGGGTGATGAGTGGACGAAAAAACCATACGCACGCACAAAGATCCCGATGTTTGGAAGAAAGCCATGGATTTGGTAGCGCACGTTTACTCGCTGACTGCGCATTCTCCCAAGGAAGAGCTGTATGGCCTGACTTCACAGGTTCGACGGTCCGCCGTCTCTATACCGAGCAATGTCGCAGAAGGCGCAGCAAGACACTCCCGAAAGGAATTTATCCAGTTTCTTCACATCGCTTCGGGTTCGGTCGCTGAATTAGAGACGCAGCTTCTTTTGGCCATACGAATGGGGTTCAGTTCCAGTGACAGCTTTATTTTCCATGTCGAGGAAGTCAGAAAACTGCTCCTGGGACTACGCCGCTCTTTGAAAAATAAACCCATCACTTATCACCCATCACTCCTCACATCTCCATCATGAGCCTCGAAACCATCTGGATCGTTATCGGATTTCTCGGTCAAGGGCTGTTTTTTGGCCGCTGGGTGGTCCAATGGATTACCTCTGAAAAAAAGGCGGAGAGTCAGGTCCCAATTTCGTTTTGGTACATGAGCTTGATCGGCGGGCTCATTACGCTGGCCTATGCGATCTATCGGGCAGATCCAGTCTTCATCGCAGGGCAAAGCGTTGGATCGATCGTCTATATTCGCAACCTGATGCTGATCTCGCGCGCGAGCCAGGCGAACCGGCCGGCAGGCCCCTCCACTTGACTCTTTGAGATTCAATACGCTCAACACACGCGGCCACCACACGATCTGAACAATTCTATGACCACGACCGACCGTTCTCCCCACGCACTGCTCCTCCTGGCCCTTCTCCTCCTGTCGGGATTGTTGTTCTTCTTGGGGCTCGGCGACATGGGCTTGACCGACCGTGACGAGGGACGGAACGCCGAAGCCGGGCGCGAAATGTTCGAGTCGGGGGATCGTCTGACGCCGACATTCAACGGTGAACTGCGCGTGGCAAAGCCGGTCTTTCTCTATTGGTTGATGGACCAATCCTATCGCCTGTTCGGTGTCAACGAGTTCGCCTCACGATTCCCCTCGGCTCTCTTCGGGGTGGGCTTGATCCTCATCCACTACCTGTTTCTTGTACACCAGCGCGATCGAACGGTCGCACTATTCGGCGGTTTGATGCTGTTGCTCAACCTGGAAATCCTCGGACTCGGACGCATGGCGCTGACCGACAGTGTCTTGATTTTCTTTACCACGGCGTCGCTGTACGGATTCTGGCTGGGACTGCATGGAACAGGCGGCGTACGCCGATGGATTTGGGCGTTCTATGTCGGGATGGCTCTCGCTACACTCACGAAGGGGCCGGTCGGGTTCGCGATACCCCTCGTCGCGGCGGCACTCTACCTCACCTGGACACGCCGGTGGCCGGACTATTGGCAGAGAGGGGCTCCGCTAGTCGGCATGTTGCTGTTCATTCTACTCGCTACTCCCTGGTATGCAGCCATGTTCTTTGTGCATGGCGACGCCTATGCCACAGGCGCGAAGGTCCATACGATCGGACGATTCCTCAGTCCGATGGAGGGACACCAGGGCACCATCTTCTTTTATCTCCCGGTTCTGCTCTTAGGCTTCTTTCCTTGGAGTGCGCTCCTTCCCGTCCCGCTCTATCGCACGCTTAAAGATTGGTACCTCATACGTCGTGCGCGTACCCATCCAGCTTCCATAGAAGCATCCGAACTCGACCTCTTTGCGGCCCTATGGGTTGTCGGCACCTTTATATTCTTCACGGCCTCTGCGACCCGCCTCCCCCACTATATCGGTCCATTGTTTCCTGCTGCCGCCCTGTTAACAGCCTCATACTGGTCCCGCTGCCTTCAGGATCCGACGACGAAAGGGATTCGAGGCTCCATCCATCTCATGATGGGAGTGGGATACCTCTTAGCGATCGGCTTTGCCTGCCTCCCCACGCTCTACACCACCTACGCCTCTAAGATGGTGCGGGAGTTCCCCCTGGCCGGACAGGTGGATCTCGGTATTGGCCCCTATCTGATTGCAGCCCTATTGTTACTCGGGATGACGTTGGTAGGATATCTTGGGTTGAACGACGAGCGGCGTGGAGGAGCGTTCTGGGCGGCGGGGGGAAGCTTAGCTGGTCTCGTTCTGATCGTCATCGTGATTGCGGTTCCGCACATCAATCGCTATGTGGTCGCACCCCCGCAGGAACTTGCCTATGCCGCGGGACTGAATCTCGATCGCCAGGATCAATTCATTGCCTATGGCACACTCAGACCGTCCTCCGTATTTTATGCGAGACGCAAGACACTTTTCGTGCCCATTGGGGAGGAGGACAAGATACGGGCGGCACTGAAAGAGACAAAGAGAGTGATGATCCTCTTGCCGGAAAGCGCACAATCAAAGTTGCCGGAAGAAGCCAAGGAGCTGGTCCCTATTCTCAAACGCTACGGCTACGTGTTGCTGGCTAATCAGCCGATGGTGACGATTCCAGAAGGTGCAACCACGCCACCTCCGCCGACTGTTTTTGGCCATTGAGCAGTTGATCTGGCTTGCTTAGTTCATTTGGTTGGGTTGATTCAATCAAATAAACAAGACTTACATCGGTACAATGCCTTTTAGTGCGTAACTCGCCCCCAGCACCAATAGCATCGCGACGACGAACAGACCCTCTGTCATGGCCGCCCATAACCCCACATGACCCTCCACCATGGACTCGGGCTGACCAGGGAGACTATCCAGCCAATGTGCGGCACAGACGAGCAGCACGATAGTTGTGATAAACGGAGAGCCGGTCGTCATCCCTAACCCCAGGCCTACGAGCCCGCGAGCCAGCGGCCCGGACAACCAGGTCGGGTACCACGACGACTGCACCGTCCACAAAATATGGCCGACAAGCCCTGCCAGGGTGAGCATTACACCGCCCCACAAGAGCTCTGGAGATGGCCAAGCTTCGGACGGGAGATGCATGATCGTCCAGACGAGCGCGAGCGTCGCCACGAAAAACGGCGTCATCCGACAGACAGCCATTGCAGCCGATGTACGCCACTCACGCCAAGGATGGCTTGCGATCACTCCCATGACGCAGCCAAGGGCCGCTCCTCCGGCTACGTCGGTGAGATAGTGCGACCCACGGACGATCCGACTAGCGGCAATGGCCACTGCCACAGCGAGAATGGGCCATCTCGCTCGCGGGAATTTTGTGGCCAGTACGGTTGCGACCGCGAATGCTGCGGCCGCATGCCCGGATGGAAACGAGTCCCATCCGCTGCCGGTAACTGGGGAAAGCTCGAGGTTGCCGGCATGCATAAATTTAGGACGAGGGCGGCCAATGGCATGTTTCAAGATATTGGCGCCCAATGCGGCGAGACCGTGCGCGATAAGACTCTGCCATCCTGCGTCTTTCCACTGCGGATGTTTCAATCCATACCCGACCGCCAGCAGCGCAAGGCTCAGGATGACCAGCGACTCTCCTTTGCCCAGGCGGTCGCCGAGATCGCTGAGCTGAGCCAGCCAGGGATTGGCGAGGTGGTCCATGTGAACATCGTTGAGAGAACGAATGAACCGGGTCAGCGGCACATCCCATTCGAATAACCCCGCGAAGGCAAGGACAAGGGCGGCACTTGAAAAAATGAGGGGAAAGAGTCTTACAAGCCGCGTTGGTACGTGTTGGGTCCCGGATGCTGGGTACTGAGTAAGCGTGGCAGGGTCGCGGTCTTGGCGTATGTGATCACCCATCACTGATCACCGATGGTTCACCACCGCGTTACGGCACCCAATCGGCGAGAAACACATTGAATTCGCCAGGGACCTTGGTCTGGCGATCCGACACCCAAACCAACCTGCTACCATCCGGCGAAAACATGGGGAAGCTGTTGAATTGTCCGTCGAACGTGAGCCGTTCGAGCCCGGCTCCGTCCTCACCGATTGCATAAAGATGGAAGCTTGGTCGGCCTCCTTCGCCTTGTGTTTCAATATTCGATGAGAAGATGATCCTCTTGCCATCGGGAAAATAGAACGGTGAGAAATTCGAGGCGCCGTTCGACGTGACCGGTCGTTGCCCGCTTCCATCTGCATTCATCACGAAAATTTCAAGTTGCCCAGGCTCTATCAGCCTCTGTTTGAGCAAGTCCTTGTACTTATCGATCTCCGCCTGATCGGTCGGGTGCGCCGCCCGATAGACGATGCGCTGACTGTCCGGCGAAAAGAACGCCCCGCCGTCATAGCCGATCTCGCTCGTCAGCCGCCGGGGCTTCGAGCCATCGAGATTCATGGCATAGAGATCCAAGTCCCCGTCTTTCACGGACGTCCAGACGATCGTCTTGCCGTCCGGCGACACGGTCGCTTCCGCGTCGTAGCCGGGCGTGGAGGTCAGGCGCTGCATCTCCTGGCCGTCGATACGTACGGCATAGATGTCGTAATCGTCCAACGACCAGCGATAGGCCCCCTCTCGCTTCGGCTTCGGTGGACAGTTCGGCCCCGACGCATGGGTCGACGAATAGAGCACGCGGCGATCGCCAGGGAAAAAGTATCCGCAGGTTGTGGCGCCGATGCCGGTGCTCACCAATCGAACGGTGTCGCTCTCCAAGTCCATCACGTACATCTGATAACAACCCAGCCCAGCGTCGGCCGGTTTGAGCGTGGCCGCGTAGGTATCTTTCATCCAATTGTTCGTGGATTGGAAGATCAATTTGGTCCCGCTGAAGGAAAAGTAGGCTTCAGCATTCTGCCGGCCCACCGTCAGCTGGCGAATATTCTTCAGATGCCGCTCAGCCTGGTGAGAGGGAACCACTTGAGCCTTGGACGCGAGGACCTCTGCATGTCCCGTCTGCTCACCCAGCAACAGACAGGCGAATCCGAGTAGGCACCACTTACTGAATGGGACTGCTTGCATCGAGACGCACCTCCGTACGATCGCTTGCGAGCGGCCATTCCCCTCGGGAAGCTACCGCGCCATCGTTGAACAACACGAAACTATTCCATCCGTAAAAAAAGAGCAGCCGCGCCACCTTCGCCACGGCCTGTGGCGAGGCCGCATACAGTACTGTCGCGACGCTGCCTGGACGATCGACCCGATGACAACTGACCAGGAAGGCCAACCCAGGCCCTTCGTGCGCCGTCCCCATCACCGTAACGCCCTTGTCGTTCAAGGTCGCGCGCTCGCCGCAGTGCCTGGCCAAAATCGATTGGATCCTCGAACGTGATTCCGGGCCGCCCAATATTAACACCGAACCTTCCTGCGGCAACAGCCCATCTTGGGCCAGTGGAGCGATCACCGTTCGTTCGCTGACCGGTTTCTGCTGCTCCTGGGTTTCGATGCGCATCACCACATCCCGAAATGACGAGGGATGGTCCGGCTCATCCGTAAACGCCGTCAGCACCGATCGCCGCCGATCGGTGACATAGTGATTGAGCACCGGCGACAACGATTGCCGGGCGATTCGTCGGAAGGCCATGAACTCGGGATCGACCTCGATCGCAATCGGACGGGCGGACAGGGTCACGGATATCCGCTCGCGCAGGGAGCGCAACGGCACCGTCAACGTCTGCTCACGGTCTCCTTCCATACGAATCCGAAGCTGGAGGGGGAAGCGGAAGGGCTTGTTCGATTGAACGATCATGGCCTCAAGCTGAAACGTCTGCGTCGGCGCCCCCGCCACCGGACGGGTGACAGCCTCCGAGAACGACAATACCGGCGCCCCATCTTGTTCCAACCATTGCGCGAAAAACCACCGGAGATCTCGGCGGCTTTCTTCTGCAAAGACTCGCTCAAGATCGCGCCATTCCGCATATCTGCCACGATACTGCGCCACCATATTTTTCAACGCCCGCCAAAACGTCTCCTCTCCCACCTCCTGGCGCAGGAGGTGAAACAGCATGGCGGACTTTTGATAGCCGATAGCATTATCATGCTCATCCAGTTTCTGCGTAAATTGCGCGACCGGATAGTCCCGCTCAGGCGGCACGTGGAGATTGTAGCTCTGCACCATCAGGCGGCGCTGGTCCTGCGCCTGCGCGCGGTCTCCCATCAGCTCGTGCCAGTAATAATTGGCCAGATACGTCGTCAGCCCTTCTACCCAATTCCCGCGCTCGGCGCGATTGAACACCGCATTGCCGATCCACGAATGCACGATTTCATGGCCGAGTGCGTAGGGTTGCACATAATGCCGCTTGATGATGCCGCTCCCAAGCAGAGTAAACGAGGGCATGCCGAGCCCGCTCGCAAAGAAATTCTCCACCACGGCAAACTTTTCAAACGGATAGGGACCCAGCAAGGGGATATAGGCGTCCAGGTAGCGCGCGGTGGCATCGAGATACTCCCCGGCCAGATGCGCATCGTCGGGAAAGAGATAGGTTGAGAGTCGAATCCTCTGACCAGTCTTGGCCGTCCAGTCTCGGAACGTTGCCACAAATATATTGGCCACAAGCGTGAGGGCCTCGCTCGGCTGCGTCACAGCCCATTCCGTCATCACCATCTGATTGCTACGGCAGAGCCCGACTGGACAGGCGCGCGATTCACCGGCCTTCCCTTGGGTCACGACGGTCCACCCTGTCGGCACCGCAACCAGCAGTGCATAGGTGCTGAGCGATTCCAGGATATCAGGATACCAAGAGCTTTCGCTGCTGATATAGACCCCTTCAGGCCCGATATGCCCGGCTGTCTCACTCGGAGTCACAAATCGAAGATGACGCGGATCTCGAGGCGGATCGTTGATGACGCCATGGTAGTGCACATCCAGCGTGACCAGTCCGGCCGTGACGGCCTGCGAGGCAATCGTGACCTGTTGCGCTGATTCCGGCGCAGAACCACGCTCGAGTTCAAACAGCACATCGTGAGTCAAGGGTTCCGTCCCCGTCGATTCTTGCACGAGAGCAATGCGGTCGATCTGGAGCGTGGAGGCGAGGGAGAAACGAATCGGAGTCTTCTGCTGCGGCACCTCAAGAGTCAGCCGGTCCTTGGCGATGAGCGCATGTTGCTCGGGCACGATCTGAACAAATAACTCGTGATGCCGAATGACGACATGCGGCAGAACTGGGTCAGCTGCGCAGGCGATACTGAGCGCCCCGTGGCTGAGGAACGCGGCGAACAATAGACAGGGAACAGAGACTATCCTTCTTCCGATCGACATCGGGAAAGTTTTAACATTCGCGACAGACGAGTACAAGCTGGATAAACATCAGCAATTGCTCTAAGTCGATCGGCTTCCCGATGATTTCTTGCGGCCTTGCGGCCCAGGCTTCATCGAGGCGTTCTTCGCCATGACTCCCGGTGATAATGATCACCCCACCGGTGTACTCGCGTTGGCGGAGTTGCCGGAGCACCTCGACTCCGTCCATGCCGGGCATAAACAGGTCGAGAAGGATCAGGTCGGGAGACGCCTGTTCCACCATCGAGAGGACCTCGGAGCCGTCTTTCACACCGAGTGCCCGATAGCCACGGAGGCTGAGAAACTGAACGAGCAGGTCGCAGATCAACGGCTCATCGCCGACGACGAGGATCGTTTCCCCCGTATCGGCCACGGCTGCGCTGCCCGCTACCGACAGAGCGGGAAGGGATTTAGCCGGAAGCTGCACCACTCGATTGACGCATTCAACCAACACATCGAGCGACAGGCCCTTTCGGATAAAATCGGTCACATGTAATCCCCGCGCTTGATTTTCCTACTCCTCCGTCGTTCCGCCACCTAGGATGATGACCGGGGCATGGGGACCGTACGCATGGATTTCTTTAAGGACGGTCAGCCCATCCATTTCAGGCATGCGAAGATCAAGAATGATGACGCGCGGAACCTGCTGACGGAAGAGGGTCAGACCTTCGATCCCGCTCGTCGCCGACAGCACCTGATACATATGTCAGGTAAAAACGGACTGGATCAGCTCGCGGTTCATGCGATCGTCGTCGATAACCAGAATCTTGATCATTTCTCAGCCTCGTGGGCAGGAATGTACGGCGCACACTAGGAGCCTGTCCGAGTAATAGCTGGCGATGAGCGACGAGATGCGTGTTCTCGGTTGGGCATGGCAGCGAGAAACGGCGATTCAGCCAGCAACCTCTGTGGCGTATGGCCGATGAGAGCGCCGACGGGTGGGATTGCGTTCGATTTTGAGGGACTCATCCTCTCGCACCGGCCAGTTTCAGCCTGTTGTGGACGCTACAGAGCAAACTCCACTCCCCCGCGACCTGC
>JBBRRK010000042.1:0-22046 GCA_038200765.1 Nitrospirales bacterium
TACGATCAGATGCCCGAACCGAAATATGTCATTGCCATGGGGTCTTGCGCGACGTCAGGGAACATCTACGACAGTTATAGTGTCGTCCAAGGTGTCGACCGTTTTGTGCCGGTCGATATTTACGTGCCGGGTTGCCCGCCAACACCGGAGGCCCTCTTCGACGGCATCCTCAAGCTCCAAGAGCGGATCATGCTGAAACCCGTGTTTCTGAAACAGCCGGATCAGGTGAAGCCCAGACTGAAAGTATAGGTCTAGATCGATGTTATTACAGGAACTGGCCAGCCGACTCCAAGAAGGTTTTTCCGCTGCCCTCGTCAGAACCGCCGAGTGGCGCGGGGAGCTTACGGTCACTGTGATGCGAGATCGGCTCCATGAGATCGCACAGTTCCTTCACGACAACCCGGCCATGGACTTCGACTATATCGTGCATGTGAGTTCGGTCGACTGGCCCGACGACGAAGAACGGTTTGAAGTCGTGTACGAGTTCTACTCGATCAGGAAACGCCATCAGATCAGGCTCAAGACCAGGGTGCCGGAGTCGGACTGCATCGTGGATTCCCTGACGGATCTCTGGAGAGGCGCGAATTTCATGGAGCGAGAAGTCTACGACATGATGGGAATCCGTTTCCGGCACCATCCGGATCTCCGCCGAATTCTCCTTCCGGATGATTACACCGAAGGCTATCCGTTGCGAAAAGATTTTCCGCTCCGCGGCAAGGGCTGGCGCGACACATTCGAGTTCCTGGATGAAACGGCTCGGTAGGACAGACGATGGCCTTTGAAGATCAACGAACAACCGTCTACAAGATCGATCCGGCCCATCCGGAGAGCGAGACCCTTCCGACGCTACGGACGGAGGAGCTCCTACTTAATATGGGCCCCCAGCATCCTGCGACCCATGGGGTGCTGAAAGTGATCCTCGAATTGGAAGGGGAACGCCTCGTCAAGTCCACCCCCGTGTTGGGATATCTGCACCGCGGTGTGGAGAAGCTTGCGGAAGACGGCACCTATCACCAATTTATCCCCCATACGGACCGGCTCGACTATGTCTGCGCGATGTACAACAATTTTGCATACTGCCGCGCGGTCGAAAAGCTCATGAATATTACCGTGCCGGACCGTGCAGAGTATCTGCGCACAATTGTGGCGGAGGTCCAACGGATCGTCGGCCATCAGTTTTGGCTGGGTACCCAGGCGCTCGATATTGGAGCCATGACCGTCTTTTTCTATTGTTTCCGTGATCGGGAAATTCTGATGGACTGGTTCGACGAACTCTGCGGCGCGCGCCTTACCACCAGTTGGTATCGTATCGGCGGAGTCGAGCGAGATTTCACGCCCGCGTTGTTTGACAAACTGAAGCAGTTCCTGGACTACTTCCCGCCGAAAATCGACGAGTACATCGTCTTCCTGGAGACAAACCGAATTTGGCTCGGGCGGACCAAGGGCGTGGCCATCATCTCGGCGGAAGACGCCGTGAGTTTCGGCCTGAGCGGGCCGACGCTCCGCGGCTCTGGTGTCGACTATGACCTCCGTAAAGCCCAGGCCTATTCGGCCTATCCGAAATGCGACTTCAGTGTGCCGCTTGGCAAGAACGGCGACACCTACGATCGGTACTGGATCCGCGTTCAGGAACTCTACGAGAGCGTGAAAATCATCCGGCAATGCCTGGAGCAGATACAGGACGGCCCCATTATGGCCGATGTGCCCAGCGTTACGTTGCCGCCGAAGCAACGGGTCTTTACGAATCTGGAATCCATGATCCAGCAATTCAAACTCTTCTCGCAGGGCTTCGATGCCCCTCGGGGAGAGATCTATTGCGGAACCGAAGCCCACAAGGGGGAGCTGGGGTTCTACATCGTCAGCACGGGCGGCGGAAAACCCTACCGCTTGAAAATTCGCGCCCCCTCGTTCATTCACATGGGCGCATTCGACCATATGTCTAGAGGCTACATGATCTCCGATGCGGTCACGATTTTCGGGACCTACGACATCGTGATGGGGGAGTGCGACCGGTAGACGTAAAACGTGAGACATGAAAAGTGAAAGGTAGTGCGGCGATTTCGTTTTACGTTTTACTTTTCACGAGGAAGAAATATGGGACTAAAGCCGGCAACGAATCCTGACGTGGAAGCAGCCACGATCGAACTCTCGATCGATGGAAAGTCCGTGACGGCAAAGAGCGGAGTGTCGCTCTACGACGTGATCTCAAGCACGGGCAAGATCATCCCGGCCATGTGTTACCACTATACCTTCGATCCTTTCGGTTCCTGCGGCATGTGTTTGGTCATGCAGGAAGGCAAGAAAGCGCCTGTCCGTTCCTGTACCGCCAAAGCGGCGGCCGGCATGATCGTCAGAACCGAGGGGGACGAACTCTTTCAAGCCCGGAAGAAAGCAGTGGAAAAGCACCTCTCCGTCCATCCGCTCGACTGCCCGGTCTGCGACGCTGACGGCCATTGCGAACTACAAGACATGGCCTTCCAGCACGGGGTCACGAACCTGGCTAATGCGAAACAGAAATTTATTCCTGAAGATACGCGGAGCCCGGTACTCGATTTCAATATGAACCGCTGCATCGCCTGCGCAGAATGCATCAATGTCTGTAAGGACGTGTTGATGATCGACGCGCTCCAGTTCATGAAGAAGGGCGGATTCAATCAAGTCGTGCCCAAGGGAGACCTGGCATTATCCTGCGAGTTCTGCGGAGACTGCCTCGCGGTCTGCCCGGTCGGCGCGATCACGAACAAGTTCTCGAAGTACTTATACAAGCCGTGGCAGATGAAGAAAACTACGACGACGTGTAACTACTGTGGGGATGGTTGCCAGATGTACCTCGAAACTAAGGACGCTGAAGTCGTCCGCGTGACCTCGCCTCTGTCCTGGAAGAATAAATGGGGCGACCGAGCCGAGACGGCCAAGGGGCACGGCGGGCTTTGCGTGCGGGGGCGTTTTGGGTTCGAGTACATTGATAGCGCCGCACGTCTGAAACAACCGCTCCTTCGCAAAGGCAATCAGCTCGTCGAAGTTCCCTGGCTCGAAGCCATGCACCAAGTGGTGGATCGGTTCTCAGAAGTCCGCCGCACGCACGGACCCGACGCGATTGCCGGCTTGATCACCGCCCGCTGCACCAACGAAGAGCTGTATCTTTTCCAGAAACTCATGCGTGCAGGGTTCGGGACCAACCACCTCGACAGCAGCGCACGCTACGGCCATCTCAACTTCATCCATGCCTCTCGGCACGCCTTGGGGATTGGGCGGAGCCCGAACGACTGGGAAGACCTGACAAACGCGAAAGCCGTGATACTCATCGGCTCCAACATCACGGAGACCAACCCACTCACGGCCGTGCGTATCAAAGAAGCGATTCGCATCTATAAAGCGCAAGTCGTGGTCATCGATTCCGCCGTCACGAACATCGCCAAGCTCGCCTCCCATCCCGTCCTGATCGCGCCTGGAACGGAAGGACTCGTGATCGACGGACTCGTGAAGGCCACCCTGGACTTAGACTTGATCGACGAGGCCAGCATCAAGACGCATCCCCTTGCCTTCGAAGCCCTGAAGGCTGCCGTGGCTGACGTCTCGTTGGAACAGGTGGCGGCCCAAACCGGCATGTCAGTCGAATCGTTGAACGATACTGCGGCGATCTTCGCGGAAGCGCCACGCTCCATCATCCTCTGCGCTGAAGGCATCGTTCGCAGGGCCGATGGATATCAGAACGTCTTGAAACTGATCGACCTCGCCTGGATCACCGGCAAGTTGGGCCAGCCAGGCTGTGGGGTGAATACGGTGACAGAAGAGGTCAACGAACAGGGTGCTGTGGATATGGGCGTCGCGCCGGAATTCTTCCCTGGTCAAGCTTCGTTCAAGGATCCGATCGCTCGTGATCGCTTTGCCAAGGCCTGGGACGTTACGCTTCCGGCGGCCGGCTCCGGCGCGAATCTCGTCGAGATTCTCAAGCGCTGCAGAAGCGGTCAGATCCGTGCACTCTATGTCATCGGAGAAAATCCGCTCGCCACGTTACCCGCATCGATGGAGGTCCGCGCTGCGCTGGATCGACTGGACCTGCTGGTCGTCCAGGACCCGTTCCTCACCGACACGGCGCGTATGGCGCATGTGGTGCTGCCGGCTTGTACCTCTGCGGAGAAGGACGGCACATTCACCAACCTGGAAGGCCGAGTCCTACGTGTCCGCGAAGCCATCGATCCGATCGGGGAAAGTTTGCCGGACTGGCATATCATGACGGCGCTGGCCAACGCGCTGGGTTGTCAATGGGAATACGAATCCTCGAACGATATTCAAGCCGAAATCATGAAGTTGCTGCCCGGATACTACAACCTCGGCCAGCCGCGCAAGGTTGTGCCGACGGTGGACCGCTATCTCTCCAATGGGTACACCACCGATGTGGCGGCGCGCTATCGAGCTACCGTGCCATCCGATTCCAAGCACCTGAGACCCTTCACATTATTGATGGGACAAGTTCTATATCATTCCGGTAAGCTGTCCACCGAAGCCATCGGACTCATCACGATTGCTCCCAATAGTGGGCGGCTCAGGATGAATCCCCAAGATATGGAACGGCTTGCAGTGGGTGAGGGGGCAACGGTACGTCTCACGTCGGACGGCGGCTCGATGCAATTGGCAGTGCAGCCTGATCAATCCATCGCCCCGCAGACGTGCTTCTTCCCGGAGCATTTCAATGAGCCGCCGGTGAAGGACTTGATGTCGGTCCAGGTCGATCCAACGACCGGAGTTCCCACGTTCAAGCAGACCCGCGTGACGATCGAAAAGGCATAAGAGGGAGCGGGAAACGTACATGCGTGTTGCCGCACTGACAAAGCAAATCCTTCAGGCCGCCTTGTTCTACGAGATCTGGGATGCCATGAAGGTGACGTTCAAGCATATGTTCCACAAACCCATCACGTTCCAGTATCCGCGGGAACAGCGAACGCTTCCCGATACCCACCGGGGAGCACTTGCGCTCTTACGCTATGACGATCACCAGGAACGGTGTGTCGGCTGTGACCTCTGTGAAGCCGCCTGCCCATCCCGTTGTATCAAGGTCATTAGCTCGGAAGATCCAGAGCGTCCACTGCAGCGATTCGCAAGTGAGTTTTACATCGACATTACCAAATGCGTCTTTTGCGGTTATTGCGTCGAGGCCTGTCCCGTCAACGCATTGGCAATGACGAAGATGTACGAGTTCTCGACCCACGATAAACGCACCTTGCTGTTCGACAAGAAGCGGCTCTACGAAATCGGTGAGCGTCATCTCGACGATGCGAAGAAATATCTCTACGCGCACAATCAGGAACAGAATGTTGAGGAAAGTCGGGAATATCGGTATTACTTCCCGCAATCGGTACTCAAGCCGACCCAACCACCACCCAAGCATCTGAGCTAAGCAATCGATGGTTTTAGTCTTTTTTGCCTATTTTGCGCTAGCCAGTATTGCTGCGGGCGTCTTGACTGTGGCGCTCAGGCACCCGGTGCATTGCGGTCTGGCACTCCTTGCCCTACTGGTCCATGTCTCCGGACTCTTCATTCTCCTCAATGCCGAGTTCCTCTGGGCCGTACAGATCATCGTCTACGCTGGTGCGATCCTTGTCTTGTACCTCTTCGTTCTGATGCTCATGAACTTAAAGACTGACGACCGATATTTGCATTCCTCCTACCTGTACTTTCTGGTTCCGGCAGCGATCGGATCGTTGTATGTGTTGACCCTCCTGCTCCGTTCACCCTTTGGAGGCGAAAAGGGTGATGCGACGACTGTGGCGATACTTCAGGACGGCGATACCCACGCGGTTGGCATCAAGATGTTCAGCGAGTATCTGTTGCAGTTCGAGATTGTTGGAGTGTTCCTGCTGGGCGCTGTCATCGGGGCGATCGTCCTGGCAAAAACGCCGAAATCGGCCAATCGAGAAGGTAAGGCGTAAGGGATCAGGCGTGAAGGGACGAGCGACAGCGGACATGACGAGTGTTCGCGCGCCTCACGCCTCACGCCTCACGCCTCACGGGTCACTATGATTCCTCTCAGCGCATATGTCGCCGTCAGTGCCGTGCTCTTTATCACCGGCTTACTCGGCGTAATGATCAGACGGAACTTCATCATCGTGCTGATGTCTGTCGAGATCATGTTGAACGCGGCGAACATTAACCTCATCGCCTTTTCCCACTATCTGGAATCCATGGCGGGCCAAATGGTGGCTCTCTTTATCATCGCGATCGCCGCCGGGGAAGCGGCGATCGGGCTGGCCATCATCATCGTCGTGTTCCGTGGAAAGATCTCCACGAACGTGGACGAGATGAACTTCTTAAAGTGGTAACGTGACCGATCTGCTCATCAAGCTCATCCCGCTGTTTCCCCTGCTGGCCGTGATCCTCAACGGGTTCCTCGGAAGACGGTATTCCCACGAGACTGCGCACCGGCTTGCCTGGGGATCGGTCGGATTGTCGTTTCTCTGCACGATCGCCGTATTTGTCGAGATCCTGCGGACCGGCACGTCCCATGAAGTCATCGCCTATCAATGGATCTTCGGCGGCGACCTTACCGTCAATCTCGCCTATCTCGTCGATCCGCTCACGTGCATCATGTTGCTCGTCGTCACGGGAGTCGGGCTCCTGATCCACATCTATTCAGTCGGCTACATGCATGGGGAAAGCGGGTTCACGCGATTCTTCACCTACATGAACCTCTTCATGGTCTCCATGTTGCTCCTCGTCATGGGGAACAACTATGTGGTCCTCTTCATCGGCTGGGAAGGGGTGGGACTCTGTTCCTATCTGCTGATCGGCTACTACTACGATAAGGTCTCTGCTGCGAAGGCCGCCTCGAAAGCCTTTGTGGTGAACCGCATCGGCGACGCGGGTTTCCTTCTGGCCATCTTCCTGATCTTTGTCAATTTCAAGACGCTCGATTATACGAAAGTGTTTGCTCAGGTCGGCCAACTCTCGCCGGAGATGGCCACTGCGATCGCGTTCTGTCTCCTGATCGGAGCCGTCGGCAAATCAGCCCAACTCCCTCTCTACACCTGGCTCCCGAATGCGATGGAAGGTCCGACACCAGTGAGCGCGCTGATTCATGCCGCAACGATGGTGACGGCCGGTGTCTACATGATCGTGCGAAACCATGCCATTTTTGATTTGTCGCCGACGGTGATGACGATCGTCGCCGTCATCGGCGGACTTACCGCGTTGTTTGCCGCCACCATCGGCCTCGTTCAAACGGATATCAAGCGCGTCTTGGCCTATTCGACGGTGAGCCAGCTCGGGTACATGTTTCTCGGGTGCGGGATCGGGGCCTATACAGCCGCCATATTTCATCTCATGACCCATGCCTTCTTCAAGGCTCTATTGTTCCTCACTGCCGGATCGGTGATCCATGCGCTCTCAGGTGAACAAGACATTCGAAAGATGGGAGGCCTCAGCTCGAAGATCCCATGGACTCATCGACTATTTTTAATCGGCACGATCGCGATTGCGGGCATTCCGCCGCTGGCAGGCTTCTGGAGCAAAGATGAAATCCTCGCCCATGCCTTCACGCATCACCACTATCTGCTGTATGCCGTGGCTGCCGTCGGCGCGCTCTTGACCTCCTTCTACATGTTCCGCCTGATGTATCTGACATTTTATGGCGCATCTCGTATGGACCATCATACGGAGGAACATGTCCATGAGTCCCCGATGGTGATGGTCGGGCCGCTCATGGTGTTAGGTGTGTTGTCCATTCTCGGTGGGTTCCTGGGGTTTCCCCCCGAACATGGCTGGCTCCATCAATTTCTCGCACCGGTCGCAGGTCTGGGAGGAGAACATGACGTGAGTACCGGACTCGTGCTGATGCTCATGATGATTGCCACAGGCATTGCGTTGCTGGGCTGGGCCCTCGCGCACTACTTTTATAGTGTGAATCTCTCGGCGCCGGATCGCCTGGCCGCAAAGTTTCAGGCGGGCTACAAGATCTTACTCAACAAGTACTACGTCGATGAACTCTATGACTTGGTATGGGTGGAGCCGATCAAGCAGTTGGGACGCCTACTCGATTGGTTCGACCGCACCGTGATCGATGGTCTCGTGCACAGCGTCGCGCGATTGGCCGACTTGGCCGCGGCCGGTTCGACATGGGCGGAGAAGTACCTGATCTATGGCGGCCTCAATGTGATCGGATACGGCAACCATCTCGCCGCCCGCCAGTGGCGGCAACTGCAGAGCGGGATGGTCCATCATTATGCCGCCGTTATTGTGGCAGGGATTTTCCTGCTGGCCGTCATTATTCAACTCATCATGCAACTGTAATGCACTGAAATGTTAGAAGAACTGGCATCAACATTTCCGATCCTCACCTGTATTCTGTTTCTCCCCGTCATCGGGGCCGTCGTCCTGTGGCTATTCGATGACGAGGATATGGTGCGGACCTCCGCCTTGGCGATTGCACTCGTGGAGCTGGCCCTTTGCGTATTCGTGCTTTGGCGATTCATTCCAGAATCTGCCGCCATGCAGTTCTCCGAACACGTGCCGTGGATTCCCGCCCTCGGGGTCAGCTACCACCTCGCGGTGGATGGGATCAGTGTCCTCTTCGTCGGACTCACCGCTTTCCTCGCGGTCCTGATCATCATCTATTCATGGGACACCGTCCGCCATCAAGTGAAGCTCTACATGATGGCGCTCCTCGCCCTCGAGACGACCACGATGGGGGTTTTCATCTCGATCGACTTGATCCTCTTTTTCGTCTTTTGGGAACTCATGCTCATTCCCAGTTACTTTCTGATCAAGCTCTGGGGGGGAGGAGCGGAGCGACACCACGCCGCGTTGAAATTCGTGCTCTATACCTTGCTTGGCAGCGTCTTCATGTTGGTGGGCATTGCCCTCCTGGACATCAATTATCACCAGTGGGCGACGCTGCGCCATATGGAACCGACTTACTCGTTTGACTTACTGGAACTGCTGTCTGTTCCGATCCCGCTCAACCAACAAATCCTCATCTTCTGGCTGTTGTTTCTCGGCTTCGCATTCAAGGCGCCGGTGTTTCCCTTCCACACGTGGCTTCCAGACGCCCTTCTCGAAGGGCCGATCGGCATGGCGGTGGTGCTGGCAGGGCTGAAGCTCGGGACATTCGGTTTCATCCGGTTTAGCATTCCGTTGCTCCCGGACGCATCGAAAAGCCAGACCGTCGTCTCGATCATCATGGCGCTGGGGCTGGCGGCGATTCTCTATGGGGCGATTATGGCGCTGGTCCAGCAAGATTTTCGCCGGCTCCTCGCGTTCAGCAGCATCAGTCACCTTGGGTTCGTGGTGATCGGTCTGTTCGCCCTCAACTATCAGGGGCTTCAAGGCAGCCTGCTCACCATGATCAACTTGGGATTCAGCACGGCAGGATTATTCTTTATCGCGGGCTTTCTCTACTCACGGCAACAGAACACCCAACTGGGCTCATTCGGCGGCATGGCCAAACAGACCCCCGTGCTTGCAAGTTTTTTCTTGTTCATCGGGCTGGCGTCGATCGGCTTGCCTGGCACCAGCGGTTTCGTCGGTGAGTTTCTCATCCTCCTGGGAACGTTCAAGGCCAATTGGCTGTATGGTGTGATTGCGGTCACCGGCGTCATCTTCGGCGCGGCCTATTTTCTCTGGTACTACGAGCGGTCGATGCTGGGTCCACTCGGCAAAGCCGTGAAGGATTCCATCAGCGATCTGCATCCCCGTGAAATATTTATCGCGACGGCCTTGTCGGTGATGATCCTCTGGATCGGTCTCTATCCCGCGCCCTTCTTGAGAATGATGAACGGATCGGTGCAGGCATTGGTGGATCGACTGGAACACGGGACCGTGGCGTCGATCGAGCCCAAACAGCCGGTAAGGGTTGATTAATTCGTATGGCTGACTCACTGCTCTATATCTTGTTTGCTCCATTCGTGGGTGCCATTGCCCTGATCTTCGTCTCCAACCGGCAAGCTATGCTTGTGCGAGGGATTGCGGCGGGATCGGCCCTTATCTCCTTGCTCGCCTCGCTCTACCTGTTCTACGCCTACGATCACGTAAAAGGGGGCTTCCAATTCGTCCAGCGATTCGAATGGTCCCGCCAACTGGGCATCTCGCTCCACCTCGGAGTAGATGGGATCGGCACCCCGCTGGTGTTGGCGTCGAGCATCTTGTTGTTCGCAGGCATTTTCGTGTCCTGGCACGTCAAGGATCGAATGAAAGAGTTCTATATCTGGCTGCTCATCCTCGCGGCCGCCACGATCGGCGTGTTCATGTCGTTGGACCTGTTCTTCCTCTTCTTCTTCTATGAAATGTCCGTCATCCCCATGTATCTCTTGTTGGGCATGTGGGGAAGTCACACGAAAACGTACAACGAGATGACGGATCCGGCAGGCCTCAAACTGCGTGATTCAGTCGGGTTCATCTTCAACTTCGGGTCCAACAGTAAAGAATACGCCGCGATGAAGCTGGTGCTCTTCCTCTCGGCCTTTGCCGTCGCGGCCTTAATGGGTATTTTGCTGATTTATAAGTATTCGGAGCTCAATACCTTCGACATTCTGGTGCTGCGCGAACAGGCCAACTTGATGAACATTCCAGTCTTGGGCACGACATTGGACAAGATCATTTGGATTCTGATCTTTTTCGGCTTTGCCTCGATTGCGCCGTTGTGGCCGCTGCACTCCTGGTCTCCTGTAGGCCATGCAGCCGCGCCGGCCGCCACGAGTATGTTGCACGCCGGCGTGCTGATGAAGCTCGGCCATTTTTCCATCATTCGGGTGGCCTTCGAGATTCTGCCGGAGACTACGAGAGAGCTCATGCCCATCGCGGCGGTACTCTGCATGTTCAGTATCGTGTACGGTGGGTTGGTGGCGTTCTACGCCAAGGACACCAAGTACGTCATCGGGTATTCCAGTTCCAGCCACATGGGGTATGTCTTCTTGGGCATGGCCGCCCTGGACTACATCAGCGTGACCGGCGCGGTGATGTATATGTTCGCCCACGCTATGGCCACGGGCATGCTCTTCGCCATGGCCGGCTGGGTGTACGATCAGACGCATACCCGCGACATCCCCTCGCTCGGCGGGCTCTCAAATCGCATGCCGTTCATTTCCGGCTGTTTCGTCATTGCCTGCATGGCCTCGATCGGCGTGCCCGGCACGGTGAATTTCATCGCCGAAGTCATGATCATCGTTGGTAGTTGGAACAAGTATCCGCTCCAAGTCATTGTGGCCGTGGTCGGCATCGTCTTGACCTTGGCCTACTTGTTCAAGATGATGCGCGGGCTTTTCTTCGGACCTATGGACCAGAAGTACAGTCACGCGCATGATGCCGTCTCTTTCCCCGATCGTCTTCCGCTCTTGATCATGATCACGGTCAGTGTCGGGTTCTTTTTCTTTCCCATGCACCTCTATAACGTGGTGCGATCGGGCGTCGATCCCTTGATTGCGAAGATCATTCGCGTCGTGCCGGTCGCCTCGCAAGAGCATGAACCGTTAGGTGTGAAACGTGATGCGAGGGCCAATTCTTCCCCGCAGAACTTGGCAACGCTCCCTGGTGACCTGTCGTCCCTCATGCCTGGCGCCTCAGGGAGCGATCAATGACCTTCGAACTCACGATGTCTCCCTCCGATCTCCTGCTGTTCTTGCCGGAAATCCTGGTCACGTCCTGGCTCTGTTTTATCCTGATCATTGACTTCTCGTTCCCTCGGCTGCCCAACGAGCAATTGGCTTATTTCAGCATCGCCGGGCTCGTCGGTACCCTCGGTTGTCTGGCCTGGTTCGATTTCGCTGGGATCACCGGGGCCCTCTTCGGGAACATGTTTGTCCTCGACCGGATGGCCCTGTTCTTCAAAATGTTGATCGTCGGATCGGCGATCCTCATCATTCTGGTCTCCATCGATTACATCCATCGATTCAAGGTCTTCCGCGGAGAATATTATTTCTTGATCGTGATGGCGACCCTCGGGATGATGTTTATGGCTTCGGCGAATGACCTGCTGTCGCTCTTCATCACCCTGGAATTTTCCTCTCTCGGCTTCTATGTTCTCATCGCCTATCTCCGTGAGGACATGGCCTCGAACGAAGCGGGTATCAAGTTTTTCATCCTGGGCATTTTCGCCGCCGCGCTCCTCGCCTATGGCATCAGCTTGGTCTTTGGAGAAACAGGCAAGCTGGTGTTTTCAGACATGAAAATGGCGCAAGCCACACCGGGTTTGGCCATCGGCTTCCTGCTGATTTTCGCCGCATTAGGATTCAAGATCGGCGCCGTACCCTTTCACTCGTGGATCCCAGACACCTACCATGGTGCACCGACGCCGGTGACGGCATTCCTCTCGATCGCACCGAAGGTCGCGGCGCTTGCCATTCTCCTGAGAATGTTCCTCGTCGCCTTGGCGACCTTTAAGCCGATCTGGGTCCTATTAATTGTTGCTGTCTCTGTCTTATCCATGACGTACGGCAACATCGTGGCCATCGCCCAAAAGAATATCAAACGGCTCTTGGCCTATTCCGGCATTGCCCAGATCGGCAACGTGCTGATCGGTCTCGCAACCGGTACGAAGATGGGCAGCGACGCGATGCTGTTCTACCTCCTGACCTATCTGTTCGCCAATCTCGGTGCCTTTGCCATTGTCATCGCCGTCAGCGAAGCCATCGGCAGCGAGGAAATCGACGACTACAGCGGCTTGGGCCGCCGGTCTCCTTTTCTCGCCTTTTCAATGCTGATTTTTCTCTTGTCGTTGGCCGGGGTGCCCCCGCTAGCCGGCTTCATCGGCAAACTCTACATCTTTATCGCGGCCATCAAGGAAGGGCTCTACGTGCTCATCACTGTCGGGCTCATTAACATCGTTATTTCCATGTACTACTACCTCATCGTCGTGAAGAAGATGTATGTCAACGAACCCCGTGACCGATCACCGCTTAAGATTTCTGGCCCGATCAAAGTAGTAGTCTACATCTGTCTCGCCGGCACCCTCGCGATCGGCATCTATCCCCAACCAGTCACCGACTGGGTTGTCTCGGCCATCTTGGTATTTTCAAATGTGGCTGATCCAACCGCATCCCTTCCCATTCCTCCTGCCGTCATCCCCCTCGGTGGCTGACACCCATCGATTCATCACGGTGTGTCACACGCGCATAGAGACGCGAAACGAGAACGGGCCTTTGGAAACGTAAAGTCAGGAGGCATGCTCGTACCATACAGCGGAGAGTTGAACGGCGAGACTGCTGCCGCCCCTACCCACGCTTGCAACACAACGCCACGCATCACGCGAATTACATTCTCTAGCGGGAACGGTTTCTCAGCGTCCAATGAGCTAAATTTCTTGCCGGGTCTTCCGAAGGAGAGTACAGTTTCTACAGCGTTATCTTATATCCACACGCCCGCGCATATTGAACCATGGAATCTGTCACGCAGGAACGTCCGGTTACGCCCGCACTCGTTCGATCGGAACCGGTTCTCGACAACAGTCCGGAACCGACTCCCAAGACCGGATGGCACATGGAGTGGTTCACCCGTTGGTCGATCGAACGGCGCGTCCTTGCGGGGTTTGGGCTCGTCTTTGCCGGCATCGTGGTGATCAGCGCCATCTCCTACCGCAACACCACCGTCTTGATCGAGAACAGCCGGCTCGATAGCAAAAGCCATGAATTGGTCCAGCTACTCGGCTCGGTCGAAGAGGCGCTTGGCGCTGCTGAAAGCGGCCATCGGCGTTATCTCGTTACTGGCGACGAGTCCTACCTCACATCCTACCGGACCGTTGTCGAACGAGTGCCCGAATCCCTACGGTATCTCAGAGGCCTAACGAACGAGGGAGACCAACAACAGGGCCGCCTGGCGATACTCGAACAGCTCATCGCCAGGCAATTGGAAGCAGAGGCAGGGGCCATCGCTTAACGCAAAAAGCATGGGTATGAAGGCGTTCGGCACCTTGCACTCTCCGGGGCGGCGAAAAACGAGATCGAGGGAATCCATCGCCTGACTGCCGAACTCGACGCAGCTGAGCAACGAGCCCTTCAGGCTCGTGTAGCACAATCCGTTGGAAACACGAAAGATACCATCGCCTTGCTCGGGCTCGGCGCGTTCTTACAGCTGGCTCTCTTGGCCTCTGTCTACTTTCTCATCCATCACGATGTCACCGAGCGGCGCCGCGTGGCGATAGAGTTGCAGAGCCGGGGCGAGCTACTCCAGGCTGCCAATAAAGAATTAGAAGCGTTCAGCTATTCCGTGTCCCATGATCTGCGCGCCCCACTCCGGCATATCGACGGATATGCGGCTCTGTTGTCCAAAGCAGCCGGTGACGCGCTCAATGATAAAGCGCGCCGCTATCTCCAAACGATTTCGGACTCCGCGAAGCAGATGGGACAACTGATCGACGATCTGCTCGGCTTTTCCCGCATGGGCCGCCAGGACATGCTCTACACGACGGTCAACTTGGACGAACTCATCAAGGACGTCCTTCACGGTTTACGTCTTGACTTGCAAGGACGGACGGTCTCCTGGACAATGCATCCACTACCCAACGTGTCAGGAGATCCGGCGATGTTGCGCCAAGTGTTCGTCAATCTGATCTCCAATGCGCTCAAGTTCACCGCAACCAGACCGGAAGCCAAGATCGAAATCGGTGTCGCCCAAGGAAGCCCCAGTGACGTTGAGATCTTCGTGCGCGATAATGGAGTAGGATTCGACATGCAGTATGTCAACAAGTTATTCGGTGTGTTTCAACGCCTCCATCGGAACGACGAGTTCGAAGGCACCGGCATCGGCCTCGCCAACGTACGTCGAATCATCCATCGGCATGGTGGGCGGACCTGGGCCGAAGGCGCATTGGGCCAAGGAGCCACCTTCTATTTTTCGCTCCCGTTCGCGAAGTCTCTCTGATGACCACTGCCAAGCCCATCCTGCTGGCCGAAGATAACCCTCGTGACGCTGAGCTGGCGCTGGCCGCGATGGAAGAACACCATATCGCCGACAAAGTGGTGGTCTGCCGTGACGGAGGCGAAGTCCTCGACTACCTCTATTGCCGCGGAATCTTTACCGACAGACAGCCAGGCAATCCCGTGGTTATATTCCTGGATCTCAAGATGCCCAAAGTCGACGGGCTCGACGTCTTGAGAACGATTAAGCACGACGTGAAGCTGAGGTCGATTCCCGTCGTCATGCTGACGTCCTCGCGCGAGGAGCGGGATTTAGCCCAATGCTATGCGTCGGGTGCCAACGCCTACGTGGTGAAGCCCGTTGAGTTTCAGCAGTTCATCCTGGCCGTGAAAGAACTTGGTTCCTTTTGGGGTACGGTCAACGAACCGCCACCTGAGGCGCTGGCCCAACCCAGCACTCTCTCGACAAGGGACCCGTGAACACTTCTCTGCGCGTACTCCACATCGAGGACGATCCGATCGACGCGGAACTCATTAGGCTTACCTTGGTAGAGGGCAACATCCCCTGCCGATCCCAACTCGTCGATACCCGTCAGGCATTTGAGGCGGCTCTCAAAGAAGGCCGGATGGATCTTATTCTGGCGGACTATTCGATTCCGGGGTTCGACGGGATGACGGCGCTCACCTTGGCGCGTCAGCATTGTCCTGAAGTGCCCTTTCTTTTTGTCTCGGGCACTATCGGAGAGGAATTGGCCATCGACGCCATGCATCAAGGCGCGACGGACTATGTGCTCAAGCAACGGCTTGGACGGCTGGTGCCCTCGGTGCAGCGCGCATTACGTGAACTCAATGACCGCGCCGAACGGAAACGGGCGGAAGAAGCCCTTCGGCAGACCGAGAAACAGCTTCGGCAGTCCCAGAAAATGGAAGCCGTAGGTCGGTTGGCCGGAGGGATAGCGCATGACTTCAATAATCTCCTGACGGTCATCATGGGCTACAGTGAAGTCCTCTCGTCGGAGCTCGGCCCTCACCATCGTCTGTATGAAGCGGTCTGTGAAACACAGAAGGCCGGAGAACGGGCTGCGGCGCTGGTCCGACAACTGCTCACCTTCAGCAGGAAACAACCCCTGGACCCGAAAGTTCTCTGCATCAATGACGCCGTCACGAGTCTGGTCAGTCTTCTGCGTCGTCTCATCGGCGAGAATATCCAGCTCGTCTGCACACTCGATCCGGCGAACGGGCGGCTGTGTGGCGACCAATCCCAGCTTGAACAGATCCTGGTCAATCTCGTCGTCAATGCGCGGGATGCCATGCCGAACGGCGGAACGCTCACGATCGAAACGGCGCAGATCGAACTCACCCGCAGTCCGGTGTATCAAGTTACCCCATTACGGCCAGGTCCCTATGTCTGGTTGGCCGTCAGCGATACTGGCTGTGGTATGGACTGCAGGACACAATCTCATATTTTTGAACCATTCTTCACCACGAAAGGGGAAGGGAAGGGCAGCGGTTTGGGCCTCTCCACGGTGTTTGGGATCGTCACGCAATGTGGCGGTGCCATCGACGTCACCAGTCGAGTGGGACACGGCACACGCTTTGACTTGTATTTCCCGAGCGTTGAGTCCGACATCCTTGCCACGATGCCGGCTAAGCCGTTGGGACAGCCTCAGAAGGGTACGGAAACGATTCTGTTGGTGGAAGACGAATCGAGCATACGGATGCTCATGCGAGGCGAACTGCGGAAGTTGGGCTATCGGGTTCTGGAAGCCAAGAACGGGGTTGAAGCCTGCTTATTGGCGACACAACAAGCAGGATCGATTCAGCTTCTTTTAACCGACATCGTCATGCCCGGCATGGGTGGACAGGAACTGGCCCAGCGTCTCTTTGTGATCAATCCGGATTTACGAGTCCTGTTTATATCTGGGTATTATGGATGACGTCGGCATCATCGCCGGACAAGAAGAGGGCACGAGTCGTCTTTTACAAAAGCCCTTCACTCCAGAGGTGCTCGCTCAGGAAGTCAGGAATTTGCTCGATACCAACGCCTCATCGCAAATACCCTAGCGCTGACGTGTGAAACTCGCATCGAAGCCGACGCCCTCCTTCCTTGAAGGATTTGACGCTACAGATAGGCTCCCTCTATACTCGATGCTGACGATGGTACGAGAAAACAGCTTTTACCGGTCTCTCTCTTTGACCTCTGTTGCCCCGGTTCTCCTGGGTATCATCTTCGTCATGCTCAGTGGGCCCCCGCCGACGATAGGTCAGACCCTTACCGGGGATCGACTCGGGGACGGTTTATCCATTTCCGTCTGGGATCCTCACGCACAGTGCCCCGACGTTGCGCCGCTGATTGCCGTCGAGATCGACCCCGCTCGCTATCGCTTTACTGTGCATTACTACCAGCAAGACGGCCTCTCGGAGCCGCCCGATATTCGCCAATGGCAAGAACGAACCGGCCACGATCTGGTCTTCAATGCCGGGCTCTTCCGTGAGAATTATGCGTATCTTGGGCTGCTCTATGGAAACGGCCGTTCGCTGGGGAGCAAGCGGCACACGACCTGGCTGGGACTGTTTGCGGCAGAACCGGCGGCGGATCGTTTATCACGACGCGCGCGGGTGTTGGACTTGACCTTCGATACCTTTGACGAGCAGCACGTGCCCTATCGAGAAGTCGCGCAATCGCTCATGCTCCTCGACCGGACCGGTAAAATTCGTGTGCGCCAAACCGGGAAACGCGCCCATCAGACCCTCGTCGGAGAACAAGGCGATGGGCACCTCCTCGTCCTCAAGACCACGGAGTCGGTGTCACTCTATGCCCTTGGGGTATGTCTGCGGGACGCCTTTCCCTCTCTACGCCAGGTTATGGCCATGGATGGAGGATCCTCCTCCGACGTTGCCGTCAGCCCCTCGCTTCGGCAAGCCACGTCGAAGCTGGCGGGGGTACACAGTTGGATACCCCTGTTGGAAGACGGTATCGCAATCCACATTGGGCTGCCAGCCGTGATCGGGATCAGCCCGCGCTGAGAACAGGCTGGTGCTAAGACCACAAACAAGTGACGGTGTCGAGAGGGTGTAGGCCGAGGTCGAGGTTGAGAGAAAATAAGACTGTTCGATCTCAGCCTTGATCTGAGCCTTGCCCTTCAGAAAAGCGACAGACTCTTTTTACCGGGGTCCAGATTCAACCGGAAAGCCTGCAGCAAGCCAGGCATTCATGCTGCCGGTGACGTTGTAGACATGACGGTAGCCCAAATCGGCCAGTGTTTCTGCCGCGATGTTGCTTCGATGGCCGGACTGGCAATAGACTACCAGATGATCGTCCACCTGGGCTCCGATGTCCCGATGCCGAGCCTGAACTTCTCTAAAGTCGATGTTCAGATCAGTTCCAGGAATGAATCCTGTCGCATGCTCTTCCGGAGAGCGAACATCGATTAAGACGAAACCCTTCTGCGGCATTGAAGGAACCTTGGTCAAACCGGCACGCAACTGCTGGACGGTGAGCAAATAGGAATGATGCGCTGACACACCGCTGATCGAGATCGCAGACAGCAGCAACAGACCGACAACCGTAATGGCAATGCGCTTGGTCATAGTTGGCCTCCTCGCAACAGGCAGAGTGGTAAATCGTTCGTCTGAGATCACTCTCATGAGTATCTATGATAGGAAATGCAAGAAGATTTGGTCAAGCCTCGCAGTCCTCCTTGTCCTCACTTTGGCCGGTTGTGGCGAAGGGGCAAAATTGCTTCAGGAACGGGAGGACGGAGGCATCGTCGCATATCCCTTCACGGGAGAGCAGGGAGAGATGCTCTCCTCCTTTCGTACGGACGCCCTTGCATTGATGAAGGAGAAATGCGGTGGACCCTATACCATTGTGCGCGAGGGGGAAACGAAAGGGCGAACTCGTATAGTCAGCCCGGTGCCAGGCTCAGAGGAAATCGTGCGGGAGCGCCGGTGGGGCATGCAGTTTCAATGTAAATGAAGCAGTTGTCGCTCAAACCCATCAGTATGTCGATTGCGCACTCGTCAAGTCGTCGATGGTTAGTAGGCTGACAAGGGTGAGTCCCTCAGCTTCAACCTTGCGCCGCCCATCCTGCTCCTTCCGATCGACGATCACCAAGGCATGGGTCACAGTCAAACCGGCCCCCCTGGCAGCCGCGACAGCTTTAAGAAGCGAGCCGCCGCTTGTGAGCACATCGTCCACGATCACGGCTCGATCCTCTGGTTGAAACGATCCTTCAATAAGTTTTCCGAGTCCATGATCTTTCGCCTGCTTCCGCACCACGAAAGTCCGCCATGTTCTTGGCGGCTGGGCCACAAACGCAAAATCCGATATGCTGGTCGCTATAGAAATCGCGCCGATTTCCAGCCCGCCAAGACAGTCGAGTTCGACCGGTCGCAGCGATTCGTACGCGAGGTGCGCGACAAGACGGCGTGATCCTGGGTGGGCCATCAAAGACCGGCAATCGACGTAGAAGGGGCTCTTCAATCCGGACGCGAGGGTGAACCCTGTCCCAGTGTCCCACTTGAACGACTGAGTCTCATGAAAGGCGTTCGCTAACTCAACTTTGAGGGACAACATTCTGGACTCGATCTTTCCTACCATCAGGCCACTCATTGTATACTCGGCTAGGACAAAAATGAATCCTTCCGTCGTGAATTCATTCCACTCCGTTTCCGCGCCATCCACTCCGCGATCCCGCTCAGGAAAATCGTTTCACCTGTTCTGTCAATGTATCTGCGAAAAGTTTCAGATCGAACGGCCAGGCGTAACGGAGTTGGACCCGGGGATACTGTGGCCGCAAGTGATCGAGGATTTCAGGAATTTCCACTTCCGAATGCGACCCGCTTGGCGTGAACATCGTCGTGGTCACGGTAATGTGGGTGGCGCCCTTCTTAATCAGCTCCTCCACCGACTCTTCCAATGTCGGTGCACAGAATTCGTTATAGGCCACGGCAAAGAGCACGTCCCTTAGGTTAGCCTGCAATTGAGCCGCCACCGCTTCAAGTCCAGATCGATAGGGGTCCGTCTCCGGCGTCCTGGGCCACTGGCGGATTTTTGTGTCCAATTCATGTTCCTCTGCCGACATCGGTGTGCCCGCCGCCCGCCGCTGCCCTTCCAAGCGTTTGAGTTTCGTAACGAGTTGAGACGGGCATCCCTTGGGAATGCCGCCCAGTCTACTAGAATCACTCCTCGTACAACAGTCGCCATCAGCACACTCCCTTGTGCAGACACTATATTCTGAAAAGTAACTTAGGACGCGGTCGGTTCAAAAAGATTGTCCAGTAATTCGTGAGACGTGAATCGTGATAGGTTTCTAACGAGGATTACTTGGTGCCCTCCGTTTCACTTTCCACGTCTTACCTTTCACGGCTCTTGAGCGCGCCGCGAGAGCGATGCCCGAGGAAGAGCGCGTCCCTGGGCAAGAGGCTGTCTTTGCAGCCTCAGGGCGGGCGGGTGGAGTAGCTGCGAGGGTTAGGCGGGTGAGAAGACGGACTTTTTCAACAGCCTGCTAGAGCGGTCCCGGTCGAGCACGCGATGCATGGAACCGGCGATCCGGATTGAACGACGACCTCAGGGCTTGTAATCCGTGTGTTCGGAGGGTTTACCCCCATGCGAGAACTGATGTGTGAACGCGATCACCTTCCAGATCTGCTCTTCTGAGAGGAACGACTTCCAGGCCTTCATTGTCGTTTTTGGAACCCCTTCCGCCACTCGCCAGAACCAGTAGCTGTCTGAGAAACGGCTGGTGTTTTTCTGGTCACGAAGTCCCCCTCCACTTTTTACCGGTTTCCCGTCCTTATGGCAACTGCGGCAGCCCTCCGTACGGTAAATCTGCCTTCCCTCCTCGATGACCGTAGTATCCGTCCACCAGCCAGCCGGCATAAGTTTGTCGGCATAATCGGCCGGAACCGGACTCAATGTCATTAGTTCCCCAGGGTCAGCCATCTCTAGATTCTTCGCACACCGGAATCCACTGTTGAAGTTCCGGTACGCCGGTGACTCATAGCTGGGGGATAACGGTATGTTGAAGTCCCGGCGTGCGGATCGCAGATTCTCCGGAGCGAAGTCCCACGAGCCGCCCCGCAACACTCTGTATTTACCATTCTCAGGTCCCTTCGGGTTCCGCGACGGGCTGGTCGCGTAATAGTCCGGGTCATACCAGTCGCTCACCCATTCCCAGACATTCCCGGCCATGTCATAGATTCCATAGGGACTCTTGCCGTCCTCCAACTTTCCCACCGGCGCCAATGCCTCATGGTTGTTCCAGTCTTTTTTACCATAGTTCGCATGGAGCCGCGTCGGAGTATCATTGCCCCACGGATATATCTGCCCATCCGTTCCTCGTGCCGCCTTCTCCCATTCCGCTTCCGTCGGCAGCCGCTTGCCGGCCCACTCGCAATAATTGCTCGCATCCGACCAGTCGACATTCACGACCGGGCGCTTCTGATGGGGCGGTTCGTCCATGGTTGTCCACTTCGGCGGCCCGTTAAAGCCCGTGGCGTCCAGAAACTTCGCATACTGGCCGACCGTCACTTCATACTTGTCGAGGTAATAGGCATCGAGAGAGACCTGATGGACGGGCTTTTCATCGTCATTACCTTCGTTGCTCCCCATGGTAAATTCCCCCGCCGGCACGAGCACCATCGGTGCCCCATCTTCACCGGTGATCTTCTGCTGCTGCGCCTGCGCCGGGCCTGCGGCCCACGCGACGAATGCCACGGCCATCAACAGGCCAAGAACATACAACCCCACTTGCCCCCTCTGCCTCATCCCCATGCCTCTCCTCCATGCCGTCTAGCCACCGGTCAACCCAGTATAAACACGCTTGCTGTCATCCATAACGCTTCAAGCTTCCCGACGCCCTCCCTTCGGCACATACTCGAAGTAAAGCCGTAGGTTTGGTGTGGTGGGCCATATGGACTGCGACACTTTCCTGGTGGATGCCCTACTGTCGCTGCTTCACTATGATTCTGTTGATGAAAATCGTTTCACCTGCTCCGTCAAGGTGTTCGCGACAAGATTCAGGTCGAACGGCCAGGCGTAACGGAGTTCGACTCCGGGATACTGCGGCCGTAGATGGTCGAGAATTTCTGGAACTTCCACCTCCGAGTGAGAACCCCCCGGCGTAAACATTGTCGTGGCCACGGTAATGTGAGTTGCGCCTTTCTTGATCAGAGCCTCCACCGATTCTTCCAACGTCGGCG